>JBDHZW010000170.1:0-10827 GCA_039812105.1 Nakamurella sp.
CGCGCCGCCGGTGCGGTCGGCGCTGATCCTGGGCGGCGGCGGCACGGCGGCGGCGGTGCTGGCCGCGCTGGCCGAGCTGGGCACCGCCGACGTGGCGATCGCCGGCCGCCGGCCGTCGTCGACGGCGTCGGCGGTCGAGGTGGCCGGGACCCTCGGGGTGCCGATCCGGGTGATCGAGTGGTCGACCGACGTGGTCGCCGAGGCCGGCGCCGGCGCGGACCTGGTGGTGTCGACGGTGCCGGCCGGCGGGGCCGACCATTTCGCCGCCGCGTTGAGTGCCGTGCCGGTCCTCTTCGATGTGATCTACCATCCCTGGCCGACGCCGCTGGCCGCCGGCGGGGTGCCCGGCCGGATCACCGTGACCGGCCTGGACATGCTGCTGCACCAGGCGTTCCGCCAGTTCGAGCTGATCACCGGGGTGCCGGCGCCGGTGCACGCGATGCGCGACGGCCTGCGGGCCGGGTCGGGGACGGACCTGCCGCTGCCGGTCTGAACCCGCGGTCCGGACGCGGGCGGGGTGGCGGCCGACCAATCGAGGGAGGGGTTTCGGCGCTTCCCGGCCGGTCGGAGGCGCCGAAACTCCTCCCTCGATCGCCCGGTGTGCACAGCGCGGCGGTGTCCGGTCGGAAACGTGAGACCGTGCTCGGCATGCTGATCGCGACCGGTCTCGGCGTCGTCCTCGGGGCGCTGGCCGGGTGGGGGGCGCGGCGGCTGCTGGCTCGGCTGCGGCGCGGGGTGGTCGTGCGGCCGCCGGTGCTCGAACTGTGCGGCGCCGGGCTGACCGGGCTGGGGGTGGCGCTGGTCTGGCCGTCGGTGCTGGTCGGGCTGGTGGTCTGGACCGGTCTGCTGACGGTGACGTTGGGCGCCGTCGACATCGCGGCCCACCGGCTTCCGGATGCGCTGACCCGGCCGGCGATCCCGATCACCGCGGTGCTGATCGGGGCGACCTGGCTGGCCGACCCGACGTCCGGTCGACCGCTGGCGGCGATCGTGGCGGCGGTCGTCGTGACCGGGTTGTTCTGGGGGCTGGCGGCGCTGTCGCCCCGGGCGATGGGTCGCGGGGACGTGAAGCTGGTGCCGTCGCTGGCGCTGATGGTCGGCTACCTGTCGGTCGCCGCCGTGCTGTGGTGGCTGATCCTGGCGTTCGTGCTCGGTGCCGTGGTCGCGCTCGCCGGGCTGATCAGCCGGCGGCTGTCCATCGGCTCGGCGATCCCGTTCGGGCCGTGCCTGCTGGTCGGGGGGTGGGTCGTGCTGGCGGTCCCGCAGTTCACAACTCTGTAGTTCAAGTTGAGGTTGAGGGTTACGGGGGACGTTGGGCCCTGGCGGCGACCCGGGCCGTAGGGCAGGCTCGGGCCCATGACGACGAGCCTGCCGCTGGATCATTCGGGCATGGGGGTCCTCACCCGCGACGAGTGCTACGACCGCCTGCGCAGCGCACGGGTGGGCCGGGTGGCGTTCGTCAACCAGGGGGATCCGATCATCCTGCCGGTCAATCACGGACTCGACGGCGAGTCGATCGTGTTCCGCACCGCCCCCGGCAGCAAGCTGTTGGCCGGCGACGCCGAGCTGCGGGTCGCGTTCGAGGTGGACGGGTACGACGTGGACCGGCGCAGCGGCTGGAGCGTGCTGGTCCGCGGCACCGCGCACACCGTCGAGGACGCCGCGGAGCTCGGACGGCTGAACCGGATCGGCGTCTGGCCGTGGGCCGACCTGGTCGAACGGAACCACTGGATCAGGATCGCGGCCTACTCGGTGACCGGCCGGCAGACGGTGCACCCGGCCCGCTGAACCGAGCTCACGGCGCCGGGTGGGCGTCGATCACCGCCCGGCAACCGGCGGCGTCCAGGTCGAACACCGGCGCCGCGCCGTCCAGCGGGATCACCGACACCGCAACGGTGTCCGGGTGCACCTCGACCAGGTTGAACGCGCCGCTCGCCCAGGTCCGTTCGTGACCGTCGGGCGCCAGCGGGTCGGTGCGGATGGCCGTCGACCCGGCGACCGCGACCGGCACCGGGCCGAGCATCCCCGAACGGGACAGGTGGTGATGGCCGGCCAGGATCAGCCGGACGTCGGTGCCGGTCACCGCCGCCCGCAGGGCATCCCGGGACGCCGGCTCCAGCGCGAAGTACTCCAGCAGCGGCGACGGCGGGGGCAGCGGGGCGTGGTGCAGCACGACGAGGCTGCCGTCCGGCGCGGGCCGGGCCAGTTCGGCGGTCAGCTCGGCCAGGTGCGCGTCGGTCAGCCGGCCGTGTCCCGCGCCCGGGATGGTCGAGTCGAGCACGATCACCCGCAGCCCGCCGACCCGATGGACCTGCAGCACTGGTCCGGAGTCGTCGCGGCCGAGCAGGCTGCGGTGGAACTCGGTGCGCACGTCGTGATTGCCGGTCGCCCAGATCAGCGGAACGCCCAGCGGCTCGAACGCCTCGCGCAGCCGGCGGTAGGCGTCCGGAGCGCCGGTGTCGGTGAGATCGCCGGACAGCACCACCGCGTCCAACCGGCGGCCGTCGGCGAGCGCGGCGGCCAGCACCGCCACGGCCCGGTGCATGGCCGCGTCGGCGTCGAGCACCTGGTTGTACCGCACGCCGGGGGAGGTCAGGTGGGTATCGGACAGGTGGGCCAGCCGGTACTCGGTCATGCCGGTCCTCCGGTGCCGTCGGGACAGAGAACTGTCGTGTCCAGCCAGGCGGCGATGCCCGGCAGCAGCCCGGGCAGGTCGGCGGCCCGCAGGTCGGGGTGCCCGGCCCCGCTGCCGAACCGGTCGAGCAGCGCCGTGGTCTGCCCGGTGGCGTGGGCGCCGGCCAGCCGTGGCGTCCACGCCGTGTCGACGACCAACGCCGGCCCGGCCGGCACCTCGACCGCGAACCGGTCGGTCAGCCCCAGCGCGTCGAGCACGGGCGGGGTCGCCGGGTCGTCGTCGGCGGCCACCACGAGCACCGCGGCCCGGCCGTCGACCAGCGTGAACAGCTCGTCGACGCCGTCGGCCGGTTCCAGGATCCACGCCGAGCCGGCCAGGTCCTGCCGGGACGCCCGCCGGGCCCGGGCGACGTCGTCCTCGGTGCACCCGGCCGCGCGGGCGAGCAATTCCACCGCCTGGTAGCCGGTGGCCGGGGGAGCGGACCCGGGAGCCGACCAGGGCGGCGCGGCGGCCAGGTGCGGCTTGCCCTCCAGGAACGCCCGCATGCCGGCGATGATCGGTTGCCCGTCCCGGCCGGCGTCGGTCGCCGCGGCGGTCAGGTGCCGGGCGAACGCCTGCACACCCAGGTCGTCGGTGTGCGCGACGCCGTGCAGCGCCACCGCGATCACCATGCCGGTCAGGATAGGGGGCTCAGCCCGGGCGGCTACCGTGGCGGGGTGCGTGCGATCCAGTACACCCACACCGGCGACCCGTCCGTGCTCACCCTGGTCGACCGGCCGGACCCGCACCCCGGGGCCGGCGAGGTCCGGGTGCGAATCCACCGGTCCGGCGTCAACCCGACCGACTGGAAGTCCCGCCGCGGCACCGGGTCCATGGGTGCCGGTGGCCCGGTCGACCCGCCGCAGGTGCCCGGGCAGGACGGCGCCGGGACGGTCGACGCGGTCGGCCCGGGCGTGGATCCGGCCCTGATCGGGCAGCGGGTGTGGGTCTGGGAGGCCGCCTTCCGCCGCCCGCACGGCACCGCCGCCGACTACTCGGTGGTCCCGTCGCGGCAGGTGGTACCGCTGCCGGACGACGCGTCCTACGACCTGGGCGCGGGCCTGGGCATCCCGTTCCTCACCGCGCACCGCTGCCTGACCGTCACCGAGGACGGGCCGCTCACCCTCGGCCCGGGCACCCTGCAGGACCGGGTGGTGCTGGTCCAGGGTGGGGCCGGCGCGGTCGGCAACGCCGCCATCCAGCTGGCCCGGTGGAGCGACGCCACCGTCATCGCCACCATCAGTTCCCCGGCCAAGGCGCAGCTCGCGGTGGCCGCCGGCGCCGACCATGTCATCGACTACCGGCGACAGGACGTCGTCGCCGAGATCCGCAAGCTGGTGCCCGCGGTCCACACGGTCGTCGAGGTCGCGCCGGCGACCAACGCGGCCGACGACGCCGCGGTGATCGCCCCGCACGGATCGGTCGCGATCTACTCCTCCGACGGAGGCGCTGAGGTCACCGTCCCGGTCGGCTCGCAGATGGTGCCGAACGCCCGGTGGCAGTTCGTGCTGGTCTACACCGCGCCGCCGGCGGCGAAGGCCCGCGCCGTGCAGGACGTGGCCGCCGCGGTGGCCGCCGGCGCGGTCCGGGCCGGGCGGGACGGCGGCCTGCCGCTGCACCACTTTCCGCTGGATCGGGCCGCCGACGCGCACGCCGCCGTCGAGGACGGCATCGTCGGCAAGGTGCTCATCGACGTGACCGCATGACGTCGCCGGCCGAAGGGTCGCGCTCGCTGCGGGTCGGGCTGGGCGGGCTCGCGCTGGTCGGCGGGCTGCTGGCGTTCGTCGCGACGTTCCTGCCCTGGCTGACCGCGGACACCGAGGACGGCGGCACGACGTCGCTGACCGGGTGGGGCGGGATCACCGGCAGCAGCCAGATCGCCGGCACCAACCTGAACGACGTGCTGGACGGGGCGGGCACCTACCGGCCCGGGCTGATCGGGCTGATCTTCGGGGTGCTGGCCGCCGTCGCCGGGTTCGTGATCATGGTCCACCTGCCCGAGGGCCGGCGCCCGCACCGGATCACCGCGGCCGTGCTGACCCTGTGCGGACTGGTCTGCCTCGGCTTCGGGCTCTGGCGCGGGCTGGCGCCGGGGGATGCCTCGGTGTTCGACGCAGGGGAGACGTCGGCGGCGTTCGGGCCCTGGCTGACGGCGATCGCCGGGGTGCTGATCCTGGTTCCCGCCGTGCTGGTCTTCGCCGGCCGGATCGATCCGGCGGTGTCGGCCCCGGTTCGGCGCGGGATCCAGCCCCGCTGACTCCTCACCGCCGACCCCGCGCGAGGCGTCCTCGCCGGCTCGGCCGCCTCACCGCGCGGGCGGCGACTGTGTCCCTGGTTCGCTCGGCAAGCCTCGCTCACGGTCGCAGGTGGCGCTGCTCGCCGACGGCGTAGGCCAGCCGCAGCCAGCCGGCGAATTCCTCGTCCACCTGGGCCGGGCCGGTCAACCGGAACGCGTGCAGCACGTTGCGTGGCGAGTAGACCTCGATGCGGGTGAAGCGCGGGCTGTCGATGCGCTGGGCGAGCACGAGATGTCCGTTCAGGGCATGCCTTCGGGGTTGGACGGCGGCGAAGGACATGCGCACGTGCAGGGCGATCCGGGTCTTCTCCGGAAGCACTTCCACCGGACCGCAGCCGCGGACGACGGCGAGGATCGCCTCGAACGTGGTCCGGACGGCCGGATCGCAGCCGGTGAAGTGCTTCTCGAGATCGCCCGGCGGCGCGCAGGTGTGGCTCTGGTTCGGGTTGGCGAAGGTGCGCCCGCACCGCGGGCACACCCACAGCGGCGTCGTCATGCGTACTTCTCCCGCGCGGCGTTGGCCGCCGGGCACCGGTTCTCGGCCCGGCCGCAGGCGGTCAGGTCGCACATCCGGCAGATCCAGGCACCGCCGGCCTTGGCGAAGACCGCGTTGCGCATCATCCGGCCCAGCAGGCCGTGCATCGTGTCGAGTTCGTCGGCGGTGAAGCCCTCGAGCATGGTGTCCAGCATCGTCCGCCGCGCCGCGGCCGCGGCCCGGGCCGCCGCGGCGCCGCGCTCGGTGAGGGTGATCGCGCGGGACCGACCGTCGGCGCCGGGGCCGCGCGCGACCAGACCATCGGCCTGCAGCCGGTCGATCAGCCGGACCGCGCCGGAGGGGGTCAGGCCCAGCACCTGCCTGACCTGGTCGAGGCTGGGGGTGCCGAGGAACTCGTCGATCGCCAGGAGCGCGGCGACCGCCGACGACGAGCCCCGGGCGGGCAGGTCGGCGGCCGCCAGCATCGCGGCCGTCATCTGGTCGGTCACGGTGCCGGCCAGCGCGCCCAGCACGTTGGCCGCCCGGTCGCGCGCGGTCAACCCGGGTCGCCCCGTCAGCCCAGGTCGTAGGTCAGGGTCAGCGGCATGAACGGGTAGTCGTCGTGGGTCGAGGAACTCGTGGCGCTGCCCGAGATCCCGGCCAGCTCACCGGTTCCCGAACCGGGCACGACGTGCATCCGGCCGCTGGCGGTGGTGCCGTCGTAAGTGCCGTAGCCCTGCAGCACGACGCTGCCGGACCGCCCGTCCAGGGTGCCGGTCAGCTGCATGGAGGTGACGTAGCTGCTGGTGCCGTCCGCGGCGTAGTACATCAGCCCCTCGTAGGTGGCCGAGTCCAGGCCGTCCGCCCCCTTGAGAGTGACCTCCGCGCGGGTGAACTTCCGGCCGTCGTCGAACTCGCGGTACGGCTGCTCGTCCCAGGATCCGATCTCGAGCTTGGTCTCCAGTGTCGTCGTCATGCTGTCGAAGTCTATGTGTGACACACGCATATGTCCAGGGCGGAATTTGAGGGCGGGCATGATGAGCGGGGGAGGTCGATGATGACGGTCCACCAGGCACGGGCGCTGCTGGCCGAATCGCGGCAGCGGGCCGAGGCTCGCGACTGGCCGGGTGCGCTTGAGCCGGCGCGGCGGTCGGTCGATCGCGCCAGGTCCGCCGGCGATCCCGCCGTGCTCGGCGCGGCGTTGACCAACCTGGCGATCTGCCTGAGCGCCAACCGGGCGAGCGAACCGTCCCGGGCCGCCGCGCAGGAAGCCGCCGACATCTTCCGCCGACTGCTGGCTCAGGATCCGGACGCGCACCAGGACGAAGCCGCCTCGGCCTTGGCCGTGTTGTCCGACGCGCTCGAGGACGAGGATCCCGAGCGCGCGCTCACCGTCCTGCAAGACGCGTTGGAGCTGCGTCGGCGGCTGTACCAGGGGCACCCGACGCTGGCGACCGGGCTGGACCTGCTCGGCTCCCTGGGCAAGATGGACGACCGGCTGATGGAGGTGGACCGCCCGGACCTGCAGGCCGGCATCGACGACGAGCGTCGGTGGCTGCTGCGGGCGCTCGCCGGCGCCGGACCGGAGGCGACCGACGATCGGGTCGTCGGCATCCTGGCGCGGATGGCGGCGGACCTCCTGCGGACCGGTTCGTCGGGGCGCGGCGAGGACCTGGCCGAGCTCGTGCTGGATGTCGTCGACGACGACCGGGACGATGATGACGACGATCAGGGTGGCCGGGGCGTCGCCCTCGGCACGCCGGCCCGGGCCGAGATCGCCGCGATGTCGCTCGCCCGGGCGCGAGCCCGGGCCGCAACGGACCCGACGTCCGGTGAGGCGTTCTGCCGCGACGCGGTGGACCGGTACCGGGACCTCGATCGGGAATCTCCGGGTCGCTACCGGGCGGACCTGGTCGCCGCCCTGGAGCTGCAGGTCGAGCTGCTGGCCGCCGCGGGTCACCGGTTGCGGTCCCGGACGGTGGGCCGCGAGGCGCGCAAGCTGGCCGGCGGCGGGAGGTGAGCCCGGGGTCCGATCCGGAGGTGGTGTGGGCGATGATCGAGGAATCCGCCCGGCTCGCGGGGACCAGGCACCGGGCCGACGGGCTGGCGTTGGCCGAGAAGGCGAGCGCCGCCGCGCGGGAGCTGGCCGCGTCCGATCCGGCGTCCCACGATCCGCTGCTGGCCGCGGCCCTGGTGAACCTGGCCCACCGCAAGATCGACGTGGCGTCGTACCGCAAGGGGCGGTCGGAGACGCAGCTGGCGGTCGAGTTGTATCGGCGGCTCGCGGCGTCCGATCCCGTGACCTACGACGGGCCGCTGGCCGACGCCGGCGACCTGCTGTCGATCCAACTGACGGTGAACGGTCGCGGCCGGGAGGGCCTCACGGTGATGCAGGAGGCGGTCCGGATCCGGCAGGCCCGGTACCGGCGGGAGGGCACCCGACAGTGCCTGGCCGAGCTGCTCGTCTCGTTGCTGTGGCTGCGCGCGCGGATGATCGGTACCAGCCAGTGGGCCGGCTTCGAAACGGCTCAGGCGCAGATCAAGAGGTACTGCCGGGAGCTGGCCGGGGTCGCCGGGACGGCGAGCGATGCGCAGGCGGCGACCCGGCTGGCCGCGCAGGCCGTGCAGGCGCGGGCCGCCGATCTGCCGGTGCAGGCCCAGGCGGCGGCCGAGGGCGTGCTCGACCTGCTCGACCACCTCGGCGACCCCGCGGGGGTGGACGACCGCGAGCAGATCGCCGCCGCCATGACCGCCGCCGCGGAGGTGCTCGCCGACCGCGCCCTGCCCGGTCACGCGTTGCGGGCCGCGGCGTTGGCGGTGGAGTACCACCAGGCGCTGACGCCGAACCCCGGCGAACGGTACCGGGCCGACCTCGCGACCGCCCTGCGCAGCTACGCCGACCGCCTGGTGCTGGACCAGCAGCGGGCCAAGGCGTGGTCGATGCGGCGGCGGGCCCGTCGCCTCGAGGCCGAGTGACCCTCAGACCCGCGGGATCCCGTGCCGCTCCATCACTGTGGCGACGTAGTCGAACAGCACCGGCTTGGCCGCCTCGTCGGTGAACCGGACCTTGGTGCTGCCCTTGCCGAACTGCGCCTTCGGCAGCCGGGCCTTGAGCTGCTCGATCAGGTCGAACTCGACCGAATGCACGGTGAAGTGTGTCTTGGCCGCGGTGAACATCACGTAGCCCTGCTGGTAGGTGGCGCCGAACTTGAACATCGGCCGCTGCCGGAACATCACCAACGGCACGCTCGGGTAGTGCGCCGCGGTGTCGGTGACGAACTCGTCCACCCAGGCGCGGGCCGGCTCGGGCAGCGACGCCAGGTACTCCTCGACGGTGTCCATATCAGATCTCCTCGGTCAGATCTGCCCGTTGGTCAGCGTGCCGGCGATCTCGTCGAGCACCTTCTCGTCGCCCGCGTACACGCCGGACGGGCGGGGCCAGTGCACGACCACGTCGGTGAAACCCAGGTCGGCGGCCCGGCCGGCGGCGTCGGTGAACGCGCCCAGGCTGCTCACCGACAGCACCGGGGCCGAGTCCAGGTTCAGGTAGCGGCGCAGCCCGGCCCGGTCGCGGCCCGTCCCCGCGGTGGCCTCCTCGAACACGCGGGTCAGCCCGGCGACCCGGGACCACCACTCGTCGGTGCTCAGATCCTCCGACTCCGGTCCCGTGGTGGCCCAGCCGTCGGCCCGGGCGGCGGCGATGCCGATGGTGCGCGGACCGTTCCCGGCCACCACCAACTCCACCCGCCGGCGGCTGCCGGCCGGGATCATCTTCGCCTCGACCGCGTCGAAATACTCACCGTGCCAGGTGGTGTCGGCCTGGCGCAGGAGCAGGTCGGTGAGCGTGACGAACTCGTCGAGCCGGGCCACCCGTTGCCGCGGGGCCAGCTTGTGCTGACCCAGAACGGTGGCGTCCCAACCGGTGCCGCCGGCGCCGATGGCGGCGATCAGCCGGCCGCCGGACACGTCGTCCAGCGTCATCAGGTCCTTGGCCGTGGTGACCGGGTGGCGGTAGTTCGGCGACATCACCCAGGTGCCCAACCGCAGGGTGCTGGTCGCGGTGGCCGCGGCGACCAGGGTGGGCAGGGTGCCGAACCAGGACTGGTCCTTCAGCTCCCGCCAGGACAGGTGGTCGTACGTCCAGCCGTGCGCGAAACCCCTGTCCTCCAACGATTTCCACCGGGCCCGGGCCTCGGTCCAGGGGAACTGGGGCAGGATGACGACGCCGACACGCATGCGCCGCACGCTACCCGGCGTCGCCCTTGCGGTGCATCCGGTAGTGCAGCACCAGGAACGGGAAGCCGAACAGGGAGAAGGCGTGCTCGGCCCGCAGCTCGCCGTCCTCGACGAAGACGTCCAGCCGCTCGCCGAACCCGTGCACGGCCAGCGCGGTCAGCTCACCGGTCGCCGGGTCGATCGCGCTCAGGTAGTGCCCGGGGTGCGGCAGGTCGCTGTCGCTGGTCAGCACCAGCCCGCCGCCGGACCGGGCGCGGGGGAGCAGGGTGGCGGTGAAACTGCCCTGCGGGACCGGGAAGCCGACACTGACGTAGCCGCGGTCCGCGTCGCGGTAGGTGGTGTAGATGCCGACGTAGATGGGATCGTCGGTGTCGGCGAACGAGCGGATCCAGCAGCGGATCGTCTCGGTTCCGTCCGGCCCGTCCAGCTCGATGGTGTCGATCCGGCTGCGCACGCCCCGTTCGATGTCCCGCTGGTTCATCGGCACGTTCGCCTGGCCCAGCGGTCGGGCCACCAGGCTGCGGTACAGCAGGTAGCCGGGCCGGATCCAGGCCCGCCACTGCGGGTCGATGTCCAGCCGGAACCGGGTGGTGTGCTGGTAGAACTCGCGGACCAGCGGATCCACCGCCGCCGGGTCGAAATCCGGGCCGGCCAGCTCGTCCAGGTCGGCGACGATGCCGATGTCCGCGACGTCGGGCACGTACCGGGCGTCGAGTTGCTCGGCGAGGTCGTGCAGGTAGCCGGTGCCGACGTAGGAGGTGCGGGCGGCCCGGGGCACCACGAACGGCAGATCCTCGGCGGGCACCCGTTCGGCCAGCAGGCTGACCTGGGCGTCCCGGAAGAGCAGCGCCGATGACGTGCGGTAGGCGAGCATGGTGGCCGCGGCGGTCACCGCGCCGGACGTCCGGGTCCGGCCGGCCAGGACGCCGATGGCCGCGCCGAGAAGCGGCCCGTAGACGATCTTCTGCGGGCGAACGCCGAGCAGCCCGCCCAGCGCGCCGGTGGCGGTGGCGATCGTCCGGGACCCGGCGCCGAGGCGCTGCGCCGCCCAGCCGGCCGGGGCGACCAGCGCGGCGCTGACCGCGATCCGCTGGAACAGCGGCGGCACCTGGTGCGGCTGCTGCAGGCGCCGGGCCAGCGCCTCGG
>JBDHZW010000171.1:0-10797 GCA_039812105.1 Nakamurella sp.
TCGACGGCTCGCCGGAGTCGTTGCGCAACATCCAGCTGGAGTACGGCGCCGAGATCGGCCGGGCCATCGTCAACTTCGACGGCCCGATCATCTTCACCGTGATTTCCCGCTACCACGGTGGTGCGTTCGTGGTGTTCTCCGGGGCGCTGAACGACAACATGGAGGTCATCGCGATCGAGGGCTCGTTCGCCTCGGTGATCGGTGGCGCACCGGCCGCCGCGGTCGTGTTCACCCGGGACGTGAACACCCGCACCGCGAACGACAGCCGGGTCAAGGCGCTGGAGGCGGCCATTGCGGCCGCCGACGACGACGCCGAGCGGAGCCGGCTGCGGGTGGAGCTGGCCGAGACCCGCGGCGCCGTCCGGTCCGAGAAGCTCGGCGAGGTCGCGGTGGAGTTCGAGCAGATCCACAACATCGAGCGCGCCCGCGAGGTCGGCTCGGTGCACACGATCATCCCGGCCGCGGCGATGCGGCCGTACCTGATCGAGGCCGTGGCCCGGGGGATGGCCCGCACCGGCGGTCCGGCGATCGACGCCTGACCCGGTTGGCCCGGGGCCCGGTCCGGCGTTCTCGCCGGACCGGGCCCCGTGGCGTCCCGGGCGCTGCTGCCGTCCCGGGCCGCTGCTGCCGTCCCCGGCGCTGGTCCAGTCCCGGCGCTGGTCCAGCCCTCAGCCGAAGTCGATCATGGCGAACTCTGCTCGACACACCGCCGACACGCCGAAGCGAGGGCAGAGAACGTCATGATCAACTCGAGGGGGTGGCGCGGGTCGGCAGGCGTCGGGCGCTCATCACCAGGGGCACCGCGGCCAGCACGATCGCCGCGGACAGCGCGTTGAGCCCGCCGAACCCGATGAAGCCCAGCAACGGGCCGGAGCCGGCCGCGCCGATGGCCGCGGACACGTTCATCGCCGCGTCCGAGCCGCCCTGCACCCGGGTGCGGTCGGCCACCGGCACCGATTCGGTGAGCAGGGTCGAGGCCGGCACCAGCACCAGTGACCAGCCGGCGCCCAGCAGGAACAGACCGGCGGTGACCTGGGCCATCGACGCGCCGGCGGTGCCCGCGACCAGCGTCGCCAGCAGCAGGACGGCGCCCCCGGCGATGATCACCGGGTAGCGACCGAATCGATCGGCGGCGATGCCGACCAGCGGCGAGAACGCGAACATGCCGAGCACGTGGATGCTGATGGTCAGCCCCACGACGGTGATCGAGGCGCCGTGATGGTCCATGTGCACGGGCGTCATCGTCATCACCCCGACCATCACCGTGTGCGCCGCGCACATGGCCACCAGGGCGATCCGGGCGCCCCCGATGCGCCAGGCCCGCGCCATCGCCGGGCCCGTACCGGACCGCGCCGTGCCGGGGTCGACGTGGGTGTACTCGCCGGCCAGCAAGAGCGGGTCGGGTCGCATCAGCAGGATCGCGACGGTTGCCGCCGCCTGCATGACCGCGGCGATGACGAACGGGCCGGCCATCGGCGCCAGACCGAGTGGTTCGGCCAGTGCCTCGCCGGGCGCACCCAGATTCGGACCGAGCACGGTCCCCACCGTGGTCGCCCAGACCACCAGCGACAGCTGCCGCGACCGATGCCTGGGCGGGGCGAGATCGGTCGCGGCGTACCGGCTCTGCAGTGACGCGGCGCTGCCCGCGCCGGAGATGCCGAGGCCGTAGATCAGCAGGATCGAGGCCGCCGCGCGCTGCGAGCCGGCCAGTTGGGCGGCGGCGACCAGGGCGACGGATCCGGTGGTGGCCAGCGTCCAGGCCAGCCCCAACGAGATCCGGCGCCCGCGCCGGGCCGCCAGCACGGCCAGCGGGATCGCGATCAGCGCGGCGCACACCGTCGTCGAGGTGCGGGCGACGCCGGCCCAGCCCTCGGACCGGGTGACCTGGGTGGCGAGCAGGATGCCGACGGACAGTCCCGCCCCGAACCCGATGCCGCCGAGCACCTGGGCCGCCGACAGCAGCGTCAGGGTCCGGCGCTGGGCGGCGACGACCCGCGGCTCGTGCTGCCACAGCGTCTGCTCGGGCGGAGGCATGCTGCACGCTAACCCGGCGGCCCCCCAGGAGGCGCTGTGGCACGGTGACCCCATGGACGACCCACGCCTGGAACCGACCGCGACCCCCGAGTTGTACGGGCGCATCGCCCACCATTTCGGGCAGCTGCTCGACGGCTGCCCGGCCGACGGCTGGTCGGCGCCGTCACCGTGTCCCGGGTGGACCGCCCGCGACGTGGCCGCGCACGTCGTGCGCAACCATCGGCGGGCGCTGGCCGGCCTGGACCGGTCGTCGTTCGCCGCTCCCGGCCCGGACGAGGACGTCCGCGCGGCCTGGCGGGCGGCCACGGACGGCATCCGCGATGCGCTCGCCGATCCGGGGCTCGCCGCGACCGGCATGGGGGAGGAGTTCGGCTCCATCACGTTCGCCGGGTTCATTCGCCGGATGGCCTGCGCGGACACGCTCATCCACAGCTGGGATTTCGCTCGGGCCACCGGCCAGGACGAGACGCTCGACGCCGACGGCATTTCCGTCGCCACCGAGATGCTGATGCCGGAGGACGACCGGATCCGGATGCCCGGCGCGTTCGGCGGCAGGATCACTGCGCCCGACGACGCGGATCCGCAGACCCGCCTGCTGAATTTCCTCGGCCGCCGGCCCTGACGGGATTCCCAGACTGCGGTTCACGGGGTCACAGCCGACCGACAGACTCGACCGACACGATCGCGGACGTGGCAGAGACGGACGCGGAACCGGCCGGGGCCCCGAGATCGGCCCGCCATCGACCACGGTGGTGGCAGCGCACGGCCGGCGTGGCGGTCGCCGTCGCGGTGATGGTGCTCGGCACGACCGCGCCGGCGTCCGGCGCGACCCCGCGCAAGCCCAGCCGGGTCGAGATCGACGTCATCGCCGCCGAACCGGCGGACGGCCCGGTGCACGGCGAGTTCCCGGTGGTCGACGCGAACGGGGTCGTGCAGACCCGGCGGTGGCAGGAGGGGGAGATCGTGGCGATCGATCCCGACGACCCGAGCACGATCACGGTGGCCAGCACCGACGGCTACGCCAGCGACTACCGGCTCGATCCCGATCAGGCTGACCGCGTCGCGGTCGGAGACGTGGTCACCGTCGTCGGCCAGGTTTCCTCGACCTGACGCGCGCCGCCTGCGCGGCGCCTGTGGTGGTTCGCTGATCAAACCCGGGTCGGCGGGGGTGTTCCGTCCGGTTCCGCCCGGGCTTGATCAGCGAAGCCTGGTGCGGCGGTCAGAGGGCGAGGAGCACGTCGGGGTCGACGAGGGCTTCGACGGCGGCGCGGGCGCCGGCGGCGTCCTCGGCGTCGCGGGCGGCCGCGGCGATCGACTCGCACTCGGCCAGGGTGGTCCGGGCCAGCGCGTACCGGACCGCGGGCACCCCGTTCGGGGCCATCGACAGGCTGGTGATGCCCAACCCGACCAGCACCAACGCCAGCAACGGATCCCGGGCCGCCTCCCCGCACACCCCGACCGGCTTCCCCGCCGCCTTGCCGGCCGCCCCCGCCGCGGCGATCAGATCCAGCACCGCCGGCTGCCACGGATCCAACAACTCGGCCAACTCCCCGGCCATCCGGTCGGTCGCCATCGCGTACTGGGTCAGGTCGTTGGTGCCGATCGAGAAGAAGTCCACCTTCTCGATCAGATGCGGCGCCCGCAACGCCGCCGCCGGCACCTCGATCATGATCCCGCCCACCGGCAACCCGTGGGACTTCACCCGCTGCTCGAACCCGGCCGCCTCGTGCACCGTGGCCACCATCGGCGCCATCACCCACGGCTTGGTGCCGGTGGCCTGAGCGGCCTGCGCGATCGCGGTCAGCTGGTCATCCAGCAGCTGCGGGTACCGCTTGTCCATCCGCAACCCGCGGACGCCGAGCGCCGGGTTCTCCTCCTCGTCGGACGGGGCGAACGCCAACGGCTTGTCCGCCCCCGCATCCAACGTCCGCACCACGACCTTGCGGTCGCCGAACGCCTCGAACACCCGGGTGTACGCCTTGACCTGCGTCTCCACCGACGGGGCGGTCTTGGCGTCCAGGAACAGCACCTCGGTGCGGAACAGGCCGACGCCCTCCAGGTCCTCCTTGGCCGCCTTCTCCGCGTCCTCGACCTTGCCGACATTGGCCAGCAGCTGCACCCCGACCCCGTCCTTGGTGCGGCCGGGGCCACCACCGGAGTCCTTCAGTGCGGCGCGGGCCTTGGCCCGGGCGGTGATCGTCTCCCGCTGGGCGTCGTCCGGGTCGACGGTGACCGTGCCGTGGGCGGCGTCCACCGCCACCACATCACCGTCCGCCAACCCCAACGCCCCCGCGGTCCGCACGATGCACGGCAGGTCCAGTTGGGCGGCGATGATCGCGGTGTGACTGGTCGGACCGCCCAGCTCGGTGACGATCGCCACCACGTGATCCAGATCCAGGGTGGCGGTGTCCGCCGGCGCCAGGTCCGCCGCCACCACCACGCTCGGTTCGCTCATCTGCGGCAGCCCCGGGGGCTTCTGTCCCAGCACCTGGGCCACGATCCGGTCCCGCACATCCCGCAGATCGGTCACCCGCTCGGCCATGTACCCACCGGACATCTCCAGGATGGAGCAGAAGCCTTCGACGGCCTGGTCGACCGCGGTCGCCGGACCCACCCCGGTGCCCATCCGCCGGGTCACGTCCGCGATCAGGCCGGGATCCTGCGCCATCAGCGAGGTCGCCTCCAGCACGGCCTTCACGGTGGCGTCGGCCTGCGCCGCCCGCACCCGCAGGTTGGTGGCGACGAAATCGAACGACTGCTTCACCAGATCGGTCGCCTGCTCCAGATTCGCCGCGGCCGCCTCCTGCGCCGGCGGCCGCACCGGCGGCGCCAACTTCACCACCCGACCCACCGCGGACCCCCGGCCCACCCCGATCCCGGTCAGCTGCTTTCCTGCTTCGCTCGTCGGCGTCGTGGTCGTCATTGGCTCGATTCAACTCCTGGATGGCGGGTGGGCGGGGGGATACGGGTGCACCGTGGGGCCGGGCGATCCGGTCGGCCCCACGGTGCGGTTCGTTCAGCGATCAGGGGGCGTCGTGGTCGACTTCCAGCAGTTCGACCAGCTGGTCGAGGGCGGCGTCGGCGCCGTCGCCCTCGGCGGACAGGGTGACCTCGTCGTCGTTGCCGACGGCCAGGCCCATGACCATCAGGATGCTGCGGGCGTCGACCGGGTCGCCGTCACCCTTGGCGATGGTGACCGGCAGTCCGGTCGCGGTGACGGCCTGGACGAACAGCGAGGCCGGGCGGGCGTGCAGGCCGACGCGTGACGCGACCTTGACCTTGCGGGAAGGCATTCATCGACTCCTTAGTCGTTGGGTGGGACGGCTGCCGCGACATCGGGGGTCCGATGGCACGAAGCCGGGACTGCGACAGACATCGTCGCAGCCCCGGCCTCGGTGTGCAGGGCGGGAGGGGTGATCCGGCCGGATCAGGCCGCGACACCCTCCTTGAGGTCCTCGGCATGCGCCAGCGCCTCGGTCTTCTTGGCGTCCAGACTCATCAGGAAGGTGACCAGCAGGGCGGTGATGACGGTGCCGACGACGATCGAGATCAGCCAGCCGAACCAGTTGCCGACCAGGGCGATGACCCAGATGCCGCCGTGCGGGGCCTCCACGGTGCAGCCGAAGGCCATGACCATGCCACCGGTGACGGCCGAGCCGGCCATCAGCGACGGGATGACGCGCAGCGGGTGGGCGGCGGCGAACGGGATGGCGCCCTCGGTGATGAAGGACAGACCCAGCAGCCAGCAGGCCAGGCCGTTCTCCCGCTCGGCGTCGGTCCAGAGCTTCTTGCGCACCGCGGTGGCCAGCGCCAGGCCGAGCGGCGGGGTCATGCCCGCGGCCATCACGGCGGCCATGATGCTCAGCGCCGGGCTGTCCATCTGACCGGCCTGGATGGCGGTGGCCAGGCTGCCGGCGGCGAAGGTGTAGGCGACCTTGTTGAGCGGGCCACCCATGTCGAACGCCATCATCAGGCCGAGGATGACGCCCAGGACCACACCGCTGGTGCCGGAGAGGCTGTTCAGCCAGTCGGCGAGCCCGGTCTGCAGGGCGGAGATGGGCTTGCCCAGCACCAGCAGCATGATGACGCCCATCAGCAGCGCCGAGATCAGCGGGATGACGACCACCGGCATCACACCGCGGACGCCCTTGGGCACCGGCAGGCGGGTCAACCAGTAGGCGATGCCGCCGGCGATGAAGCCGGAGGCCAGGCCGCCGAGGAAGCCGGCGCCGACCATCGAGGCGAGCAGGCCGCCGACGATGCCGGGCACCAGGCCGGGCCGGTCGGCAATGGCGAACGCGATGTAGGCGGACAGGATGGGCACCAGCATGAAGAAGGCGACCTTGCCGACCAGGAACATCAGCCCGGGGAAGCCGGCCTGGCTCAGCAGGGTGTAGATGTCGACACCCTTGGCGAAGCCGTTCTCCAGACTCGGGGCCACGGCCGTGTAGGTGACACCGTCATAGGTGCCGCCGTACAGCTTGGCGACGACCCCGTCCCCGCCGAACAGGAAGCCGAGCGCGATCAGCAGACCGCCGGCCGCGACGAACGGGATCATGTACGACACACCGGTCATCAGCCAGGTGCGGATCCGGGTACCGACGCCGACGTCCCGGGCGGCGGGCTTGCTGGGCGGCGCGGAGGCGGCCGCGGCCGCCGCGGCGGCGGCCTCCGGTGTGCCCGCCTTGGGGGCGTTCTCGACCGCGGCGACGGCGGCGGCGATGACCTCCTTGGGATCGTGCACCGCCTTCTTCACGCCGACGTCGACGAACGGCTTGCCGGCGAACCGCTCCTTGCCCTTGACCTCGAGGTCCGCGGCGTAGATGACGCCGTCCGCGGCCGCGATGACGTCATCGGACAGCGGGACGGTGCCGGCCGAACCCTGGGTCTCGACCTGGACGTCGTGGCCGAGTTCCTTGCCGATCGACTCCAGGTTCTCGGCCGCCATGTAGGTATGCGCGATACCCGTGGGGCACGACGTGACAGCGACGAACTTCATCAGCTACCCACCTCCGACTGAACGTAGGACGCCACCGCAGCCTCGTCGGCGGCGTCGATGATGGTCTGGCGAAACGCGGGACGAACCAGCCGGCGGGCCAGCGCCGCCAGGATGGTCAGGTGTTCGCTGCCGCCGCCGGCCGGGGCGGCGATTAGGAAGACCAGGGTCGCCGGGCCGTCGGGGGCGCCGAAGTCGACGCCGCCGGGCACCCGGGCCAGCCCGAGCGAGGGCACGGTCACGTGCTCGGAACGGGCGTGCGGAAGCCCGATCCCGCCCGGCATGCCGGTGGCCATCTGCGCCTCACGGGCGGCCACGTCGGCCAGGAAACCCTCCAGATCGGTCACCCGGCCGGCGGCCTGCAACTTCTGGGCGATCTGCCGGGTGGCGTCCGTCTTGTCGGTGGCCACCAGGTCCAGGATGACCAGTTCGGGTGTGATCAGGTCGGTCATGATGCGACGTCCTTCACTGCTTGGAGGGGATCGGGATCGGCGACGACGCGGACCGCGTCGGCGCAGGCTCGGGTCTGGTCGGGGCTGGGCACCGTGGTCCCGGGCAACAGGCACGCGGCCCGTCCCCAGGCCACCGCGGTGGCCAGCCGTTGGTCAGGACTTCCGGTCGCGTGCAGGTAACCGGACAGGGTGCAGTCGCCCGCACCCACGGTGCTGCGGGGCACCAGTGGCGGGCCGCCGGCCCACCACGCCCCCGCTTCGGTGATCAGCAGGGCGCCGTGCCCGCCCATGCTGACCAGCAGTTCCCTGGTGCCCTTGGTCCGCAGGTCGCGACCGGCGTCGATGACGTCGCCGACGGTGACCAGTTCGCGGTCCAGGATCTCCTCGAGTTCCTCGAGGTTGGGCTTGATGACGGTCGCGCCCGCATCCAGTGCGGCGGCCAGGGCCGGGCCGGAGGTGTCCAGCGCGACCGGCACGCCGGCGGCCACCGCGATGGCCGCGACCCGGCCGTAGAAGTCGTCCGGCACGCCGGCGGGCAGGCTGCCCGCCGCGACCAGCCAGGCCGGCCGGGGTTCCAGGTGGTCCTCCACCGCGGTCAGCAGGGCGTGCTGCTCCTGGTCGGACAGGGTGGCGCCGGGCTCGTTGAGCTTGGTCGTCGTCCCGTCGTCCTCGACCACGGCGATGTTGGTGCGGATGCTGCCGGCGATGGGCACCGGGAACGTCCTGACGTGCTGCGGTTCGAGCAGGCTGATCATCCGCTGGGCATCGGCCCCGGCCGGCAGGATCGCCGTGGCCCGGTGGCCGTGCCTGGCCAACACGCGGGCGACGTTGACGCCCTTGCCGCCGGCCTCGACCAGTGCCGTCGAGGTGCGCTGCACCTCGCCGACCTGCAGGACGGGCACCTCGACCGTGTGGTCCAGGCTCGGGTTGGGGGTCAGGGTGACCACGGATCCGGGACGGGTCGCTTCGGTCATGCCTGCACGACCTCCACGCCCGCGTCGTGGATCTCTTGGGCCATGTCGGCATCCACCTCACTGTCGGTGATCAGGGTGTCGACCTCGGACAGGTCGGCAACGTGGGCGAACTCGTCCTGGCCGACCTTGCTGTGGTCGGCCAGCACGACGGTGCGGCGGGCGGCGGCGATCATCGAATGCTTGACGGCCGCCTCGGCCAGGTCGGGGGTGGTCAGGCCGCGGGTGGCGCTGATGCCGTTGGTGCCGGCGAAGGCCACGTCGGCCAACACGCCGCGGTAACCGGTCTGGGCCCAGCTGCCGACCGCGGCCAACGTGCCCGGCCGGACCTGGCCGCCGACCAGCAGCAGGGTCACGTTCGGGCGCTCGGCGAGCATCGCGGCGATCGGCAGCGCGTGCGTGACGACGGTGAACTGCCGGTCGACCGGGAGCATCTCGGCGAACCGAACCGTGGTGGTACCGGCGTCGATGATGATCGAGCCGCCGTCCGGCAGCTGATCCAGGGCGGCCTTGGCGATCCGCTCCTTGAGTTCGGGGTTCTGGCCGGTGCGCTGGGCGACCGGCAACTCCAGGCCCAACCGCTCGACCGGGATGGCGCCGCCGTGCACCCGGCGCAGCAGCCCGCGTCGTTCGAGCTCGTTGAGGTCGCGCCGGATCGTCTCCGGGGTGACGTCGTAGCTCTCGGCCAGCATGTTGACATCGACCCGACCGACCGACCGGGCATGGCCGAGGATGGCCTGCTGCCGTTCCGGTGCGTACATGTCGACTCCACTGTCGGGTGGGGGCCGGCTGGCGGCCCGTGCCTGCTAAATCGTGGTCTCCACCGTCGGAATCTGCGAGTCGGGCGTGAATCCCGCCTGAAGGCTCCGTGTGATGACGGTAACGAGTATGACCCACGCGTGGCGCCGATGTCAACAGATTCAGAAATATTCGGATCCATACGGGTCGAAAAGCCTGCCCGAGTATATCTGTTTGATCATGAGCCGATCGGGAACGGGTTGGGTTGAACGACCCGGGTCGGCGCGTCGTGATCGGATCGATGCCAACCCTCTACCTGGCCTTGAGGCTTGTCTCGATCCGGTTCCGATCATGGAAGAATGGGTTCGACATGCCTGCGCCGCTTCCCCTCGTGTTCACCGCCCCCCGCCGGGGTCGTCCGCCGACCCATCTGGCCGATCTCGACCCGTCCGAGCGGCGCGCGGCGGTCCGGGTCGCGGGCCAGCCCGAGTTCCGCGCCAACCAGCTGGCCCAGCACTACTTCGCCGGGCTGACCCGGGACGCCGGCGAGATGACCGACCTGCCGGCGGCCGGCCGGGCGGAGTTCGTCGACACCCTGCTGCCCGAGCTGCTCACCGAGGTGCGATCGCTGGCCTGCGACGACGGATCGACCCGCAAGACGCTGTGGCGCGCGCACGACGGCACCCTGATCGAGTCCGTGTTGATGCGTTATCCGGACCGGATCACCCTGTGCGTGTCGTCGCAGGCGGGCTGCGGGATGGCGTGCCCGTTCTGCGCCACCGGCCAGGGCGGCCTGCAGCGCAACCTGTCCACCGGCGAGATCGTCGAGCAGGTCCGGCTGGCCGCCCGGATGGCCCGTGACGGAGCCCTGGGCGCCCCGGGCCGGCTGTCCAACGTGGTGTTCATGGGCATGGGCGAGCCGCTGGCCAACTACAACCGGGTGCTGGCCGCCGTGCGCGCCATCGTGGCGGCGCCACCGGCCGGGCTGGGGATCTCGGCGCGATCGGTCACCGTCTCCACGGTCGGCCTGGTGCCGGCGATCCGCCGGCTCACCGAAGAAAGGCTGCAGGTCCGGCTGGCGGTATCACTGCACACCCCGGACGACGAGTTGCGCGACACCCTGGTGCCGGTGAACGAACGGTGGAAGGTCGCCGAGGTGCTGGCGGCGGCCCGCGGCTACGCCGACGCCACCGGCCGGCGGGTGTCCATCGAGTACGCGCTGATCCGCGACGTGAACGACCAGCCGTGGCGGGCGGACCTGCTCGGCTCGCTGCTCCGGCAGCAGCTGGGCCAGCTGGTGCATGTCAACCTGATCCCGCTGAACCCGACGCCCGGCTCGAAGTGGGACGCCTCGCCCCGGGCCGTGCAGGACGAATTCGTCCGCCGGGTCCGGGCGCAGGGGGTCGCCTGCACGGTGCGGGACACCCGCGGCCAGGAGATCGCCGCCGCCTGCGGCCAGCTGGCCGCCGAGGGCGTGCCGTCGACCTAGCGGGACCTTCCTGGATAAGTTGATCTTGTGAGAGCGTCGGACTCGGTTCGAGCGGTCTGATCTGCGGATATGCGGCGTGTCGAGTTGATTTCTCACCACCGGCCGCCTATGACCTAA
>JBDHZW010000172.1:0-10780 GCA_039812105.1 Nakamurella sp.
GTGCCGGCGGCCAGCCCGCCGAGCACGGCCGGGTGGGGCGAGTCCGGCACCCGGGCCCGCACCGCGAGCACCGTCGCCCCGGTCGGGCACAACCGGGCGGCCGCCCGCAGCCGGGCCGGTTCGACGGTCGAGCCGAAGACCAGCACCACCAGCGAGGTCCGCGGGTGACGCCGGGCCGCCTGACGGGTCGCCGCGAGCAGGTCGGGAGCGTCCGGCCGGGTCGCCACCGAGCTGAACTGGTCCAGCACCCCGTCGGCCGACACTCCCCGGACCGCGAACCCGGCGGCGTCGACCACCACGTCCCGTCGCCGGCGGACCAACTCGGCGACGACGGAGGCCGCGCAGCTGACCGCGATCTCGAATTCCGCCGAGGTGTCCGCCGGCACGGGATCGGACGATGACGCCCGGGGGTCGGCCCGGTAGTCGTCGCGGCTGCCGGCCAACACCACCGAAACCAACGACCGGTGGGTCTGCAGGAACTCCCGCACCTGCAGGGTGCCGCTGCGGGCGGTCGACTTCCAGTGGATGAACCGCCGGTCGTCGCCGGGCACGTACTCGCGCAACGTGTGGAACGACAGGTCGCTGGCCGTCCGGACCGAGGAGTCCTCACCCTCCAGATCCCGGGTGAGACCGGGCAGCGGATCGGTCAACCGCACCGTCCGCGGGTGCACGTAGACCCGCTCGGCGACCGGCCACTGCACCACCCGCCGGATCAGACCGAAGACGTCCCCGCGGACCGCCCGGGCCGGACCGAGCTCGACGACCGCCCGCCGGTAGGTGGGCAGCGGGATCGACACCGGATGGGACGCCCCGCCGGGCAGCGACGGCACCCGCACCTGGGCCGGCAGACCGTCCACGTCCAGTTCCAGGCGCAGCGGCAGCATTCGCCGGGTCGACGCGTTGCGCACCCCGATGCGGGCCGCGGCGGGCTCGCCCACCACGAACCGCCGGCGCGTCAGATCCAGGTCGATGGCCACCGGCGAACGGCCCAACGCCATCCCGACCGCGACCACCAGGACGACGGCCAGCCCCGCGGCCAGGCCGAGCCATTCGCGCCAGCCGGTCAGCGCGCCGAGCAGCGCGGCAACCAGCGCCGTTGCCGCCACCACCCGGCCGCGGGTGGTAACCGTCCGCCAGCCCGCCAGCAGCCGCCCCCGGGCATCGACGCCGCGGCCGCCGTCATCGGGGCCGTCATCGTCACCGCTCGCCCCCGTCGTGGGGAGCCTCCGGTCGTCTGACGCGACCGGATCTTCCCCAGGGAGGGGTGCCGCCGGGCCGGTCACGGCCGCGACCCGCCCTCAGCCCGGCCGCGGCGCCCACGATCCGCTCGGCCAGCCGGGCTCATGCCGCTCCCCGGGGGGTCGGCACCGCCTGCAGCACCCCACGCACCACCTCGGCGGCGGTCAGCCCGCCGTACTCGGCCTCCGGGTCGATCGAGATGCGGTGCGCCAGCACCGGCTCGGCCAGCGCCTTGACGTCGTCCGGGACGACGTAATGCCGGCTCCGGGACGCGGCCAGCGTCCGGGAGGTACGCAGCAGCGCGATCGCGCCCCGCTGAGACACCCCCAGGGTCACCCCGTCGGCCGTCCGGGTGGCCTCCACGATCGCGGTGATGTACCGCAGGATCGACGTGTCGACGTACACCCGGGACGCCTGGTCGACCAGCTCGCCGACCGCGGCCGGGGTGAGCATCGGCTGCACCCGGGGCCGGTCGGCCCGCGTCCCGACGCCGGCCAGGATGGCCAGCGCGGCCTCCGCGTCCGGATGCCCGACCGAGGTCCGCATCAGGAACCGGTCCAGCTGGGCCTCCGGCAGCCGGTAGGTGCCGGCCTGCTCGATCGGGTTCTGCGTGCCGATCACCATGAACGGCGCGCCGACCGGCCGGGTGACCCCGTCGACCGTCACCGCCGACTCCTCCATCACCTCCAGCAGCGCCGACTGGGTCTTGGGCGACGCCCGGTTGATCTCGTCGGCCAGCACCACGGAGGCGAACACCGGACCCGGGTGGAACTCGAACGCACCCACCGACTGGTCGTAGATGGTCACCCCGGTGACGTCGGACGGCAGCAGATCGGGGGTGAACTGGATGCGCGAGGTGGTGCCGTTGACCACCGCGGCGAGGGACTTGGCCAGCGTGGTCTTGCCGGTGCCGGGCACGTCCTCCAGCAGCAGATGACCCTCGGACAGCAGGCAGATCAGGGCGAGCCGGATGGCGTCGGGCTTGCCGACCAGCACCTCGCCGATGGCGTGCACGACGGCGTCGAACAGTCCCGCGAACTGGGCGGCGTCGGTCGCCTCCAGGACGGGCGGGCCGGAGCCCTCGACTGTCTGCACGGCCGGACCTTCTAACACGTCGGGATCTTGCTGTCCGGGCTGACCAAAGCCGGCTTTCGGTACCACTTGTGATCCTTGTCCAGGTACCACTGATTCACCATCTTGTTCGTCAGAGCCGGGTTCCCGGCCGGGAGTTCGGGGTAGGACAGGCCGGCCTGGACACACAGCATGTCGCGGGCCTCGGGTGCGGCGACCCAGACGGCCGGCGCCGTGCAGTCGGCCTGCGTGCGCCATTCGCCCTGGTACTGATCGGGCACCGCGCAGGTGCCGGTGAGCGGGGCGAGGGCCTGCGTCGCCACCGAGAACAGGGTGGCCGTCGATCCGGTCGCGGTGGCGTCCTGGCACTCCTGCGCCGCGCCGGTGCCGACGCAGAAGTGCGCCTTCGCGGTGACCGACGTGCCATAACCGACGTCCAGGTCGACGGTGCCGGACGGCGACGTCTGGCTGTCCGCCCCGGTGATGGTGACCGTCCGTTCGGTCACGTCCCGGCCGTTGCCGTCGCCGAAGCTCCAGGTCACCCGCAGGACGGTCGACCACTTGTCGACCGGCGCCACCGTGACCTTCGGCGCGGCGAGCGCGCCGTACGGGCGCCCGACGACCTTGTCGCTCGCCGGTCCGCACCGCACGTCGTCCGGATAGCCCGACTCGCCGTTGCACGCCCGGACCTCGACGGTGTAGTCGGTGCCGTTGGCCAGCGAGCCGATGGTGGTCGAGGTGCCCGGTCCGGCGCTGGACCAGCCGCCGCCGTTCACCCGGTACTGATAGTCGGCGACCGGCCGACCGGGCGAATCGGCGGCGTTCCAGCCGGCCGCCAGGGACGAGTCCCCCGGGGTCAGTCGCAGGCCGGTGACCTGGGACGGCCGGGAGAACGGTGCCACCGTGGCCGGCCCGGCCGCGGGGCCGTCCCCCCGCGGGTTGCGGGCGACCACCGAGACCGCCGCCGGGTCGTTGCCGTCCACCGGCACGAACGCCGACCGCCAGTCGGGGCCGCCCGAGGCGACCTCGGTGTTGTTGACCAGCAACCGGTAGGACGCGACCGCCTCGCCGCCGTCGTCGGCGGGTGGTCCCCAACTCACCTGGATCCCGCGCCGGCCGGAGTCGAACACGAACTGCGCCGACAGCCCGGACGGCGCCCCCGGCACGCCGGACGGCACCATGGCGTCGCTGGGCGCCGACCAGTCCGAGAAGCCCTGCTGGTTCGCGGCCCGCACCTGGAACCGGTAGCTGCCGGCGGAGTCCAGGCCGGAGAGCACCGTCGGGCTGCTCGCCCCGTCGACGGTCTGCACGACGTCGCTGCCCCGCAGCACCTGCAGCGACATCGCCGTCACCGGGGTGAAGTCGCCGGTCGGTACCGACCAGCTGACCGACACCTCACCGCGGGCCCGGTAGTCGACGGTCGGCGCGGCCGGCACGGCGGGGGTGACGTCCGGCACGATCACCGCGGACGGTGCCGACGGGGCGGAGTCGCCGACCGCGTTCGTGGCGGTGACCACGAAGACGTAGGCCTGCCCCGGGGTCAGACCGCCGATCACGCAGGTGCTGTCCGTGCCCGGACAGTCCTGCCGGACGCCGCTGCCGGTCACCGTGTACGTCTGCACGGTCGCGCCGTTCGGCTCGGCCGGCTCCCACTGCAGCTGCACGCTCCGGGCGGTCACCGTGCCGGGCACCGCCGCCGGCACCCCCGGCGCCGACGGGCGATCCTGGATCTGCACCCGGAGCGTCGCGGTGACCTGCCGGTCCGGATCCTTGGTGCCGTCGAGGATGTCGGCGGCCACGACGATCTCGCCGGTGTACCCGGCGGCCGGGGTGAGCCGCACGGTGCCGGCCTGGACGGTCGGTCCGGCGGCGATGCCGGCCGCCCCGTCGACGACCCGGACGCCGGTGACGGTCAGGCCGAGGCCGACCGGGTCGAGGCTGCCGGTGAGCATGTCCGCGGCCACCTCGACCCCGCCCCGGCCCTGGCCGACCTGCTGGTCGACCACCGTCGGCAGCGGCTTGGTGGACCCGGTGACGGTCACCGTCAGGGTGGCCTTGCCGACCTTGCCGTCGCCGTCGGTGACCTGGATGGGCAGGTCCAACCGGGTGCCCCGGGAGGTGTCGGCGGTAGCGGTGACCGTCACGGTGCTGCCCTGGACCCCGGTGCTCACGCCGGCCGACCCGTCGCCGACCCCGAAGCTGATCGTGGACGCCTGCCGGTCGTCGAAGGTGGTGGTCAGCGGGCCGAGGTCCAGCGACGCCGAGGTACCCGCCTCCACCGGCAGTTCCGCCGAGTCCAGCCGGGGCGGCGGGATCAGCCGCGGCTCGATGCGCACCGGGATGGTCAGGACGACCGGCGGCCCGGTCCCGACGGCGATGGACACGTACAGCGCCGCCGACCCGCCGGCATCCGACGGCGCGGACAGGGTCAGGGTGGTGGCCGAGGTGCGCACCGCGCTGCCCTGGGTGACCCGGGGCGCCGGTTCGGCGGCGATGGTCACGGTGTCCTGTCCGGCCCCGCCGACGGTGACGTAGTCGCCGACGGTCACGTCGACGCTGCGGCCGGCGTCCAGGGCGATCGGCCCGACGCCGGACCGCAGCTGCGGGCCGTACAGCCGCTCGCGCGGCGGCACCACGACGAACGCGCCCGCCTGACCGCCGTACGCGTCGGTCACCCGGTAGGCGACGATCTGCCGAACCGACGACACCGAGACCCGGATGGTCCGCGGGCCGGTGACCTGCGCGCCGGACGCGGACAGCTCGTCGACGGACACCGTCAGGTCCGCCGACCGGCCGCTGCGGTTGGTCACCGACCGGGACAGGTCGACGTCCACGGTGTCGGTGTCGGCGGTCAGGTCGGCGGGCTGCACGAACACGTCGTGGGCGACCGGGTCGGGCATCGGGGCGTCCGGCGACACGGTGACCCGGACCGACCCGGACGCGGTCAGCCCCTTGGCGTTCACGACGGTGTAGCGCAGGGTGCCGACGGTGGGTTCGGCCGGCGCGGTCAGCACCAGGCTCTGGTCCTCGACCTGCACGTCCAGTCCGTCGGTGGCGGTGAAGGCGGGGTCGGCCAGGGTGACCGGCGAGCCGCCCGGGTCGGCGACCGAGGCGAGCGGGTCGATGCGGATGCTGGCGCCGGGCCGCACCGACACGGACAGGTCGGGGGCCACCGGCGGGCGGGCCGCGTCGGGTGGGGCGACGACCAGCACGGTGACCTCGCCGGTCACCGTCGCCCCGCTCGGGTCGGCCGCGACGTACCGGATCCGGTCGACCCCGGGGATCCCGAACGCGGTGTAGGACAGGGTGTCCGGACCGGTCACCGCGAACTCACCCAACGGCGCATCCGGCTGCTCCAGCGACTGCAGGGTGACCCAGTCGCCGTCCGGGTCGATCCCGGCCAGCGGGACCGTCACGGTGATCGCGCTGCCGGCGAACACCCGCGCGGTGACCGTGGGCGGGACCTCGGGCGGCCGGTTGCGGCCGGGGTCGGCGGCGGTCACGGTGATCGTCACCGTGCCGGCCGACGGCGCCGGCGCCGCCGTGGTGGCCGCACCGGACGACGCGGTGTAGCCGAAGGTGACCCGACCCGGGGCGGCGTCGGCGGCGGCCAGATAGCGGATCGAGTCGCCGGTGACGACCACCCGGCCGGGCAGCGCGGCCACCTGCGCCGGGTCGACCTTCACCGTGACCGGCAATCCGTCCTGGCTGGTGGTGAAGCGGGTGACCGGGATCGTCACCACGTCGCCGGCCCGCACCGTGGCCTGGGCGGGCGAGGCCAGCGGCGGCGGCGCCGCCCGCGGCTCGGCCACGGGGACCACCCGGATCTGCCCGCTCGGCGCGCTCGTCCCGTCGAACACGGTGTAGGTCAGCTCGGCCGGCTCGCGCAGCGGGCGGGCGGCGGAGATCCGGACCAGGTGCAGGTCGACGACGGCGGCCGTGACGGCCGCGCCGGCCGGCGTGGCCGGCTGCACCTGCTGGACGGCCAGGCCCTGGCCGCCCGGATCGCTGTCGTTGGCGGTCGGGTCGATCACCGCCTCCCCGCCGGTGGGCAGGTAGGCGACGTCGAGCATCGGCACCGCCGTGCGGGTCGGGTCGCCGGCCGGCCCGACGTCGACCCGCAGCACCCCGGTGGTGCCCCGACCGCCGGCCGACGCCTGGAAGGTGAAGTAGTAGCTGCCGGGCGCGGTGGCGGTGACGGAGACGGTGCCGGCCTGCTGATCCACCCGGGCGGTCACCGGGTCGTCGGCCTTCTGCGGCTGCACCGAGCCGATCTGCACCGGCTCGGCCGACCCGCTGACCACGCTGTGCCGCAGGTCGACGACCGCCGGGATGCCCACCACGGTGCCGGCGTGCGCCGGGTAGGCCACGGGCGCCGCCGACCCGGCCGGGACGATCGACACGGTCAGCGTGCCGGTCGCCTGCTCGACCCCGTCGGACACCACGAACTCGATCCGCACGTCGGTGCCGGCCCCGCTGCCGGTGTTGCGGTACGTGATGGTGCCGTCCGGACGGAAGGAGACGGCGTCGGGCCCGTCGGTGGCGGCCGAGGCCAGGTACAGGTCGTCGCCGGTCGGCGAGACCATGTCGTCCAGCACGTTGTAGGACACCGTGCCGTCGACCTCGGCGGTGACCGCCGACCGCCGGACGGACGTGGCCGGGGCGGTGACACCGGTGGGCTTGACCAGGATGGTCACCCGGGCCGAGGCCGTCGCCTCCCGCCCGTTGTTCACCTGGTACTCGATCGGCGGCACGGCGGTGACGGCCGGGTTGACGGTGACCTGCAGCGCGGCACCGTCGCCGACCACGGCCACCGTCCCGACGTCGGCCGGCAGCGGCGTGACGGAGTCGATGACGACGCTGGTGCAGTCGACGCCGGGATCGTTGTCCAGCACCCGGAGCACGGTGGTCCGCCCGGCCCGCACCCCGAATTCGTCGTCGGCGGCCTGCGGGTCACTCGGCGACACCGCGGTGCAGTCCGGCGGCAGCCGGGGCAGCTCGTCGGTGGTCGTCCGCTTCTCATCGGTGATCTGGTTGTCGACCGGCGCGTCCGAGGGCGTGACGTCCGCCCAGTTGTCGACCGGCCGGAATCCGTCGCTGGCCACCCAGGATCGCCCGGTGGCGGGTTGGGTCAGGATGACGGCCGCCCCGCGGGCGGTCAGCGACAGCGCCGATCCGGTGCCGGTCAGCGTCACCGGCTCGGCCGGTCGATCTCCGCAGGCGGCCAGGCCGGTGATCGACGATCGGACGGCGTCCGTCCAGGCGGCGTAGCGGCAGTCGCCGACGACCGCCGGCGGCACCGGGCTGCCGGTGGCGGCGGCGATCGTCCGCACCGTGCCGTCGGCGAGGGTGACCGCCAGCAGGCCGTCGGAGGACGAGATCAGCAACTCGTCCGCCGCCGGTCCCGGCTCCTGCAGCACCGCGTCCGGCATGGGCGGCAGGGCAACGCGGCGGCCGTCCACCCGCAGGGCCGAATCGTTCCGGTCCAGGACGACCGCGGTCCCACCGACCGCGGTGATCTGGATGTCTGCGGAGCCGCCGGCGCCCGGGCTGCCGGGGCCGCCCAGCGACAGCGGCCCGTCGGCCAGGCTGGTCGACGACGGCTCGCCGCCCGGGGCGACCGCGACGACGTCCGTCGCGCCAGGCCGAGTCGCGTACACCACGCCGTCCGGACCGACCGCGAGGACCGCCCCCGCGCCGAGAGTGGCCGCCGGTTGGGCCGAGTCGGCGTCGATCGAATTCGGGTCGGTCGCCGACGCCACCCAGAGCCGCCCGTCGGCCGGATCGGCGACGGCCAGGGTGCCGGACCGGTAGCCGATCACCGGGTCGTCGGGCAGCGCCACCCGGGAACCGAGGGTGACCGTGGTCGTGTCCAACCCCTGCAACTCGTGCCGGTCCTGGTCGACGACGAACACCGGGTCGGCAGGCTGGCCGGCCGGATCCTGCACCACCTGCGAGACGCCGCGCAGCGCGGTGGCCGAGTCCAGCTGCCCGATCCCGGTGTTCACCCGGCCGACCAGCAGGCTGCTGTCGTTCATCACCCAGACCGATCCGTCGACCGGTTCCGGCGGAACCTGCGCGAACCCCGGACGCTGCCAGGCCACGATCAGTCCGGCCAGCAGCACCACCGTGCCGACGGCCGCCACCGCCACGCGCAGCCGGGAGGAGGGACGATCGCGCGGTGCAGGGTGGCGCCCGGAGGGCGGCCGATCACCCACGCCGCCTCCTCGATCCGCGACCAGCAGCCGCTTTCGCCGATCCGCGAACCGGACCCGGACCCGGCCCACATGATGCCATCCAAATGGGTCGCCGTCATTACCGATTGCCACCGTAACGACAACCTTACGGCCGAGATGTGCCGTTTGCCCCGTACCTTTTCGTGCTTGGAATGGGCCGTTGGCGCTACCGGTGCCGCGACGATCACGTGATGTGACGACACCCGATGATCCCGCCGACCGAATTATCCCCGGCTACGAGGGCGCCGAACAGGGATGTGGATAACTTCTTCGTGCCAGTCTGACGGAGTGAACAGCGCTGGCCTCCCGAAGCGGCGACGGCCGCGCCGGCGCGCGCGGCCGTGGGCGACCGTCCTGGGGCTGGCCCTGCTGCTCGCCGGGTGCACGTCGGTGCTGGACCGCCCGTCGCTGCCGGCGGGCGGCACCGCCGCCGGAACCCGGGCCACGGGCGTCACGACGTCGCTCTCGATCACTCCGGTGACCCCCGACGGCCTGCTGGCCGGCCCGGGCGTCACCGATTCGTCGATCGGCCTCGCCGTGCTGGTCGACGAGGCCGCCGACGGTGGCTTCGCCACCGGCGTCCGGCTCTGGCAGCAGGCGGTCAACACCGGCGGCGGCTTGTGCGGGCGGACGGTGTCGCTGCTGGTCGGCGGTGCCGACGGGATACCGGGCGACCCGGCGTCCGCCTACCGGCAGGTGGGCGCATCGGTGCTCGGCCTGCTGGCTCCGGCGCTCCCGGCGGACTCGCTGCTCGGGGCGTCGATCGCCGCCGATCAGGTCCCACTGGTGACCGCGACCGGAACCTCGACCCAGCTCGGGCCGTCCGGCCCGCTGGTGGCCGGGGCGACGACGGACATCGCCACCATCAACGGGCTGCAGCAGCTGTTGACCGCCGGGGCCCTGGCCCGCGGGGACACGGTCGGCGTCCTCGACGACGGTTCCGGGACGGCGGCCAACGCGCTGGCCGGGGCCCGCTGGTGGGCCGGCCGGAACGGGATCGACCTGGACGTCCGGAATGACGCTTCGTCGTCCTGGTCGGCCGATCGGGTGGTGCTCGCCCCGGTCGACAGTTCGTCGGTCGGTGCGCTGCTCACCGCGTCTCCGGATGCCGTGGTGCTGACTCTGGCCGGCGGGTTCGACCCGTCGGACGACGCCGCGGCGGACCGTCTGTACGTGGCCACCCCCGCGCCGGCCTTCGGGTCCGACTACCCGGCGGCGGTCGCGGTGGCGTCGATGGCGGCGGCGACCGGGGTGACCGACGCCGGTCCGCGCACCCTCGACGGGTACGCCGTCGGCTCGTCCTGGGGGCGGCTGATCACCCAGGCCTGCACCGAACGGACGCTGACCCGGGCCGGCATCCGGCAGGCCGTCGCCGACGCCGGCGCGGCCCCGGCAACCTCCCTGTTCGGGGCGAGCGACCTGAACCTGGTGGTGCAGTCGGGTCAGCCGGCCACCCGCTCGTCGTCGGTCTCGGTGGCCGACCCCGGCGACTCGACCGGCCTGCGGTCCGTGGCCGGGCTCGAGTCGGCCCCGGGGATCGACGACTACTCGCCGCCCTGATGCCCGTCCGGGACGCAGTCAGGTGCGGCCGCGGGCCTGCCCGGAGGCGCGGGCCGTGTCTTGCCGTCGGGGGCGTGGGTGGGCCAGTTCCGCGCGCCCAGGTCGAGGGTGCAGCTCCGGCCCTCCCGAGCGGTCGGCAAGGGCACAACCTGCCCCCTCGGCTGCCTCCCCGCGGCGCCCGACCCGAAATCGAGGGCGCAGTTCCGGCCCTCCCGAGCGGTCGGCAAAGGCACAAAGTGCCCCCTCGGTCACGGATCGGCCCGGCGACCACTGCGCGCCCAGGTCGAGGGTGCAGCTCCGGCCCTCCCGAACGGTCGGCAAGGGCACAACCTGCCCCCTCGGCCACGGATCGGCCCGGCGACCACCGCGCGCCCAGGCCGAGGGCGCAATTCCGGCCCTCTCAGACGGTCGGCAAGGGCACGAAGTGCCCCCTCGCTGCGGCGGGTGCGGACTCCGACCCGTATCCGGTCCGCCGAGGGTTTGAGGGTGCGGGTGGGGGCATACCCGGAGTCGGCGGAGGGGCGCGGCCCCACAGACTTGGTGGCATGACCACACCCGAACGCCCCTATCGCCGGCTGACCCTGTCCACCTCCGACAAGATGATCGGCGGCGTGTGCGGTGGCATCGCGGCCTACTTCAATGTCGACCCCACCCTGATCCGGATCATCGCCGTC
>JBDHZW010000173.1:0-10753 GCA_039812105.1 Nakamurella sp.
ACGTCGACGCCGCCGGCCGGCGGGGCGTGGAACACCACGGACAGCCCGTCGGTCAGCTCGCCCGCCGGCACCTCGCGACCCGCGAACGTCGCGCCGACCACGGGCACGTCGGTGAGGGCCAGGTAGACCAGCCGGGCCGGGCGTTGCGGGGTGACCCGCAGGTGCAGGGTCCGCTGTTGATCGGCGGTGGTGTCGTCCAGCACCGTGACCTGGGGGGCCGGCAGGTCGGCCGCTTGGGCCGGGCCGACGGTCACCGGGGAGTGGATCAGGCCGAAGGTGTCCGCCGCCGTGCCGGGCGTCGTGACGTACTTGCTCACCCAATCGCCGGGGTGCTGGTCGGTGCTGACCCAGCGCGCCTGCCCGGTGTCGGTGTCCAGGACGTACGCCAGCTCGGCCGGGACGGGGTGGTCGGCGTCGAAATGGTCGATCCGCAGGCCGATCCCGGTGAACACCACCGCGGCCAGGGCGACGACCAGGGCCGGCGCGGCGGCCCACAGCCGGTGCCGTGGTGCCCCGCCGTCGCGCGCCGTCGCGCCGTTGGGGCGCGCGGACGCCGCGCCCTCGGGTGACGTCGTGCCCTCGCGCGAACCCGTGCCCTCGCGCGAACCCGCACGCTCGCGCGAACCCGCACCCTCGCGCGAACCCGCGCCCTCGGGGCGCGCGGATGAAGTCGTTGACTCCTGTCCCACGGTCCCCATCTCGTGCGAGTTGATCCGCGCGGGCGTTGTTGATCCGCGCGGGAGGGGTGGGTAGAGCAGGTCGAGGGTGGGCAGCATGGCCAGGCCGAGCATGACGGCGAAAAGGGCCGCGGCGGCGCCGGTGGCCAGCCCGAGCGCCGGGAAGAACAGGTACACCGTCGGCACCAGGATGGCCACGGCCACCCAGGCGGCCAGCGCCGTGGCGACCGCTCGCACCCAGAACGCCGGCCAGGCCAGCGTCGCGGCGACGCCGAGGCCGCCGGTCAGCGCCGGCAGCGCGGCCAGGTACGACCCGCCGGGCACCGCCGCGGCCATCACCACCCCCAGCACGGCCAGCAACGCCAACGCGCCGACGATGAGCGGCCACGGCCCGACCCGGCGGCGCAGCAGGCCGAACCAGGTCAGCACGACCAGGGACACCAGCGCGACCACCGCGGCCCGGAACCAGCCCGGCCACCACGGATCCATCATGTTCGCGTAGCCGGGCCGCAGCAGCACCAGCAGTGACCAGAACCCCTGCGCCGCCAGCGGGGCCAGCACCAGCGGGATCAGCGCCAGGCCCAGCCCGCCGGCCAGCCGCGGCCACCCGGCCAGGCCGCGGCGCACCGCCAGGGCGCCGGCCAGCCCGACCGCGAGCAGCGCGGCGACCGCCAGCGGCCACACCAGCCACCCGGGATACCGGATCAGCAGCCCGAGCGCCGGGAAGTAGCTGGCGTCCCCCGACGCCGGCACCGCCAGGGCGGCCAGGTCGGTGGAAGCCAGTGCCCGGGTGAGCGCGAGCGCGTTCTCCCCCTCGTGCTGCAGGCTGCCCCGGTCCATGGATTGCGGGGTGTCCTCGGGCGCGTGGTAGACGCCGGACCCGTCGATGTACGCCGAGTTCAGCCCGGTGAACCGGCCGGCCTTCAGGAACGGGGTGAAGTCGGTGTTGTTCGGCAGGATCCGGTACACCTCGACGGCCAGGCTGGTGGCCACCGGCTTCTCGACCGCCGACCCGTAGAGCGACACCAGCTCGGCGTTGCCCGGACTGGTCTCGAACATCACCGACGGCCCGGTCGACCCGCGGGACTCGATGTTCAGCACGACCGCCCGAGCGCCGGCCAGCGGATCGTTGGCCACGAACGACTCCGCCCCGCACAGGCAAGCCTCCTCGGCGTCGGTGAACAGCAGCACGACGTCGTTCGCCGGTGCCGCATCGGAACCGGCCAGCACGCGGGCGATCTCGAGCAGGGTGGACACCCCGGCGCCGTCGTCGTTGCCGCCGTGCGAGACCTGCACCGAGTCGTAGTGCGCCATCAGGATCAGCGTCCCGGTCGACCCGGAACCCGAGATCCGGGCGACCACGTTGCGGGTGTCGGCCATGCCGTACTGGCCGCCGAGTTCGCTGGTGCCGCCGATGCCCTCGCGGACCTGCGGGTCGAGGCCGAGACCGGTCAGGGTGTCGACGATGTACTGCCGCACCTCCGTGGCGGCGACCGAGCCGGCCGGGTGCTCCTGCAGCCCGATCCGCTGCACGTGGGTGAACGCCCGCTCGGCGCTGAACTCGTCGGCCGGGGCGTCCGCGGGCAACGGTTCGGACGGGGCGACGGCGTTGACGCTCAGCCCGCCGAGCACGGCCAGCGCGGCGAGCAGCACCAGTCCGACGGCCACCCGGGTGCGGGACGCGATCTGCATCGGGTCATCGTCGCCCACCGCGGCCGACTCCACCGGCCGGCTCACATCGTGATGACGACCTTGCCGGCCGCTCCGCCCGACCAGGTGTGGGTCAGCGCGGTCCCGCCGCGGCTCCCTCTTCGGGCCACCGGGTCGAGGGGGCGGTTTCGGCCCTTCCGTGCGGTCGCGGAGGGCGCTTTCTGCTCCCTCGGCCCGAGGGCGCCCGCGGACCCGCGGACACGGGGCCTCGGCCGGCCAGCGCGCGCGTCGAGGGGGCGGTTTCGGCCCTTCGGGAGGGCCGGCGAGGGCACTTTGTGCCCCCTCGCCGTCAGTCGCGGTCCTCGAACCAGATCATCGGCGGGCGCTCCGGGCGTTCCTTGACGTCGCCGGCCGTCTGTCCGCTCTCGCCGGGGTCGGCCACCGGCCGGGCCGCGCCGAACGTACTGCGCGGCGGCCCGAACGTACCGTGCGGCAGCTTGTGCTTGGCGAAGAACGCGGTCATCACCTCGGCCGCCGACGGACCCCGGGGGTCGACGAAGGCGCCCTTGCGGGCGGCACCGGACCACGCGTGCCGCAGCCCGTCGATCCGCCAGTACTCCAGCACCCGGCGCCCGCGGGCGGTGTACCAGCGGGTGCGCAGGCAGTGCCGGCCGTCGACGACCAGCGCTCGGGTGGTGGCCAGCGGCCGCACCCGGTCCAGCCCGGACAGCCGCCGCGAATCCCGCGACGCGAGCCACTGGTCGACGATCCGGTCGGCATTCGGCGCCCGCACCACCGGGTCGTTCGTGCCGTGGATCAACACCACCGGCGCCATCTCGCGATCGCCGAGGTCGTACACCGGCAGGGTGCTCTGCGCGGCCATCGCGCCGAACGCGCCGAAGCCCTGGGAGGCGCTGCGGTACGCGGTGGCCGAATGCACGCCGGCCGCGGCGATGACGTCGGGATAGGTGGTCGCCATGATCAGCGCCATCGCTCCGCCCGCCGACAGCCCCGCGGCGTACACCCGCCGCCGGTCGACCCGCCAGAGCTGTTCCTCCGCCGACACCTCGGCGACGATGCCGGCCAGGATCGCCGGCTCGCCGCGGTCGCGGCCCTGATGTTCCGACTCGTACCAGCGCCAGCACCGCTGCAGCTGATGGTGCCGCTCCTGGCGGGGCGCGACGATCAGGAAGCTGTGCGTGTCGGCGGCGGCGACAAACCCGGAGTCGGTGGCGAAGTCGACCGACCGCTGCTGACAGCCGTGCAGCAGCAACAGGGCCGGGACCCGCTCGTCGAGCGACAGACCGGACGGGAGGTAGACGTCGTACTCGCGGGCGCCGTCGTTGCCGCGGAAGTTCCGGTGGATCCACCGTCCCGGCGTCGCGTCCCGTTCCGGGCGCGGAGACCGGTTCGGCCGCATGGCCCGTTTCGGCCGGTGCACCGGCGAAGCGACCGGCAGCCGGCTGGCGGCCAACTGCCGCAGCTTCGGCGTGAGCCATTGCGGACCCGTGCGCAGCATGTCTCGGGTAACCCCATCCGGCATCTCGGCAGCCGCAACCATGCTGTACTGCAACGATTTCGCGCACCGGGCACGAAGTGGTCATGTCCGGGTCGATGCTATCCACCGGCGCCGCGTCGGACCGGTCACCACGCCGCAACGCACCGAGCGGCAAACGGGTGGATCGAAAGGCCCATCATCGGGCAGCATTCAGGACGCCCCGCGCCGCCGACGGGTTGGGCCGGAGCCGGAGAGGAGACCCAGATCATGTCCGAACGATCGCGCCTGCCGCGGGCGTTGCGCCCGTTCGGCAACGGCCAGTACCGCTGGTTGACCACCGCGCTGGTGTGCTCGCTGTTCAGTCTGGGCATCTGGCTGGTCGCCTCGGTCTGGCAGGTCATCGCGCTGGGCGGGTCGGCGTCCGACCTTTCCCTGGTCGCGTTCGGGTCCAGCCTGGGCCTGACGCTGTCCGTGCTGGTCGGCGGGGTGGTGGCGGACCGGGTTCCGCAGCGCAAGATCCTGCTGGTGGTCGAGGTGGTCCGGGGGGCCGGGTTCGCGGTGGCCGCCTTCCTCGCGCTGACCGGGACCGTGCAGATCTGGCACCTGGCGGTGATCGGGTTGGTGCTCGGCCTGGCCGACGGCTTCTTCTACCCGGCCTACTCGGCGTGGCTGCCGTCACTGGTGGACGCCGATCAGCTACTGGCCGCGAACGGGATCGAGGGCACCCTGCGGCCGACGATCATGCAGGGCCTGGGCCCGGCGGTGGCCAGCCTGATCATCGCCGCCTGGTCGCCCGGCGCGGCGTTCGCGACCGTCGCCCTGCTGCAGGTGGGCACCGCGGCGGCGCTGTGGACGATGAAGACCACCCCGGTGCGCCGGGAACTGGACCCGGACACCCATCCGCTGCGCAGCGCGCTCACCGACGTCCGCGACGGGTTCGCGTACATGGTCCGTACCCGCTGGCTGCTGGCCACCCTGCTGTTCGCCACCCTGCTGGTGCTGATGGTGGTCGGGCCGGTCGAGGTGCTGCTGCCGTTCGCGGTGCGGGACCAGACCGGGGGCGGTCCCGGTGCGTTCGCGATCGCGCTGGCCGCGTTCGGCATCGGCGGCGCGGCCGGCTCGCTGGTCGCGGCCAGCCTGCGGCTGCCCCGCCGCTACCTGACCTTGATGATCTTCGGCTGGGGCGTCGGGTCGGTCCCGCTGGCGATCGTCGGGCTCACCGGGTCGCTGCCGGTGATGGTGGTGGCGCTGTTCGTCACCGGGTTCGTGTTCTCCGCGGCCCAGGTGATCTGGGGCACACTGCTGCAGCGGCGGGTGCCGCCGGCCCTGCTCGGCCGGGTGTCCAGCCTGGACTTCTTCGTCTCGCTGGCGCTGATGCCGATCTCGATGGCGCTGGCCGGGCCGTTCGGCGACTCGGTCGGCATCGCCCCGGCGTTCCTGATCGCCGGACTGGTGCCGACGGTGCTGGCGGTGGGCACCCTGTGGATCGCCAAGCTCGGCCCGGACGAGCTGGCGCACCCCCTGGACGTCGTCCCGGAGGGCGCCGAGCCGCCCGTCCCGCTCAGCGAGGACCGGCCCTGAATCAGCCCAGCACCTCGTGCACGTAGCACCACCGCCACGCCTCCCCCGGCTCGAAGCTGCGCATCACCGGATGACCGGTCTCGTGGAAGTGCCTGGTCGCATGCCGGCGCACCGACGAGTCGCAGCAGCCGACGTTGCCGCAGGCCAGGCACAGTCGCAGGTGCACCCATCGGGTGCCCTCGCGCAGGCAGTCGATGCAGCCGTCGGTGGAGTTGGGGGTGGCGTCGGCCGGGGCGTCGTCCAGGTCGACGCACAGGTTGGCGGTCTGCTGCGGGGTGACCAGGGTGCGTTCCAGATCGGTTTCGGCCCTGGCCTCCCGGCGGTCGATCATCGACTCCTCCACGTCGAGCGCGTCCATGACGCCGGTCAGCACGTCGGAGTCCACCTCGCCCGCCTTGCGGATGCGCAGCACCTCGGCCCGTTCCGCGGCCAGCATGGCGGTCCGCAACCGCCGGTACTGCTCGCTGGGCGGCTCGTCGCCGGCGGTGTCGCCGAGGCGTTCCCAGACCTGGTTCAGCCGCGACTCGCCGCGGGCCCGCAGGATGCGGACGATATCGGGGTCGTCGGCGTCGGACGCGACCCGGTCCAACTCGTGCCGGCCGGCCTCCACGGCCGCCTGCAGCACGGTCGCCTCCTGCAGCGCGTCCTCCCGGGCGTCCGGCCCGCGGATGCCGATCCGCCGGGCCAGCCACGGCAGGGTCAGACCCTGGATCAGCAGGGTGCCGGCCGTCACCACGAACGCCCCGAGGACCAGGATCTCCACGTTCGGCACGCTGGCCGGGAGCACGAACGCGGCGGCCAGGGTGACCACCCCGCGCATGCCGGCCCAGGACACCACGGTGCTGGTCCGCCAGGACCAGCGGGCGGGAATCTTGTTGTGCGGGTGGATGATCAGCAGCCGGCCCACCGGGAACACCCACAGCGGGCGGACCAGGATGACGGTGGCCAGCACGGCGACGCAGAAGCCGACGATGGTGCCGGTCGACAGCTCGGAGCGGCCGACGCTGTCCAGGATGCCCCGCACCTGCAGCCCGATCAGCAGGAACACCGTGTTCTCCAGCAGGAACTGGATCGTCTCCCAGTTGATCCGCTCGTTGAGGCGCGAGGTGGCGTCCTGAACGATCGGCGCCTTGTGGCCCAGGATCAGGCCGGCGGTGACGACCGAGATCACTCCCGACGCGTGCAACTCCTCGGCCGGCAGGTAGGCCAGGAACGGGGCCATCAACGAGATCGCGCAGTCGATCAGCGGGTCCTTGACCTTGCGCCGGACCAGGGCGAGCACGAAGGCGACGGCCGTCCCGATCGCCACCCCGCCGGCGGCGGCCCACAGGAAGTCCAGCGAGATGCTCCACAGGCTGACCACGGTGCCCAGGGCGACGATCGCGGTGCGCAGCGCGACCAGCGCGGTCGCGTCGTTGAGCAGCGATTCGCCCTCGAGGATGGTGACCACCCGCCGGGGCAGCCCGATCCGGCGGGCGATCGCGGTGGCGGCCACCGCGTCCGGCGGCGAGACCACGGCGCCGAAGGCGAAGCCGGCGGCCAGCGGGATCGGCAGCAGCAGCCAGGCGACCAGCCCCACGACCAGCGTGGTGACGATCACCAGCCCGACCGCCAGCCCGGCGATGGTGCGCCGGACGGCCCGGATGTCCACCAGTGACGTCCGGATCGACGCGGCGTACAGCAGCGGCGGCAGCAGGCCGATCAGGACCAGTTCCGGGCTGAGTTCGAACGGTTCCAGGAACGGCAGGAACGAGGCCCCGATCCCGATGACGACCAGCAGCAAGGGCGCGGGCACGCCGATCCGCTTGGCGACGACGCTGGTCGCGGTGACAGTGGCGATCAGCGCGAGAATCCACAGGGCGGTCTGCACCCGCCGATGGTCGCACCCCCGTCCGAGGGTGCGTCGCGGACCCGGTCCGCGGCTGATCGGCCCGACTGTCGGAGGCCGGTCCTATGGTGACCGGCATGACAACCCTTCCGGATCGACCCAACACCGCACTGCTGGTCATCGACGTGCAGAACGGCGTCGTGGACGGCAGCCCACGCCGCGACGAGGTGGTGGCCAACATCAACCGGCTGGTCGGCAAGGCCCGCGCCGAGCGGGTGCCGGTGGTCTGGGTGCAGCACGCCAGCGACGACCTGGTGCCCGGCACCCCGCCGTGGGAGTACGTGCCCGAACTGGTCCGCGACGAGGACGAGGCGCTGGTCGCCAAGCGTTACGGCGACTCGTTCGAGGACACCGTCCTGGAGGACGTGCTGGCCGGCCTGGCCGTCGGCCGCGTCGTGGTGACGGGGGCGCAGACCGACGCCTGCGTCCGGTCCACCCTGCACGGCGCCTTCGTCCGCGGGTACGACGCGACGCTGGTCGGCGACGCGCACACCACCGAGGACCTGACCGAGTACGGGGCGCCGCCGCCCGAGGCGGTGATCGCGCACACCAACCTGTACTGGAAGTTCCAGAGCGCGCCGGGCCGGACGGCGGGCACCGTCGACACCGCCGACGTCGACTTCGCCGCCGGCTGACGGATGTGACGGACGTGCGGACCGGGACCGGGAGGGTCAGCCCTCGCCGAGCACCGCCGAGCGGACCTGGGCCACCGCGGCCGGCGGTCCGGCGGCGTGCCAGCGGTGGCCGCCGTACTCGAAGATCTCGGTGGCCCCGCCCACCCCGACGACCAGCGCGGCCCCCGGCAACCAGTCCCACAGCGGCGGGTCGGCGTGCAACCAGACGCCGAGCCGGCCGGCGGCCACCGCGGCCAGCTCGATCGAACCGGAGCCGATGATCCGCACCGACGCCGCCCCGGCGATGGCCCGGACCAGCCCGTCCCGCAGCCGCGGGTCGAGCAACCGCGGCGGGTGCAGGTAGGTGGTGATGGCGATCTCCCGCAGGTCGCGGTCGGCCAACCGGGGCAACGCGACCCCGTTCAGGGTGGGCGCGAGGGCCGGGCCACCGACCCACAGCTCGTCGGTGGTCGCCTGGTAGATCGCGCCGAGCACCAGGTCGGCCAGCGGGTCGGTAGCGTGGCCGGTTGACGGGTCGGTGGCGTCCACCGCCCCGTCGACCAGGGCGAGCGCCGAGCACCAGGCCGGCAACCCGGACACGAAGTTGTAGGTGCCGTCCAACGGGTCGATCACCCAGGTGCGGTGGCCGGGCGCGGCCGAACCCTCCTCGCCGACCACCCCGTCGCCCGGCCGGGCCGCGGCGAGCCGTTCGACGATCAACGCCTCGGCCGCCTTGTCGGCGTTCGAGACGACGTCGCTGATGCTGGTCTTCTCCTCGACCCGCAGCCCCTCGCGCAGCATCCGGGCGGCCAGCCGGCCGGCCGACCGGACCAACGAGGCGGCCACGTCTGCGTCGGTCCGGCCGTCGGTCTCGCTCTCGCTGTCGGTCTCGCCGTCGGTCGGTGCGGGGTCGGGGCTCACCGGCCCACCGTAGCCAGGCGCGATGAACGGCCGGTGGCCGGTCCGACCGCCGGATGCGGGCGAGTCCGGACGCCGCCTGGTACACAAGGTCAGTGACTCGACTGCTGCTCGGACCGGTACTGCGGCACGTGGGACCGACGGACGCGACGATCTGGGTGGAAACGGACGGGCCGGCCCAGGTCCGGATCCTCGGCGGCAACGAGCGGACCTGGAATGTGGGCGGTCACCACTACGCCCTGGTCGTGATCATCGGGATGGAGCCGGGTACCAGCACGCCGTACCAGGTCGAACTGGACGGCCGCGTGGTCTGGCCGGAGCCGGACGACCACCGACCGGCACCGGTGATCCGCACGGTGGACGAGGCGGCGCCGGTCACCATCGCGTTCGGCTCCTGCCGGTACGCCCGATCGGACGCGGTGGACGACCCCCGGTACGACGCCGACGCGCTCGCCTGCCTGGGCCGCCGGCTTGCCGACCGGCCCGAGGACACCTGGCCGCAGGCGCTGATTTTGCTCGGCGACCAGGTCTACGCCGACGAGACCACCGAGCACACCAAAGACCGGATCCGCCGCCGGCGCGACATCACCACCGGCGCCAAGGACCAGGTCGCCGACTTCGAGGAGTACACCTGGCTGTATCACGAATCGTGGACCGACCCGGACGTGCGCTGGCTGCTGTCCACGGTGCCGTCGTCGATGATCTTCGACGACCACGACGTGCGTGACGACTGGAACACCTCCGACTCCTGGCGCCGCGACATGGCCGCCCTGCCCTGGTGGCACGAACGCATCGTCGGCGCCCTCACCTCGTACTGGATCTACCAGCACCTGGGCAATCTCGGCCCGGCCGAACTGGCCGAGAACGAGCTGTACCAGCGGGTGCGGTCCGGCGCCGGGCACGGGGGCGAGGACCCGGACAGGGACGCCGACGCGGAACCGCTGCTGCGGGCCTTCGCCGAGGCCGCCGACGCCGAGGCGGACGGGGCCAAGGGCGCCCGCTGGTCGTACCGCCGGGACTTCGGCCCGGTCCGGCTGCTGGTCATCGACTCCCGTTGCGGACGAGTGCTCGACGGGCGCCGGAGCATGATCGGCGACGCCGAGTTCGACTGGATCGACGCGCAGGTGGACGGCGACTACCGGCATCTGCTGATCGGCACCTCGCTGCCCTGGCTGCTGGCGCCGGCCCTGCACGACATCGAGGCGTGGAACGAGGTCCTGTGTGCCGGGCGACGGGGCCGCCCGGCCGCCCGGCTGTCCGAAAAGCTGCGCCGGGCGCTCGATCTGGAGCACTGGGCGGCGTTCGGGGCGTCCTTCGAACGGCTGGCCCAGCTGATCGCCGCGGTCGGCCGGGGCGAGCACGGCACCGAGCCGCCGGCCACCGTGTGCGTGCTGTCCGGCGACGTGCACCACGCCTACGTGGCCGCCGCCGAGCTGCCCGGCGGCACCCGGTCGGCCGTCTACCAGCTGACCTGCTCGCCACTGCACAACCGGGTCCCGGCCGCGATGAAGCTCGCCTTCCGGGCCGGCTGGAGCGGCGCCGCCGAACGGTCGGTCCGGGCCGTCATCGGCACGCTCGCCCGGATCCCCCGACCGGGCGCGCGCTGGCACCGGCTGGCCGGACCGCTGTTCGGCAACGACGTCATGTCCTTGACCATGGACGGGCCGGCCGCGACGATTCGGTTGGACCAGGCCGGTCCGCGGGATCGACCCGAGCTGCGGGAGATCGTCCGGCTGCGGCTGTCCTGACCGCCAGGGATCGAGGGGGCAACGGGTGGGCTGGTTCCGGCGCGGTGCGGCCGACGGTTCCGGCGGCCCCGACGACGGCCTGTACCGGGGCGATGCGCCGGTGTTCATGCCCGGCGCCGGTGACGACGCCCCCCGCGCCTACCAGGCCGGGCGGACCGCCGCCGATTGGTCCCCGCCGG
>JBDHZW010000174.1:0-10692 GCA_039812105.1 Nakamurella sp.
GGCTGGCCGCCTCGCTCGCGCAGGCCGCCGCGGAGAAGGACACCTGCGCGCAGCGCCGGGCCGAGGTCGACGCGGTGCTGCACGAGGCCCGCGCCCGGGCCGCCGAACTGCAGGCGCAATGGGACAAGCTGACCGACGCGGTGCACTCCGGCGAGGTGTTGCGGGCCCAGCAGACGATGCTGGCGCAGCAACTGTCGGACCGGTCGGTGGAGGAGTTCGCCGTTCCGGCCGAGACGCTGATCGCCGACTACGGACCGGCCAACCCGGTGCCGCCGAACCCGCAGGAGATGGCCGAGTACGAGGCGGCCAAGGAACGCGGCGAGGACGTCGCCGCCCCGCCGTCGATGCCGTTCGACCGGCCCACCCAGGAACGGCGGCTGCGCCGGGCCGAGAAGGACCTGGCCGCGCTCGGCCGGGTGAACCCGCTGGCCCTGGAGGAGTACGCCGGGTTGGAGGAGCGGCACAAGTTCCTGTCCACCCAGTTGGAGGATCTCAAGACCACCCGCAAGGACCTGCTGCAGGTGATCAAGGACGTGGACGAGAAGATCCTGGAGTTGTTCACGGCGGCGTACTGGGACGTCGAGCGCGAATTCAAGATCGTCTTCGCGACGTTGTTCCCCGGCGGCGACGGCGAGCTGGTGCTCACCGACCCGTCCGACATGCTGGCCACCGGTATCGAGGTCAACGCCCGCCCGCCCGGCAAGAAGGTCAAGCGGCTGAGCCTGCTCTCCGGCGGGGAGCGGTCGCTGACCGCGGTCGCCCTGCTGGTCGCCATCTTCCGCGCCCGCCCGAGCCCCTTCTACGTGATGGACGAGGTGGAGGCGGCGCTGGACGAGGTCAACCTGACCCGGCTGGTCTCGTTGATGGCCGAGTTGCGGGAGACCTCGCAGCTGATCGTCATCACCCACCAGAAATTCACCATGGAGGCCGCCGACGCGCTGTACGGCGTCTCCATGCGCGGCGACGGCATCTCCCAGGTGATCAGCCAGCGGATCCGCGAGCGCCCCACGGCAGCCGCCGCCCCGGCGCCGCACGACGAGATCGCCGCCGACGAGATGGTGCCGGCCGGCTGACCTGGTAGAACCTGGGCATGGACGGCGGGTTGGATCCGGCGCTCGCCTGGGACGTGATCTCCGGCGCCCTGCTCGGGGTGCTGACCGGCGAGTACATCACCCTCACCCCGGCCCTGTGGGTGTTCGTCGGCGTCCTCGGCGCCTTCGTGGTGACCCGGACGATCACCCGGTACATCCGCGCCCGCAGCCTGCGTGGCGGTCCGGCGACCGGCCCGATCAAGGACGTCACCGTCGGCGGGGTGCACGTGCACCACCAGGTGTTCGGCATCGTCGGGATGTTCCTCACCGGCCTGCTGATCATCACCCTCCAGCCGACCGGTGCCGGCCTGGACGCGCTCGCCGTGCTGTTCGGGGTGGCCGTCGGCCTGGCGTTCGACGAGTTCGCGCTGTGGTGGCACCTGGACGACGTGTACTGGAGCGAGCACGGGCGCAAGTCGGTCGACGCCGTCGCCTGGATCCTGGTCGTCTGCGCCTCGATCCGGGCCGTGCTCGACCTGGTCGAGGTGCCGGCCGACTTCCTGGACGCCTACGAGTCCGTCGGCGAACTCGGCGATCTGGGCACCCTGTTGCGCTGGACGCTGATCGCCCTGGTGCTGCTGTTCGCGGTGCCGGCGGTGCTGTGCGCGCTGAAGGGCAAGCTGGTGACCGCCTCGCTGGGGCTGGTCTACCCGCCGGTCGGCGTCGTCGGCGCCGTCCGGCTGGCCAAGCCCGGCTCCTGGTGGGCCCGGCACCTGTACCCGGCCGGTGGCCGTCGCCGGCGGCGGGCCGACCACCGATTCGGCGAGCGGTACGAGGGCCGCCGCAACCGGCTGCGCGACCTGGTGGCCGGCGCCCCGACGCGGACCCCGCCGGACGAGGTGTGATCCAGGTCTCAATGTGAACGGCGGTTGTCTCGTTCACCCATGGGAGCGCTCCTGCTCCCCGTTCGGCCGATGCCTCGGGGGTCGGCCGGACCTTCCACCACCGATCCCCACCCAGCTGGGGCCATCCATATCCAGAGGTGTCAACCATGCGCGTGAACCTGAAGCAGAGCCTGGCCGCCGCCGCCCTGTTGTCGACGGCGGTCTTCACCGTCGCCTGCTCGTCGGCCACCGCCGGCACCCCGTCCGCCGGTGGGAACGTGTCCACCTCGGCGGGCATCACGGTGCCGTCGTCCCCGGCGCCGACCACCGGCAGCCATTCCTCCAGCGCCCCGTCGACCGCCGACGACACCGTCACCGTCGTGGTCGCGGCCGACGACCTGGACGCCACCACCGCCATCTGGCTGCAGAACAGCTGCACCGACGTGCAGACGCTGCTCGGTTCGCTGTTCGCGGTGCCCACGGTCGACGGCACCGCCACCGACGAGCAGTACCGCGACGCCTACGTCACCTACTACGCCGACCTGACCGACACCATCACCGGGATCACCGACCGGATGACCGCGCTGGACGCGCCGACCTTCGCCGGCGGTCAGGACCTGCACGACGGCTACCTGGCCTACCTGAACGACCTGTCCTCGATCACCCTGGGCGCCGCGGTCATCATCCAGACCGCGCCCGACCGGGCCTCGGTCGATGCCGCGATCGACCAGGTCAACGCGGAGATCGAGCAGCTCGGCCAGAGCGACTACGGCCTCGCCGACTTCCAGGGCGAGCAGCTGCAGGCGCTGATGGCCCGGATCCCGGCCTGCGCCCCGCTGCTGACCGACAGCTGACCGGGACGTTGAGCGGACGTTGAGCGGCGTTGAGCGCCGTTGAGCGGCCCCGTGAAGGGATCCGGACACACCGCCCGAACGGCGTTGAGCGGACGTTGAGGGACATCCTGCACCATGCCCGATGAGGCAGGTGGGGGTGCACCACCGCAGCGCACCGGGAGGCAGACATGCAGTCGTCAACGGGTTCCACCGGGCTTCCGCTCGGGCAGTCGGCCGGGCAGTCGCCCGTGCCCACCTACGTCTACGCCGGGGACCCGATCCTGCAGGCCGGGGTGATCAGCCAGCTGCGGGCGCACCCGCAGATCCGGGTGGTGGACGCCGAGCACCTGGGCGAGGCGACGGTGGCGGTGGTGGTGGCGGACGCCCTGACCGACGAGGTGCTGCGGGTGCTCCGGGCCCTGCAGCGCGGATCGATCCCGCGGACCGTGCTGGTCGCCCGGGTCATCGACGACGCCACGCTGGTGGCCGCCGCCGAGGCCGGGGTGGGCGGGCTGCTGCGTCGCAGCGACGCCACCCCGGACACCTTGGCCCGGGCCATCCTGCGGGTCGCCGCCGGTGAGGGCGAGGTGCCGCCCGACCTGCTGGGCCGGCTGCTGGGCCAGGTCGGACGGCTGCAACGGCAGGTGCTCGCTCCCCGCGGGCTGGCCTTCACCGGCCTGTCCGACCGGGAGGCGGAGGTGCTCAAGCTGGTCGCCAACGGCCACGACACCGCGGAGATCGCCGGCCGGCTGTCCTACAGCCAGCGCACGGTCAAGAACATCCTGCACGACGTCACCACCCGGCTGCAGCTGCGCAACCGCTCGCACGCGGTGGCCTACGCGGTCCGGGAAGGGCTGATCTGAGCACGGGCTGCCCGATCGGGCGGACAAAGCTGCCCGGCCGTCGGCCCCGCGCCGCGTTTACCGGCCTGCCCACCCGAGGGACAGTGAGAACGTGATCCATGAGGTCGATGTCGCGCTGCGCTCGCTGATCGAGCGGGAGGCGACCGCGGGCACCCAGGTCGAGGTCGTCTTCGACGCGCCCACCAAGGACTGGGCCGGGCGGCGGAACGTGCCGACCATCGACGTGTACCTGTACGACATCCGCGAGGATCTGCGCCGGAGGGAACGCGGGCTGATCAACGAGTACGACGAGCGCGACCGCGTCCGGGCCCGGCGCCTGCCGCCCCGGCACTTCAAGTTGTCCTACATGGTGACGGCCTGGACCCAGCGGCCCGAGGACGAGCACCGGCTGCTGTCCGCCCTGCTGTCCTGTTTCCTGCGGCACGACGCCATCCCGGAGGAGTTCCTGACCGGTCCGCTGGCCGAACTGGCCCTGCCGGTGCCGGTGACGGTTGCCCTGCCGCCGCCGGAGGACCGGTCGTTCGCCGACGTCTGGTCGGCCCTGGGCGGCGAACTCAAGCCGTCCCTGGACATCGTGGTCAGCGCGCCCACCGACACCGGCCAGCAGTACCACGCCGGGGCGCCGGTGGAGCAGCCGCCGCGGATCGTGCTCGGCGGGAACGGCGGCCAGGGCTGGCCGCCCCAGGAGGAGCGACAGCGCGACCCGGCCCTGGTCCGGCTGGGCGCCCGGCCGGGGAGCGACGGTGCCGACGGCTCGCCCGGGCCCGGATCCGGAGCACCGGGCTCGGCCGAGGGAGTGCCCGCCGGGTCGGTCGCGGCCGGGCGGGTGCCGGCCGGGCCGGGGGGCCGCGGGCTGTCCTGGCACCAGCTGGCCGCCAGCGGCCGCGGCGCCCCGGCCGGGGACTCCGCGCCCGCCGAGGCCAAGCCGAAGCCGCGCCGCCGCCGCTCGCCCGGGATCGACCACAAGTGAGCGATGGGGGACCGGTCGCCGAACCGGACCGGGCCGGGCTGGCCTACCTGTTGCGGCGGGTCGGGCTGGTCGAGGACCGGATCCGCGCGCTGGTCGGGCACCGGCGTGGCGACGACCCGGCCCCCGACGACCCGTTCCGCGGCCTGTACGTCACCGACGAGGTGGTCGACCAGCTGCTGGCGCCGGCCCCCACGCCGCCGCGCCCGGACCGGGCCGAGCGGGAGCGGATCGAGGCGCAGGCCGACGCGGCGGAGGCCGCCGGCGCCCGGATCCGGCTGCGTCGGCTCGCGGCGGACGCCGGCCTGGGTGAGCTGGACACCGAGATCCTGGTGATCGCCCTGGTGCCGGACCTGGACAGCCGGTTCGAACGGCTCTACGGCTACCTCAACGACGACGTCACCCGGCGGCGGGCGACCATCGGCCTGGCGCTGGCGCTGGCCGACGTGTCCCCGGCGTCGGCGGCGGCCCGGGCCCGGCTGATGCCCGGCAGCCCGCTGGTCGACCGGTCGTTGATCGTCCTCGACGACGTCGACCGGCCGTTCCTGACCCGGGCGATCCGGGTGCCGGACCGGGTGGCGGCCCACTTGCTGGGCGACGACGCGACCGACCCGACGCTGGTCGGGGTCGTCACCGATCCGGTGCCGTTCCCCGGTGACCGCGCCCGGCAGCTGGCCCGGGCGCTGGCCGCGGGTCAGCGGCTGGTCTACATCCGCGAAACCGGTGCCGGCATCGGCCTGTCGGTGGCGGCGGCCGCGCTGCTCCAGGCCGGCCGCCCGGTACTCGGCGCCGACCTCACCCGCCTGGCCCAGGGCCGCGACCCCCGCGAGGTGGTCACCGTGCTCGGCCGGGAGGCACTGCTGCGCGGGGCCGGGGTGGTCGGGGGGCCGGTCGAGGCCCTGTCCGACCAGCCGGAGGCGCTGCGGTCGCTGGCCGACCTGCCGGTGCCGGTCGCCGTCATCGGCCGGGTCACCTGGGATCCCGGCTGGACCGAATCCGTCCCGCTGCTGCTGGACGCCGGCACGCTGACCCCGACCGACCGGGTCGAGCTGTGGTCGGCCGAGCTGGCCGCCGGCCCGGCCGCGGCGGCCGTGCAGCCGGCCGACATCCCGGCCCATTTCGCGCTCGGCCCCAACCAGGTCGCCCGCGCGGTGGCCGCCGCATCGTCCCTGGCCGCGCTGGACGGCGGCACGATGACCGGCGAGGACCTGCGCCGGGGCGCCCGGGCGCAGAACGCGGCGGGTCTGGAACGGCTGGCCCGCCGGGTCGAACCGGCGGTCGGCTGGGACGACATCGTGCTGCCGGACACCGCCCGCGGCCAATTGCACGACCTGGCCGCCCGGGCCCGCAACCGGGACCGGGTGCTGGTGGAGTGGCGGATGCGGCAGGGCGGCGGCCGTGGCCGCGGGGTCACCGCGCTGTTCGCCGGCGACTCGGGCACCGGCAAGACCATGTCGGCCGAGGTGATCGCCGGCGAGCTGGGGTTGGACCTGTACACCGTCAACCTGGCCACCGTGGTCGACAAGTACGTGGGGGAGACGGAGAAGAACCTGGAGCGGATCTTCACCGAGGCCGGCGGGGTCAACGCGGTGCTGCTGTTCGACGAGGCCGACGCGATCTTCGGCAAGCGCAGCGAGGTGCGCGACGCCCACGACCGCTACGCCAACATCGAGAGCGCCTACCTGCTGCAGCGGATGGAGACGTTCGACGGGCTGGCCATTCTGGCCACCAACCTGCGCTCCAACATCGACGAGGCGTTCACCCGCCGGCTGGACATGATCATCGATTTCCCGTCGCCGGACGAGCGGTCCCGGCTGTCCATCTGGCAGCGTTGCCTGCGGCCACCGGTGCCCGTCGCGGACGACCTGGACCTCGACTTCTGCGCGCGGTCGTTCACCATGTCCGGCGGCAACATCCGCTCGGCGGCGACCACCGCCGGCTACCTGGCCGCGGGAGCGGACCGCCCCATCGGCATGCCCGAGTTGATCGCGGCGGTCGCCGCCGAGTACCGGAAGATGGGCCGGCTGGTGCTGGATCGCGAGTTCGGCCCCTACCTGACCCGGGTGCCCTGACGGGCCGTGTCGAACCGGGTACTCGACGTGATCGTTCTGGCCTTATCGTGGAGGGATGCCTGATGTCGATGAGGGGCCGTACGCGGCGCTCGGTCGGCACCCCGGCATCCGGCGGGCGGTCGACCAGTTCTACGAACGGATCGCCGCCGATCCCGCGCTCACCAGCTACTTCGAGGCCGCCGACATGGACGGGCTGCGCCGGCACGTGGTGGAGCTGCTGGTCGCGGCCGTCGGCGGGCCGGGTCGCTACCGCGGGCGGTCGATGGCCGAGGCGCATGCCGGCCTGCACATCACCGACTCGGCGTTCGACCGGGTCCTCGGCCATCTCAACGCGACGCTGGTCGACGTCGGCGCCGACGACCGGACGATCCGCGAGGTGCTGCACACGCTGTCCGGGATGCGGCTGGACATCGTCGACGAATGAGTGTCGCGGACCGAATTTCGGCGGTCCGATGTCCGGCTCTGCGTCATGATCTCTCCTGAGCGATGCGCGGCCGGTTCGGGACGCGGCGGACGGGCACCGGCGTGGAGGGGCGATGGACGACATCATCTGTCAGGTGTGTGGTACCCGGAACGAACCGGGCACCCAGTTCTGTGTCCAGTGCCAGTCCTACCTGTCGTGGGGTGAGACCGGGCAGGTCGACGTGTCCGAGTTCCGGGCCCAACCCGAGCCCGAGCCGGAACCCGAACCCGAACCCGAACCGCAGCCCGAACCGGAGCCGGTCGTCCGGCCGACGACGTCCCCGACGGCTTCCCCGACGGCTTCCCCGACGACATCCCCGACGACGCAGCCCTCCAATCGACCCCAGCCCTCCAATCGTCCGCAGCCGTCGACCCGACCACAACCGCAGGCCGAGCCGGTCCGTGCGGTGGTCGAGCCGACCGCCGTCGAGGTGGTGCCGGGTGGCGAGACCGAGACGATCCAGGTGCAGGTGTACAACCTGTCGCCGATCGTCGACGCCTACCGGATCTGGGCGCCGGACGCCCCCGACTGGTTGACCGCGTCCGAGCAGGAGGTCCGGCTTCTCCCGGGCAGCAACGACCGGGCCGCGCTGACCCTGCGGATCGCCGCCGGCCGGCTGGTGCCGGCCGGGGTGAGCACCCTGGTGCTGCGGGTGCAGTCGGTGGCGCATCCGGAGATCACCGTGGACACGGCGCTCGAACTGACCGTGCCGGGGGTCGAGGTTCCCCTGGTACTCCGGCTGGAACCGAGCATGGTGCGGGTGCGGGACGACGCGCCCGGCGAGCTGCAGGCGGTCATCGACAACAGCATCGGCAACCAGGCCCGGCGGGTGACGCTGACCGGCCGCGATGCCGAGGGCCTGGTCCGGTTCTTCTTCTCGCCCGGCGTGCTGGAGGTGCCGCCCGGCGCGACCGCGGCCGCCGGCCTGCGGGTGGAGGCGCCCCGGCCCGACCCCGGGCAGACCGCCACCCGCCAGCTGACCGTCGTCGCCACCGAGGGCGAGGAGCAGGTCAGCGCCACGGCGACCTTCATGCAGACGGCGACCGAAGAGGCGCCGATGACACTGCGGGTGGAGCCCACCCTGGTGCGGGTCCGGGACAGCGACAGCGGTCGGCTCGACGTCGTCGTCGACAATCGGGGTGGACTGCGCACCCGCCGGGTGTTTCTCGGCGGCCGGGATCCGGAACGGATCGTGCACTTCGCCTTCTCGCCGCCGTCGATGGACGTGCTGGCGGGGGAGAGCGGAACGGCCCGGCTGAAGATCCAGGCGCCCCCGCCCGAGCCCGGGCAGGAGGTGTCCCGGTCGTTCACGGTGCTGGTCAGCTCGCCGGGCACGCCGGATCTGGAGGCCGCCGCCACCTTTGTCCAGGCCACATCCGCGGCCCCGGTGGACGTTCCGCTCGAGGTGCGGCTGGACCCGAGCGTGGTGCGGGTCCGGGACGCCGCCGTCGGGCAGTTGGAGGTGCTGATCGACAACCGCGGTGGCCACCGGCCCCGCCGGGTTTTCCTGTCCGGTCGGGACCCGGAGCGGCAGGTCCGGTTCACCTTCTCGCCGCCCTCGCTGGACGTGCTGGCCGGCGACATCGGCCGGGCGCGGCTGCGGGTGGAGGCGCCGCCGCCCGACTTCGGGCAGGAGGCGACCCATCAGATCACCGTGGTCGCGGCCGAGGCGGCTGCCCGCGGCGGCCCACCGCGGGAGATCGAGGCGTCCGGGTCGTTCGTGCAGGTCACCTCGCCCAAGCCGGTGGAGGTTCCGGTCGCGGTGCGGATCGAGCCGAGCGTCATCCGGGTGCGCGACGCACCGAACGGCCAGTTCCAGGTGATCGTCGACAACCGGCGCGGCAACCGGGCCCGGCGGGTCACGCTGACCGGTGCCGATCCGGAGCAGTCGATCGGGTTCGCGTTCTGGCCGCCGGTGGTGGAGGTCGGGCCGGGGCAGGTCGGCCGGTCGCAGGTGCGGATCGACGCCTACCTGCCGGAGCCCGGGCGGGACGCCACCCGGCCGTTCACCGTCACCGCGTCCGACGGGGTGGCCGACCAGGAGGTCGAGGGCACCTTCAACCAGACGAGCTCGCCGCCGCCGCCGGACGAGCCGATGACGATCCGGCTGGAACCCAGCGTGCTGCGGACCCGCAACCGGCGCGCCGCGTCGGCCACCGTCTTCGCCGACAACCGGGGCGGCTCCCGGCCCCGGCGGGTGCAGTTCCGTGGGCACGACCCGGAACGGGCGGTGCGGTTCTCGTTCGACCCGCCGGTGATCGACCTGGCCCCCGGTCAGAGCGGCGCGGTCCGGGTGTCGATCTCCGCGCCGCGGCCGGACGGTGGCGAGGAGGTGACCCGCCCCTTCACCGTCGCGGCCACCGATGGCGCCAAGGAGACCGAGGCGACCGGCAGCTTCATCCAGGAGTCGAGCGACTGGCGGCCGGTGTGGCGGGGGATCCTCACGGTGCTCGGCGCCATTCTGATGGTCGTCGGCGCGTTCGTCCCGTGGAGTGCCGGTCCGGTGCTGCGGGGCATCGACTTCACCGCCACCCAGGTCGATCAGCTGTCCGACCAGTTCCAGCTCATCCAGTTGCCGGACGTGGTGAACCAGCCGTTCGCCTCGGCCGGGGCGGCGATCATCCTGCTGGCGATCGTGGCCGTCGTCGGGCTGTTCGGGCCGAAGGGCCGGCTCACCCGGTGGGCCGCGGCGATCGCCGCGGTGATCGCCGCCGGGTTCCTGGTGTCCGCGGCCATCAACACCGTGGTGGTGGCCCGGATCGACGTCGGATCGTTCATCGTGCTGGCCGGCTGTGCGTGCGCCTTCATCGGCGGCTACCTGGCGCCGCAACGGGGCTGACGTGGACCCGCTCCGGGCCGCGGCCCAGTGGCTGATCACCGCGATCACCCAGGGCACCGGCCCGGACGAGGTCCGCCGTCACGTCGCCGAGCGACTCACCCAGGGGCGTGATCTGGCCGGGGCGCTGAGCGACCCGACCCGGTTCCGCGAGTGGCGGGCGGGACCGGTCGTCCTGGTGGGCCGCGAGCCCGGCTCCGCGGAACGCGGGTCATTCGAGCTGACCGTGGACGGTCGGCCCTGGCAGCTCGACATCGCCGTGGAAGCCCGGCCCCCGCACCGGATCGTGCACTTCCATCCCCGGCGGATCGACCCCGACGCACCGTCATGGGACGACGTCGCCGAGGAACTGACTCGGCACCAAACGTGTGCCACGACCTTGCCGGGCCGGCCGGCGACCGCCGTGCACGACGCGCTCCTCGCCGCGCGATCCGCCGCCCGGATTCCGGCGATCGGCGTCGCGATCACCCGCGGCGGGTCGGTGGTGCACCGGGAGACGTCGGGGTCGATCCGGCTCGGTTCGCCGTCGCCGCTGCAGCCCGGTTCGACGCTGCCCGCCGGGTCGACCGCCAAGACCGTCACCGCGCTGGCGATCCTGCTGCTGGCCGAGCGGGGCGAACTGGACCTGGACCGACCGCTGTCGGACCACATCGCCGGCGTCGGCGCGGTCGCCGACCGGTTCGGCGAGCGGCCCACCGTCGCCCAGACGCTGCTGCACCAAGGCGGATTCGCCCGCGACCTGC
>JBDHZW010000175.1:0-10692 GCA_039812105.1 Nakamurella sp.
CGCTCAGCGCGGCCAGGTCGACCTTGTTGGCCTCCTGGTGCAGGTTGTACTGCTGGGCCATGTCCTTCGGGTCGAAGTACTTGCGGATGTCCTTGGGCTTCTCGTGGCTGTGCCCGAAACCGGGCGTCTGCGAGGGTTCCTCGGTCAGCGTGAAGTTCTTCAGCTCGCCCTCGTCGACCAGGTCGTCGTGGGCGTGCGAGTGCTCGTCGACCTCGGCCGTCCAGACCGGCTGCAGGGAGAAGAAGGCGTCGAAGACGGTGTCGAACGTCTCCCGGTCCCGGCGGTCCTTGACCAGGGTGACCAGCAGGGCGCCGCGCAGCGTCTCCCGGTCGGCCAGCACCCCGGGTTGCGCGGTGGCGGCCACCGCGTCGACCACCTCGGCCACGGACACCCGCATGCCGGCCAGCCGCAGGAACCGGGTGAATCGGTGGATGGTCTCCTGCATGACGACCGGCCTAGATCGTGCGGCGGCGGCCGAGGCCGCCGGCGAACGACCGCTTGCCCCGGTCGGCGGCGACCGAGTTCACCGGCAGCGGCTCGGGCATCAGGTCCTCGTTGCCGTCGGCGTAGGGCGGCGTGCCGTAGTGGCCGGGGCCGTGCCGGCCCGGCTTGTCCTTCTCGGCCCGCCGGGTCGCGCCGACCTCGTCGTGGTCGTGGCTGTGCACGTGGTCGCCGTCATCGTGACTGTGCGAATGCCCGCCGTGCGAATGGGTGTGGCCGTGCCCGTGCGAGTGGTCGGGCCGGTGCTCGGGCACCACTGCGTTCGGGTCGACCAGCTTGGGCAGCGCCTTGATCGCCCGGGCGTGGTCGCGCTCGTACTTGACGACGACGGACACCGTGTCGGCCAGGATGGCCGCGTCCAGTTCCTGGGCGCCGAGCACGGCCAGAGTGCGTGCCCAGTCGATGGTCTCGGAGATGCTCGGCGCCTTGCGCAGTTCCAGTTCGCGCAGGCCGCGGACGACCTGGACGAGCTGCGCGGACAGCGCGTCGGACAAGCCGGTCTCCTTGCTGCGCAGGATCTCCAGCTCCCGATCGGCGTCCGGGTAGTCCAGGAACAGGTGCAGGCAGCGCCGCTTGAGGGCGGCGGACAGGTCGCGGGTGTTGTTGGAGGTGAGCAGCACCAGCGGGGCGGTCCTGGCCTCGAAACGGCCGATCTCCGGGATGGAGATCTGGTACTCGCCGAGGGTTTCCAGCAGGACGGCCTCCAGGGCCTCGTCGGCCCGGTCGATCTCGTCGATCAGCAGCACCGCGGGCTCGTCACCGTGGATGGCCTCGAACAGCGGCCGCGGGGCCAGGAAACGCTCGGAGAAGAACACCGAGTCGTGCTTGGCCAGCAGGTCGACGGCGGATTCCAGATCGCTTGCTTCGGCGACGATCTCGCCGATCTTGTCGCGCAGCAGCTGGGTGTAGAGCAGCTGCTTGCCGTAGTCCCAGTCGTACAGCGCCTTGGTCTCGTCCTGACCCTCGTAGCACTGCAGCCGGACCAGCCGCCGGCCGGTGATCAGGCTGATCGCCTTGGCCAGCTCGGTCTTGCCGACGCCGGCCGGACCCTCCAGCAGGGCCGGGCGGTCCAGCTGCATCATCAGGAACACCGTGGTGGCGACCCGACGGTCGGGAATGTACCCGTGCTCGGCCAGAGCGGCGCTGACTTCGTCGACGTTGGCGAAAGTGCTCACTGGGGGCTCCTGAGGTTCCGACCGGCGGCCCGGCCCCGTGCTCGGGACCGGGCCGCACGGGCCTGCGGGGTGGACGGACGACTAGCTGAGCAGGTCGTCCAGATCGCCGTTCATGCAGTGCTCGACGACCGGACGCACGGTCTCGAACGTGCACTCCTTGGCGTTGCCCGGCGTGCAGGCGTCACCCAGGATGTGGTTGGTGATGCGGTCGACGTCGGCCTTGTCGCCCTTGATGACCGGGGCGTTCTTGTAGTACTCGGTCGGACCCTGGCCCAGCCGGTTCTTGGAGTAGGTGTCCTGCTTGACGTCGGTGAACTTCTCCGGGATGCCGACGTCGCGCAGCAGCCGGATGCCGGCGGCCAGGGCGGCCTCGGCGGCCTGCACGTCGGTCATGTGGTAGGTGTCCACGCCCATCGCCTGGGCGATCTCGGCGAACCGCTTGTAGTGAGTGGGCAGGTTGAAGGCCCAGACCCGGGGCAGGGCGATCGCGTTGTTCAGCCCGTGGTGGGTGTCGTAGAACGCGCTGATCGCGTGCGAGGTGGAGTGGATGATGCCCAGGCCGCCGGAGTTGAACGCCTGGGCGGCGATGTACTGCGCGTACATCATGCCCTCGCGGCCGGCCAGGTCGGTCGGGTTCCAGGTCGCCTGCCGCAGGTTCTCGGCGGTCAGCTTGATGGCCCGGATGGCGTTGCCCAGCGACGGCTCGAAGTTCAGCCGGGACACGTACGGCTCGCTGGCGTGGGCCAGCACGTCGAAGCCGCACTGCGCGGTGTAGTCGATCGGGCAGCTGTAGAACAGGGTCGGGTCGTCGATCGCCAGGGTGGCCACCGCGGCGTCGTCGAACGCGACGTACTTGTGCGGGTTGTCCGGGTCGGTCGTGGTGTCGGTGATGACGTACGCCCAGGACGTCTCCGAGCCGGTGCCGGCCGTGGTGGAGATGGCGATGTGCGGTGGGTTCCGCGGGTTCTCGGACTTGTTGAAGCCCTCGAAGTCGTTGACGTTGCGGCCGTCGTGGGCCACCGAGATCCGGGCGCCCTTGCAGGCGTCGTGGCTGGACCCGCCGCCGATGGAGATGAAGCTGTCACACTCGTTCTCCTGGTACAGCGCCACGGAGTCCATGACGTTGTAGTCCTTCGGGTTCGACTCGACCTGGTCGTACAGGACGGCCTCGATCCCGTGCCACTTGAGCGAGCCCATCAGCTGCTCGACCAGACCCGAACCCCGCAGCCCGGAGGTCATCACCAGGGGCTTGCGGAAGCCCAGCTTGATCGCCTCGGGACCCACCATCTCGAACGCGCCCGGGCCGATCATGGCTCGGGGGAACGGGTGGAACTCCTTGATGGGGAACGGCTTGAGAAGTTCTTCGACCTTCATGGTCTCTCCTTCTTCGCACAGGCGACATCGCCTGACGGACACCGGATTGGACGGCCTCGAAGCCCCACAGCCAGTGCTTCGGTAGACACCACAGAACCTACGACTGCCTCCGGACCCAGGGAAGCACCGAGTGCCAAAACCCTCCGAAGAGAACCCCATACCTAGCCAAACGGATAGGTCGTGCGCACACCCGGCGGCGAGGACCCGCCATCAGGATCGTGCGTCCATCGGATCATATGGTCCGATGTCGCCGATGACAAGGGTCTTCTCGACGACGCCGGTCCGGTCAGGCCGGCGTCGGCCGCGACCCGGACCCGGCGGCCTCGATCCGGGATCGCTCGTGCGTCAGATTGACGTCCAGCAGCAGTTGCCGGCGCCCCAGGATCTCCGCCGGCGAACCCTCGGCCACGATGCGGTGGTCCTCGGCGAACACCACGCAGCGGTCGGCCAGCCGGTCCAGGCTGTCCAGGTCGTGGGTGGCCATGACGATCGTCTTGCCGGCCGCGGCCAGTTCCTCGATGAGGCCGGTCAGCCACTCGGCGCTGCGCGGGTCCAGGCCGGCCGTCGGTTCGTCGAACAGCAGCACGTCCGGGTTCATGATCAGCACGCTGCCGATCGCCACCCGTTTCTTCTGCCCGCCGGACAGCTGGAACGGGGCCCGGTCGGCCAGGTCGGCAATGTCCAGCATGGCCAGGATGTCGTCGACCCGGGCGGCGGTCTGCGCCCGGTCCAGACCCAGTTGCAGCGGGCCGAACGCCAGCTCCTCGCGGACGGTCGGCGAGAACACCTGGGCGTCGCTGTTCTGGAACACCAGCCCGATCCGGGACCGGAAGCCGGTGTTCATCTGCTCGTCCTCCAGCGTGTCCTCGGTGACCGGCTCACCGAACGCCGTGTAGCGGCCGGTCGAGGCAAACACCAGGCCGCTCAACAACTTCAGCAGCGTTGACTTGCCGCACCCGTTGGCCCCGAGCAGCGCCAGCTTCTCCCCGCGACGCACGGTCAGGTCGACACCGGCCAGGGCCGGGAACCGGTCCAGGTAGCTGTAGTGCAGGTCCGTGCAGACGAGAATCGGTTCAGTGTCCAAACCGGGACGCTCCAATCAGCAACACCGTCGCGAAAAGCACCATGGCGACGGCGAACCCGGCGTCCCGCCAACCCACCCGGGACGAATCGAGGACCTGCACGTTGCCGCGGTACCCACGGGCCACCATCGCCTGGTGCACCTCCTCGGACAGCACCATCGACTTGCCGATCAGCGCGCCGGCGGTGGCCGCGACGAACCGCCGCGCCCCTTCGTCGTGCTTCTCGGCGCCGACCGTCCGCGACTTGCGGGCCAGGTACATGTCGGTGACCGAGCCGAGCAGCAGGAACAGGTACCGGTAGGCCATGCCGACGACGAGCACGAACATCCGCGGGACGCCCAGCGAGCGCAGCGACGCCAGCAGCCGGTTCCACGGTGTGGTCAGGGTCAGCAGCACGACCAGGCTGATCGAGGTGGCCACCCGGCAGATGACCAGCGCGGCCGACGTCAGGCCCTGCCGGGTGAAGCCCTCGGGTTGGCCGTTCCAGTGCCACAGCGTCAGCACCACGTCACCGGGCACCACGATGCTCAGGGTCGCCGGGATCAGCACGATGCCGGTGAAGATGGGCACGAACAGCCACACCCGCTTGACGAAGAAGCCGAGCGGCAGGGCGCTGGCGGTGGCCAGGACCAGGGTGCCCGCGTACAGCACCACCAGGGCGGCGATGCTGTGCAGGAACGCCGCCACCACCACCAGGCCGAGCAGCACGACCAGCTTGACCCGGGCGTCGACGCGCTGCAGCAGCCCCGGCCGGCCGGCCGTGTCGCCGCTGAACATCACCTGCCGCAACAGGTCCGCGCCGCCGTTGATGGTCTTCTCGACGAACGAGCCCTTGCGTCGCTTGCCGATGCAACCGCATGGACACAGCGCCGCCTCGCGGCCCAGCAGCCAGTCCGGGGTGGCGGCGGTGGCTGTGGTCGCGGTGGTCATGACGCTCGGGCCGGCTCGTCGACCGGTGTGGTGGCCGACGGACGGTGAATCAGCCCGGCGATCCAGCGGGCGATGGCCGCGAACAGGAACACGGTCAGGCCGATGACCAGGATGCCGACCACCGCGGACAGCAGGTAACCCAGCACCGGGTTGTCGCCGCTGGTGAATCCGTAGCCGTCCAGCAGGGTGTGCTGCCAGTAGCCGGTGTAGTTCGCCAGCCCCTGCGGCACGGCGGACAGGCCGAGGTCGCCGAGCGGCAGATCCTGCGGGGCGTCCTCGCCGAACGCGCCGCCGGGGGCGAGCAGGCCCAGCGGGGTGAGCACCACCATCACGCCGACCGCGATGCCGGCCCAGACGATCGGCCGGATCCTCTTGCGCGGCTGCAGCTGCGCCTGCGCGTCGTCCAGCGGGGCGTCCGGATTGTTCAGCCGCAGCAGCGGGACGTTGGCCCGCTGCAGGTAGGCGACGACGCCGCCGGTGAGCACCGCCTCGACGACCCCGGCCACCAGCAGGTGCGCGAACAGCATCGCCGGAATCGCCTGGGTCAGCGAGTACGGCGAGTACAGCGGCGTCCCGTCGGCGGTGTGGAACAGCAGCGGCTGGATGCCCAGCTCGATGCCGGTCATCAGCGCGGCCGCGTTCAGCCCCACATAGCCGCCGAGCGCCGCGGCCAGCACCCGCCGACCGGAGGTGAGGGGGCTGCGCCCGGCGATCAGCCGGTAGACGCCGATGGCGACGAACGGCAGGACGATGCCCATGTTGACCACGTTCACGCCGTAGGCCAGCACGCCGCCGTCGCCGAACAGCAGCGCCTGGAACGCCAGCGCGACCGCGACGGCGATGAGCGCCGCCCACGGTCCCAGCAGCACGGCAACCAGGGCCCCACCGACGGCGTGCGCGGTGGTGCCGTCGGGGATGGGCACGTTGAACATCATCACCAGGAAGCAGACCGCGGACAGAATGGCCAGGGTCGGCACCTGCCGGGTCCGGACCGTCCGGCCGACCGTGCGGCAGCCGATGGCCAGCATCGGCACGGCGATGCCGTAACCCACTGCGCAGGTGGCCGGAGACAGGTAGCCATCGGGAATATGCACGTGGAACTCCTTCGCACGCAGGGGCGGCGCTGCCGGCGGGCCGCTGTTGCGGCCGGTCGATTGCTCGACGTGACGGATGGTAGACCCGAGAACGGCACATCGGCTCATACGTTCCGGCAAACCCATCAACAGCGGCAGGGTGGGCTGTCCGACGGACGGGGCGGCCGGTGTCGTGCCCTGGCCGAACGGACGGGGCGGCCGTGCTCGGTCGACCCGGGCCGGCGGGTAGGGTTCGGCGCGTGATCGCCCTGCGCAGCATCGCCTTCGGGGTGGTCACGGTCGGCCTCACGGTGCTGACGCACGCCGCCGCCGGCGGCGGGGCGCCCTCGCCGGTGGCGTTGGCCCTGCTCGTGGTGGTGACCGCGGCGGTCGGCGCTCCGATGTTCCGGCGGCGGCTCCGAACGCACACGTTGATCCCGGTGGTCGGCGCGGCCCAGGTCGCGTTGCATCCGGTGTTCCAGGGTCTGTCCGACAGCGCGGTCGATGGGCATGCCGGGCACGGCTCGGCGCTGCCCATGCTCGGCGCGCACGTCGTCGCCGGCGTGCTGGCCGTCCTGCTGGTGACCGCCCTTGACCCGGTCGTTTCCTGCCTGGGACTGCGCGGCGCCCGGATGCCGGTTCGGCTCGTCGTGGTTCGGGCGACGCCGGAGGCGGAGCCGCCGATCGTGCCGTTCGCCGACGAAGTGGTGCCGGCCCCGAGGGTGACGGCGTTGGCCGCCCCCCGACGCGGACCACCACCCCGCGCGTTTTCCGCAGCTGTCTGAGCCCGTCCCAGCACGACCTCGCCGGGACGGGAGTCGGTGCACGCCAACCGCTGTGCGGCGGTCGCGGGCGCCGGGGGCCGCGCCGTCGTGGATCGACCGCGCGCCACCCCTTCCCCTTCCTGCCTGATTTCGTCGTGTCGAGGAGTCCTGTTGTGAGTCATTCGTTCCCGCGCGCCGGTACCCGGATGGTGGTGGTCGCCGCGGGTGTCGCGGCGCTGTCGCTGGCCGGCGCGCTGGCCGCCGACGCCCATGTCACCGTGTCCGCGGACACCACCGCGGCCGGGTCCTATGCCCTGCTGACGTTCTCGGTGCCGCACGGCTGTGACGGGTCGGCGACCACCAGGATCGCGATCAAGATCCCGGACCAGGTCACCGCGGTGACCCCCACGGTGAACCCGAATTGGGACGTGCAGACGGTGACCGCGGCGTTGAACCCACCGATCACCGACAGCGACGGGGATCAACTCACCGAGCGGGTGGACCAGGTCGTCTACACCGCCAGGACCCCGTTGGCCGCGGACCTGCGGGATGCGCTGGTGCTGTCCCTGCAGGTTCCGGAGGTGGCCGGGCAGAGCCTGTCGTTCCCGGTCATCCAGACCTGCGAGGTCGGCGAGACCGACTGGATCGAGCAGCCGGTCGCCGGCCAACCGGAGCCGGCCCACCCGGCTCCGTCCATCCAGGTCACCGCCGCCACCGGCGGCGGCGATCACGACCCCGCCATGACGGAATCGGCGTCGGCAGGGGCGTCGGCAGGGGCGGCGGCGACGTCGCCGTCGGCGGGGGCGTCGGCGGCGGCGACCGGCGGCGCGCAGGTCGCGGCGGCCGCGGCGCCCGACACCGGCTCGAGCAGCACCGGATTGGCGATCGCCGGCCTGGTGGCCGGGGTACTCGGGCTGATCGTCGGCGGGATCGCGTTGGTGCGGTCCCGCCGGCCATGAGCGGCGGCGCCACCCGGCGACGGGGGCGGCCCGCCCGGCGGGCCGCCCTGCTGACCGGGATCACGTTCCTGGTGCTGCTCGTCGGGGCCGGGCCGGCCTGGGCGCACGCCACCCTGGAAGGCACCGACCCGACCGACGGGGCCCTCCTGGCGACCGCTCCGGCGACGGTGACACTGACGTTCAGCGAACCGATCACGGTCGATGACGGCGGGGTTCGGCTGCTCACCCCGGCCGGCACCGAACTGCCGGCCGCGGTGAAGACCGTCGACAACACGGTGCTGATCACCCCCGCCACCGCACTCGGTACGGGCACGGTGATCGTTTCCTGGCAGGTGATCTCGGCCGACTCGCACCCGGTGTCCGGTGGTTTCACGTTCGCCGTCGGGCAGCGGACCGGCGGTGCCGTCGCGGTCCCCACCGCCGAGCAGGACACCGGGGTGCGGATCGCCACCGCGATCGTGCAGGCCCTGGCCTACCTGGGGGTGCTGACCGGCTGCGGGCTCGTCGCATTCGACGTCCTGGTGCTCCGCGGGTCCGGCGACGAGACGGTCCGCGGCCGGATCCGGCGACTCAGCGGCCGGTGCGCCGCCGCCGGCGTGCTGGCCGCGGGCCTGCTGATGCCACTGACCGAGTTGCGGCAACGCTTCGAGTCGCTGGCCGGTTTGCTGACGCCGTCGACGTGGACCGCCCAGTTGAGTCGGGACAGCGGCCTGACCGCGGTGCTGGTCGGCGCCGGCCTGCTGCTGGCCTGGGAGGCCGCCTGGGCGGTGAACCGGCGAACCGCGGCGTCCGCCGGCGGCGCCCTGGCCGGCGGCGGGATCGCCCTGGGCGCCTTCACGATAGTCGGGCACACCCGGGGTTACGGCCCGGTCGCGCTGGTGTTGACCGCGGACCTGCTGCACCTGACCGTGGCCGCGTTCTGGATCGGCGGCCTGATCGGCCTGACCCTGCTGCTGCACGCGACCCGCCGGCCGGCCGACGTCCCGCACCCGTCCCGCGGGGGTGGCCGCCCGTCGACCGCGACCCGCACCCGGCCGGATCGGCGCCAGGTCGAGGCGACCACCGCGGCGCTGACCCGGTTCTCCGGGTGGGCGGCCATGCTCGTCGCGGCCCTGGCCGTGGCCGGCGGACTGCTCGCCTGGCGGATCCTGGGCTCCTGGGCCGCGTTGATCGACACCGGCTACGGGCAGGCCCTGCTGGTCAAGCTGGCCCTGGTCGGGGCCGCCGTCGGGCTGGCCGGCTACAACCGCTACCGGGCTCTGCCGGCGGTCCGGGTCGCTCCCGACTCGGATGCGGCCTGGCGACGGCTGCGCGGCACCGTCGGTGCCGAGGCGGCGGTCCTGGTCGGGGTGCTGGCCGTCACCGGGTGGCTGGTCAACTCCAACCCCACGTTGGAGACAGTCGGCACCACGACGACCGCCGCGGCGGTCGAGCAGACCGTCCCGGTCGGCCCGGACACCATCACCGCCCGGATCACCCCCGGCACCGTCGGCATCAACTCCCTCGAATTCACCATCACCGACCCGAGCGGCCAAGCCGTGCAACCGTTCTCCGACCCGCAGGTGTCGGTCACCATGCCGGCCGCCGGCGTCGGCCCGCTGACCCGACCGGTCACCGGCACCGGCCCCGGCGCCTACCAGGCCGTGCTGGATCTCCCGCTGTCCGGGCAATGGGTGGTCACCATCGCCGTCCGCACGTCCGAGTTCGACCAACCCACCGCCAGCCTCCAGGTGAACCTGCCATGACCCGTCCTCCGCGACGACGCCGACGCGGCCGCCGCACCCTGACCGTCGCCGCCGTCGCCCTGACCTGCCTGATCGGTCCGGCCCCGGCGGCCGCCGCCCATGTGGCGGTGGACTCGGCCAGCCCGAACGGCGACGGCACCACCACGGTCACCCTGACCTGGAACCACAGCTGCACCCCGGGCTCGGCCACCACCGGGGTCGACGTCACCGGGGGAACCGGGGTCAGCTTCACCGGTGCCGCCACCGACATCCCGGGCTGGACCTACGCGGTGGCTCCGGATTCGGTCACCTTCACCGGACCGGACGTGCCGACCGGGCAACAGGTCTCGGTCGCCGTCGTCGCCCGCATCACCGGCACCCCCGGCGCCACGATCACCCTCCCGACCGTTCAACACTGCGGCGATCAGCAGACCGGCTGGACCGACCCCGACCCTTCCGCCGACCATCCCGCACCGAGTCTGATCGCCACCGCCGCCGTTCTGGCCCCCGCGGCGACGGCGGACGAGGCCACCTCCGGCGCCGACATCACCCAGGTGCTCACCGGGATCGTCCTGCTGGCCGCCGCCCTCGGCGTCGCCGGATTCATCCGGTATCGACGGGTCGACCGAGGCGGCTGACCCCGGGGGCCGGCGTCCGGCGGGCCGGGTCGAGCGGCACGCTCGCTCGCGTTCGGCGGCGGGTGATCGGCCGGGGGTGACAGACTGGGCCTATGACCTCGGGACAGCACAGCCACGTCGCCCCGGTGGTGGGCACGGCGCAGCCGGAGATCATCGAGGATTGGGCCGAGCTGTTCCGGGCCCTGTCGGACAGCAACCGGCTGCGGCTGCTGCTGGCCATCCACCACACGCCCGGCATCAACGTCACCGACCTGGCCGAGGCCGTCGGCATGGGCGCGAACGCCACCTCGCACGCGCTGTCCGCGCTGCGGCTGCGCGGCATCGTCCGTTCCGAGCGAGCCGGGCGGGAGCGGCGCTGGAGCATCGCCAGCGACGAGATCCACGCCCTGCTGCACCAGGTCGGGGCGACCCACTCGCCGCTGCACCCCGAGCACTGACGATCCGGCCGGGCGCGCTCGGGGCGGGCCGGGCG
>JBDHZW010000176.1:0-10576 GCA_039812105.1 Nakamurella sp.
GCGCGCCGGACCGCTCGGGGCTGCTGGCCGCGTCGGCCGCGGTGCTGACCATGCACCGGCTCACCGTCCGGTCTGCGACGATCCGCACGGTGGACGGGACGGCGCTGCAGACCTGGATCGCCGCGCCGCAGTTCGGTGAGGCGCCGGCGGCCGCAACGCTGCGCGCCGACCTGGTGCGCGCGCTGGACGGCTCGCTCGACGTGGCCGCGCGGCTGGCCCGCCGGGCCGCTCCGCCCCGGCGGGGTCCGGCGGTGCCGCCGGAGGTGCGGGTCGTGGAGAACGCGTCGGCCTCGGCGACCGTCTTCGAGGTGCGCGCGCACGACCTGCCGGGCCTGCTGCACAAGGTGTCGTCGGTGCTGACCGGCGCCGGGGTGAGCGTGGTCAGCGCCCGGGTGGACACCCTGGGCGCGGACGCGGTCGACGTGTTCTACGTGCAGACCCCCGACGGTTCGCCGCTGTCCCCGGCGCGGGCCCGGGAGATCGCCGACGAGGTGCTGACGGCCTTGGTCGGCTGAGCCTCGGTAGGATTCACCGGTGTTCGAAACCCTGTCCGATCGCCTGTCGTCGGTCTTCACCAACCTGCGGGGCAAGGGCCGGCTGACCCCGGCCGATGTCGACAAGACGTGCCGCGAGATCCGCGTCGCCCTGCTCGAGGCGGACGTCGCGCTGCCGGTCGTCCGGGCGTTCATCGCCCGGATCAAGGAACGGGCCAACGGCGTCGTCGTCTCCGCCGCGCTCAACCCGGCGCAGCAGATCATCAAGATCGTCAACGAGGAACTCGTCGCCATCCTGGGCGGCGAGACCCGCCGGTTGACCTACGCCAAGACCCCGCCGACCGTGATCATGCTGGCCGGCCTGCAGGGCGCCGGCAAGACCACGCTGGCGGGCAAGTTGGCGCTCTGGCTCAAGGGGCAGGGCCACACCCCGCTGCTGGTCGCCTCCGACCTGCAGCGGCCCAACGCGGTCACCCAGCTGCAGATCGTCGGCGAACAGGCCGGGGTGCAGGTGTTCGCCCCCGAGCCGGGCAACGGCGTCGGCGACCCGGTCGCGGTGGCCCGCGGCGGCGTCGCGCACGCCAAGGTCCGGCTGCACGACGTGGTCATCGTGGACACCGCCGGCCGGCTCGGCGTGGACGCCGAGATGATGCAGCAGGCCGTCGACATCCGGGACGCGGTGGCGCCGCAGGAGATCCTGTTCGTCGTCGACGCGATGATCGGCCAGGACGCGGTGAGCACCGCCGAGGCGTTCCGGGACGGCGTCGGATTCAACGGCGTGGTGCTGACCAAGCTGGACGGCGACGCCCGCGGCGGCGCCGCGCTGTCCGTGCGGCACGTCACCGGCCAGCCGATCATGTTCGCCTCCACCGGCGAGAAGCTGGCCGACTTCGACGTCTTCCACCCGGACCGGATGGCCTCCCGGATCCTGGGCATGGGCGACATGCTCACCCTGATCGAGCAGGCCGAACAGCACTTCGAGGCCGAGCAGGCCGAGGCCATGGCGGCCAAGATGGCCGGCAACGAGTTCACCCTCGAGGACTTCCTCGAGCAGATGATGATGATCCGCAAGATGGGCCCGATCGGCGGGCTGCTGGGCATGCTGCCCGGCGCCGGCCAGATGAAGGAGGCCCTGGCCAACGTCGACGACCGGGACATCGACCGCACCGCGGCGATCATCCAGTCCATGACGCCGGCCGAGCGGCAGGACCCGAAGATCATCAACGCGTCCCGCCGGCAGCGCATCGCGCGCGGCTCGGGTTCGTCGGTGTCGCAGGTGAACGCGCTGGTCGAACGGTTCTTCGAGGCCCGCAAGATGATGAGTTCGATGGCCGGCCGGTTCGGCTTCCCGGGCGGCCGCCCGTCCAACCGCAAGGCCGCCAAGGGCCGCAAGAAGTCGGGCAAGCGGACCACCGGGCGCGGGCCGACCCCGCCGAAGGTCAAGGGCATGCCCGGCGGCTTCCCCGGCATGCCCGGGATGGGCGCACTGCCCCCGGGGATGGGCGGCGCGGCGCCGGGCGGGATGCCGGACAGCTTCCCCGGGATGGACCAGTTCCCCGGCGACTTCGACCCGACGAAGATCAAGTTCCCGAAGCAGTGAGCCGCCCGTCGCAGATGATCATGGCAATCTCTGCCCGACACGCCGACGACACGCCGAAACGGCAGCAGAGATCGTCATGATCAACTCCATTCGGGGCGAGGCGCCGGACCTGCGGATCGTCGGGGTCGACCCGGCGACGGGAGAGCCGGTCGACCTGGCGGTTTCCGGCGGCCGGTTCGTGGACGGCGCCGCGAGCGATGCGGTGACGATCAGCGGCTTCGTGCTGCCCGGTTTCGTCGACGCGCACTGCCACGTCGGCTACTCCCCGGCCGGCGACGCCACCCCCGAGCAGGCCCTCGACCAGGCCCGGGCCAACCTGCAGGCCGGGGCGCTCGCCCTGCGGGACTGCGGGTCGCCGGTGGACACCAGCGACCTGGTCGACCGGGACGACCTGCCCATCCTGATCCGGGCCGGCCGGCACGTGGCCTTCGTCAAGCGGTACATCCGGGGGCTGGGCGTCGATCTGGACGATCCCGACGACCTGCCCGCGGAGGTGGCCCGGCAGGTCGCCTACGGCAGCGGGCAGTGGGTCAAGATCGTCGGCGACTGGATCGACCGCGGCGTCGGCGACCTGGCCCCGTTGTGGCCGGACGACGTGCTGGCCCGGGCGGTGGCGGTCGCGCACGCCGCCGGCTGCCGGGTCACCACGCACGTGTTCGGCGAGGACGCGCTGCCCGGCCTGCTGGCCGCCGGGGTGGACTGCATCGAGCACGGCACCGGGCTGACCGGGCCGACCATCGCGGCGGCCGCGGCGCAGGGCACCCACCTGGTGCCGACGCTGATCAACATCGAGAACTTCCCGTCGTTCGCCGAGCAGGCGACCCGGTTCCCGACCTACGCCAAGCACATGCTGGACCTGCACCGGCGCAACCACGCGACCGTGCGGGACGCGGTCGACGCGGGCATCCCGGTGCACGCGGGCACCGACGCCGGCGGCTACATCGAGCACGGCCACATCGCCGACGAGGTGATCGCGATGGGCGAGGTGATGGGCATGCCGCGGGCGCTGGCCGCCGCCTCGCACGAGGCCCGGCAGTGGCTGCGGGTGCCGGGCACCGAACCGGGCGCGCCGGCCGATCTGGTGGTCTTCGACGAGGACCCGGTGGCCGACCCGATGGTGCTCAAACGCCCGGCGGTGATCGCCCGGGCCGGTCGGCTGGTGCGGGGGAGCCTGTCCTGATCGGCGGGCTGATCCACTACACTGGCACGGTTACGGTCGCCGAGCGGACCCTCTCCCCGGTCGCGGCCGCCATTGGTGTGTTCTGACCGTCGCCCCACGCGGACGTGAGCGCGCCCCCGCACCGAACCGCAAGGAGCATTGCAGCACCGTGGCAGTCAAGATCAAGCTCGCCCGCTTCGGCAAGATCCGCGAGCCGCACTATCGCATCGTCGTGGCCGACGCCCGCACCCGGCGCAGCGGCCGGACCATCGAGAACATCGGCCTGTACCAGCCGAAGGCCGACCCGAGCGTCATCGAGGTCGACTCCGAGCGGGTGCAGTACTGGCTGGGGGTCGGCGCGCAGCCGACCGAGCCGGTGCTCGGCCTGCTCAAGGTCACCGGCGACTGGCAGAAGTTCAAGGGCCTGCCGGGCGCCGAGGGCACCCTGAAGCCGCAGCCGGTCAAGGCGGACAAGCGCGCGCTGTACGAGGCGGCGATCGCCGCGATCGGCACCGACGAGGGCAGTTCGGCCACCACCCCGCGCAAGCGGGCGGCCAAGCCGGCCGCCGACGACACGGCCGACACCGAGAGCGCCGCGTCGTCGTGACCATGCTCGAGGACGCCCTGGAGCACCTGGTCCGGGGCATCGTCGACCACGATGACGACGTCTCCGTCGAGATGACCACCGGTCGTCGGGGCCGGACCCTGCAGGTCCGGGTGCATCCCGACGACCTGGGCAAGGTCATCGGCCGCGGCGGCCGGACGGCCACCGCCCTGCGCACCGTGATGACCGCCATCGGTGGCCGTGGCATCCGGGTCGACGTCGTCGACACGGACAGGTAGGCCCGTCAGCCCGATGGATGTGATGGTCGGCCGGATCGGCCGGCCGCACGGATTGCGCGGCGACGTCACCATCGCGATCGCCACCGACGACCCGGACGGCCGGTTCACGCCCGGAGCGGTGCTGCAGTCGGATCGGGGACCGTTGACGGTGGCGACCCGTCGCCGCTCCGGCGGCCTGTTGCTGCTCCGCTTCGAAGGGGTGGACGACCGGGACGCGGCCGAGGCGCTGCGCGGCACCGAGCTGCGGGTGTCCGCGGAAACGCTGCCCGAGGTCGACGACCCGGACGAGTTCTACGACCACCAGCTGATCGGCCTGACCGTCCGGCATGCGGACGGCCGGACGCTCGGCGAGGTGGTCGAGGTCTGGCATCCACCCGCCGCGCCGGTGCTGCTGGTGCGGCGGCCGGACGGGTCGGACGAGGCGGTGCCGTTCGTCCGGGCCCTGGTTCCGACCGTGGACGCGGCCGGCGGCTTCCTGGTGGTCGACCCGCCGGACGGGATGTTCGCCTAGGCCGGGCAACGGTTGCGGGAGGTTGCATGCAGATAGACATCGTCACGATCTTCCCGGCGTACCTGGCGCCGCTGCGGGAATCCCTGCTGGGCAAGGCGATCGCCGACGGTCGGATCGACCTGCGGGTGCACGACCTGCGGGACTGGACCACCGACCGGCACCGCACCGTGGACGACGCCCCGTACGGCGGCGGCCCCGGGATGGTGATGAAGCCCGACGTGTGGGGCCGGGCCCTGGACTCGGTGAGCGGCGGGATCGCCGGACCGGACTGCACCCTGGTGGTGCCCACCCCGGCCGGGCGGCGGTTCACCCAGCCGGTGGCCGCCGAGCTGGCCCGGTGCGAGCACCTGGTGTTCGCCTGCGGCCGGTACGAGGGGATCGACCAGCGGGTCGTCGACGACGCGGCCACCCGGATGCCCGTGCTGGAGCTGACCATCGGCGACTACGTGCTGGCCGGCGGCGAGGTGGCGGCGATGGTGATCGTCGAGGCGGTGACCAGGCTGCTGCCCGGCGTGCTGGGCAACCCGGACTCGGCCGTCGACGACTCGTTCGCCGGCGAGCTGGCCGAGCTGGTCGAGGCGCCGTCCTACACCCGGCCGCCGGTCTACCGGGGGCTGCCCGTGCCGGCGGTGCTGACCAGCGGCGACCACGCCGCGGTGGCCGCCTACCGGCGCGAGGAATCGCGCCGCCGCACTGCGCAGAACCGTCCCGACCTGCTGATTCAATGATCTCCAACCGGCTCTGGCACAATGGAGCGGTTGCCCTGACCGCGACGCGACCTGATTGAGGACTTCCCATGAATACCCTGGACGAACTGGACGCCGCCTCCCTGCGGTCCGACATCCCGGACTTCCGGCCCGGCGACACGGTCAAGGTCCACGTCAAGGTCATCGAAGGCAACCGCTCCCGGATCCAGGTCTTCGCCGGCCACGTGATCCGCCGGCAGGGCGGGGGTGTGCGGGAGACCTTCACCGTCCGCAAGATCAGCTTCGGCGTCGGCGTGGAGCGCACCTTCCCGGTCCACTCGCCGAACCTGGACAAGATCGAGCTGGTCACCCGCGGCGACGTCCGCCGGGCCAAGCTCTACTACCTGCGCGACCTGCGCGGCAAGGCCGCCAAGATCAAGGAAAAGCGCGAGGGCCGCTGACCCGTCGCGGTGGCGGACTCAACGGACTCCGAGGTCGTGGAGCCGGCCGACGAGCCGGAGAAGCCGGCCAGGCCGCCGAAGAAGAAGCGGCCGTTCTGGGTCGAATTGCCGATCCTGATCGTCATCGCGTTCGCGTTGACCTTCCTGATCCAGACGTTCATCGCGAAGGTCTACTACGTGCCGTCGGGCTCGATGGAGCAGACGCTGCACGGGGCCACCTCCGGCGGCGACCGGATCCTGGCCAACAAGATCGTCTACGACTTCGGTGACCCGCAGCCCGGCGACGTCGTCGTCTTCTCCGGGCCGCCGAGTTGGGCGCCGGAGGCGCGGATCCCCGGGCCGTCCAACTGGTTCGGCCAGCTCATGCAGTCGCTCGGTTCGGTCGTCGGCATCGCGCCGCCGAACGAGAAGGACTACGTCAAACGGGTCATCGCCACCGGTGGGCAGACGGTCCAGTGCTGCGACGCGCAGGGCAACGTGATGGTCGACGGGCACTCCCTGGACGAGCCGTACATCTACGAGCCGATCGAGTTCATCCCCGGCCAGCTGGATTGCACGACCACCCAGATGTCCCGGCGTTGCTTCGGCCCGGTCACCGTGCCGGATGGTCAACTGTGGGTGATGGGCGATCACCGGTCCGACTCCGCCGACTCCTCGTATCAATGTCAGGGGTTGCCGGCGGGCAGCGGCGCGCAGTGCCAGGGTCCGATCCCGGTCGACAACGTGATCGGCAAGGCGGTGTTCATCGTCATGCCCCCGTCCCGCTGGGGGACCATCTCCTCACCCGATCTGGACGCGGGGTGGTGATTGCTCGATGGTGACGGTCCGCCGCCCGCACCTGCGGGTGGAGAAGCAGCTGATGCGGGACGGGGTGACCCGGCTGGCCGCGATGGACGAGGTCGGGCGGGGCGCGTTGGCCGGTCCGGTGACGGTCGGCGTGGTGGTGGTGACCTCCGGGATCGGCCGGGTGCCGGCCGGGCTGGCCGACTCGAAGCTGCTGACCCCGGAGGCCCGGCAGAGGCTGGTCGCCCCGGTGCGCCGGTGGGTGGTCGAGTACGCCGTCGGGCACGCCAGCGCGGCCGAGATCGACAGCATCGGGATCATCGCCGCCCTGCGCACCGCCGGGCGCCGGGCGCTGGCCGCGCTGTCCGGCCCGGTCGACGCGGTGCTGCTGGACGGCAACCACAACTACCTGCGTGAACCGCAACCGGCGGCGGCACCCCGGACGGCGGACCGGGCCGAGTCGGAGCCGCTGTTCGAGGTCGCGGTCGAGGCGATCGATGAGCCCGTGGTGGTCGCCGAACCGCCCGTGCACATGCGGATCAAGGCCGACCTGACCTGCGCCGCGGTGGCCGGGGCCAGCGTGCTGGCCAAGACCGAGCGGGACGCCATCCTGACCGACCTGGCCCCCAGCTACCCGGTGTACGGGTTCGCCCTCAACAAGGGTTACGGGACGCCGGAGCACGTCGCCGCGCTGCGCGAGCACGGGCCGTCGCAGGTGCACCGGCGCAGCTGGCGGCTGCCGTGTGGGCAGGAACTCGCCGAAGGGATGATGTTCTCGTGAAGGGGCAAGCGTGAGCGAGGCTCGCCGAGCGAACCACGGGCTCGGGCGCCGCCCCCGCGGCGGGGCGGCCGAGCCTGCGAGAACGGACCGGAAGGGGTCGGCGTGAGCGCGGAGGATCTCGAACAGTACGAGACCGAGATGGAGCTGCAGCTCTACCGGGAGTACCGCGACATCGTCGGCCAGTTCTCCTACGTGGTGGAGACCGAGCGCCGGTTCTACCTGTGCAACGCGGTCGACCTGCAGGTCCGCAACCCGGACGGCGACATGTACTTCGAACTGCGGATGTCCGACGCCTGGGTGTGGGACATGTACCGGCCGGCCCGGTTCGTCAAGAACGTGCGGGTGGTGACGTTCAAGGACGTCAACGTCGAGGAGCTGGACAAGCCGGACCTGCGGCTGCCCGAGGACCCGCAGTTCTAGCCGTGTACGACCTGCCCGCGCTGCGCGCGCACTTTCCCGCCCTGGACCGGGGGGTCGCCTACTTCGACGGCCCCGGCGGATCGCAGGTGCCCGACACCGTGGTGGACGCGGTCGCCGAGACATTTCGGGCCGGCGTGTCCAACCGCGGCCGGATGACCGCCGCGGAACGCATCGCCGACGACGCGGTGGTCGCCGCCCGGTCGGCGATGGCCGACCTGCTCGGCGCCGACCCCGGCGGGATCGTCTTCGGCCGCAGCATGACCGCACTGACCTTCGACATGGCCCGGACGCTGGCCGCCACCTGGGCACCGGGCGACGAGATCGTGGTGACCCGGCTGGACCACGACGCGAACATCCGGCCCTGGGTGATCGCCGCCGGGCGGGCCGGGGTCACCGTGCGGTGGGCGGAGTTCGACCCGTCGACCGCGGAACTGCCGGCCGAGAACGTGGTCGAGCTGCTGTCGGACCGGACCCGGCTGGTCGCCGTCACCGCCGCGTCCAACCTGCTGGGCACCCGGCCCGACGTGCCGGCCATTGCGCACGCCGCGCACGCGGTCGGGGCGCTCACCTACGTGGACGCGGTGCACGCCACCGCGCACGTGCCGATCGACATCGCGGCTCTTGGTGCGGACCTGCTGGCCTGCTCGCCGTACAAGTTCCTCGGGCCGCACTGCGGGGTGCTGGCCGGGCGGGTCGACATGCTGGAAACGCTGCGCCCGGACAAGCTGCTGCCGTCCACCGACGAGGTGCCGGAGCGGTTCGAGCTGGGCACCCTGCCGTACGAGCTGATGGCCGGCACCGCCGCCGCGGTCGACTTCCTGGCCTCGCTGGCCGGGCAGGAGCACCGGGTCGCCGGCGACCGCCGTCAGCAACTGCTCGCCGCGATGGCCGCGGTGGACGAACACGAGCACCGGCTGCGCCGGCGGATCGAGGCGGGACTCGCGCAGCTCCCCGGGGTGACCGTGCACTCCCGGGCGGCCCGTCGCACGCCGACCCTGCTGCTGACCTTCGCCGACCGATCGCCGGACGCGGCGTACCGGTTCCTGGCCGAGCGCGGGATCAACGCGCCGGCCGGATCGTTCTACGCGATCGAGGCGTCCCGCGTAATCGGCCTGGGCGACGCCGGTGGGCTGCGGGTCGGATTGGCCCCGTATTCGGACGACTCCGACGTGGACCGATTGCTCACCGGCCTGGCAGAGTTCTGCGGGTGAGCATCGATCCGTCGCGGATAGACATCGCGTTCGACCCGCAGCGGCAACGCATGGTCGGCATCTCGGCGCACGGCCTGCTGCCCTTCGACGTGCCGTTCATCAGCGAGATCACCGACAACCTGTGGCTCGGCGGCTGCGAGGACGGCCTGGTGCTGCCGGAGTTCATCGGTCACCTGGTGTCGCTGTACCCGTGGGAGCAGTACACGGTGCGGCACGAGCTGAACTCGCGGCTCGAGGTCCGCATGTACGACCAGACCGACCAGGCGATGGACCAGGTGGACGCCATCGCCACCTGGGTGAACACCTGCCGGGAGACGGCGCCGACACTGGTGCACTGCCAGGCCGGCCTGAACCGGTCCAGCCTGGTCGCCGCCCGCGCGCTGGTGCTCGGCGGCCGGACCCCGGACGAGGCGATCACGCTGATCCGCCGGAAGCGGTCTCCGGCCTGCCTGTGCAATCCGGCGTTCGAACGGTGGCTGCGGGCGAGCTAACAGGTGCTCCCCGGCGGCGTGCCGGCCCGGGTGGCCGCGAAGAAGCTCACCACGTCGGGGACGACGTCGAGGGCGATCTCGCCGTGCCCGGCGTTCGGGACCTCCTTGAAGATCACGTGCGTGCCCTTGGCGCACTGCTGCCGCACGAACTGCTCGGTCGCCGCCGGGTGCACGAGCTGGTCGGCCAGCCCCTGCGCGACGAACAGCGGCACCGTGATCGGGGCGTTGCCGGGGGTGTTCTGCTGCAGGATCCCGGCCCACGGCTGCGTGCTGGCCGGGTTGCTGCGCAGATAGGTGCCGACCAGCGGGCCGGCGATGTCGTGCAGCTGGCTGTTCTCGCCGATCAGGCACAATTCGGCCATCGACGGGGTGGCGGCCGCGCCGGCGTCGGTGAGCACCTGATCCAGGCTCATCCCGGGCGTGCTCGGTCCGTAGACGCTCTGGTACGTCTGGAACGCGTACGAGCCCAGCGACACGCCGGACACGTCGCCGATGTCGTCGTTCAGCAGGGTGCCCAGGTCCGCGGCCGGTGCCGCGACCGCGGCGGCCTTGACCTGTAGTTCCGGCGCGTAGGTCGCCGCCTCCTGGGCGGCGAACAGCACCGCGTGCCCGCCCTGGGAATGCCCCCAGAGCAGCACGTCGCCGGATGCGCTCGCCCCGGTCTGCTCGATTCGCTGGGCCGCGCGCACGGCGTCCAACACGCTGCGCGCCTCGGTGACGCCGACCAGGTACGAGTCCGGCCCCGGCACCCCCATGCCGGGGTAGTCGGCGGCGGCGACCGCGTAGCCGGCGTCCAGCAGCTCGGTCATGCCCTCGATCAGGTCGAACGGATCCACGCCGTTCGACGGGGCGCAGCGGGCGGCCATGCCGGTGGTCGGGTGACCCCACGCCACCACCGGGCGGGTGCCCGGCCCCGGCCAGGGCGCGGTCGGCGCGATCACCACCGCCGAGGTGAGGATCGGCGCGCCGGTCAGGTCGGTCGAGTGGTACATCACCCGCCAGGCGACGGTGCCGCTCGGGGCGGACTGCAACTGCTCGGTGCGGACGACCTCACCGGGGCTGCCGGCGGGGATCGGGTCGGGCAGCGCGTAGAAGGGCTGTTCGGTGATCTCCTCGAACACGCCCTGCTCGAGGCG
>JBDHZW010000177.1:0-10569 GCA_039812105.1 Nakamurella sp.
CGGTTGTCGGCGGCACAGCCCGGCAGGCTCCGCCAGCGCCCCTGCAGAACGGTGCGCAGGTCGGCGCGTAGCCGATTGATCAGGACCTGACCGTTCCCCGGGATTCCCGAGGTCATCTCCTGTAGCGCACTCATTGCCGCGGCCTTCTCCGCCGCCTTGCGGATGACCGCCGGATGGGTGGTGCGCAGCCGCATGGGCAGTCGTTGCAGGGCATCCGCCGTGTGCTCGATCGATCGATTCACCTGGCGAACGTGCAGCGTCGTCGGAGTGTGCAGCTGGGTACCATAGAGCACCTTCAGCGCGGTGGCCAGCGGCAGCACCACACGGAACTGGGCGTTCCGGGAGCCGAGCACGATGATCAGCGCCACGGTGATGACCGGCCCGACCGCCGCCGCGGCCATCCGCACCCGCCAGTCGTCGACCACGTTGCTGACCAGAGCCACCGATATGACGCCGACGATCCAGGCCGGGGTGGCGAAGCAGATCGCCCGGACGGTCGAATCGTAGGTCAGGAACCGTAACAACCGATCCTCACCGTAGGTGATCGGCACCCGGTCGGGCCACCGGCGCAGCGTGGCCTGTAGGCGCATGCCGGGCCAGGGCAGGCCCAACGCGAGCAGGTCCAGCCACTGCTGCCCCGGGGTGCGTTCGCGTCGGTCCACGATCTCGTCATCGGGGTGCCCATTCGCGCCGATCCGGCCGGCGCGGGCGGCCGCACCCTGCGTGTGTTCGAAGGCCAGAGCCAACCAGGTGAGCGCGTCGGAGATGCCGGCCAGACCGATCACGGCCCAATCCATGCCGTCGATCGATCCACCGGCCAGCGAGATGAGCAGGACGATCAGTGTCAACGGTGCCCCGGCGAAGAGCACCACTCCCAGCCACATCCAGCCGGGCGGAAGCGGCCAGCCTCCGGGGTCCACCGCCAGCCAGATCAGCACGGTCGCGCGAGGCAGGCCGAACAGCGCAACCAGGCACACCTTCATCGGCGTCACCGAGTCAGGCGTCTTGCGGGACGATCTGACGTCCGGATGTTCGCCCGAACCCGGCGGAGTTCGATCGACCGTCTCTGCACTCATGGTGGGACAACCCTCCGCCCGCCCGGTATGACCCTTTCGGTCAGCAGAGTGCGGGGATTGCCGGCTGGATACGCAGCGAGGATTCTCAGCGCGGAACCCGCGCCGCCAACCCCCGGATCGCCGCGGTGAAGCAGTCCATCGGCGGAGTGACCAGCCCGGCACCGACCTGACCGGTGCCGGCGACCCGGCCGGCCATCCCGGTGTTGATCTGCGGCAGGATCCCGGTCCGCAGCACCCGGGTGACGTCGATGCCGGTGGGCGCGCCGCGGAACTCCAGGATCGGGATGGCGAACGCCGGGTTCTCCGCCTCGGTGATCTCGTACATCCGCCGGCTGACCGCCAGCGCGTCCGGCACCGATCCGCCGACGAACCGGACGATGGCCGGAGCGGTTGCCATCGCCATGCCGCCGATACCCATGGTCTCGGTGATCGCCGAGTCGCCGATGTCCGGGTTGGCGTCGTCGGGCCCGAAGCCGGGCAGAAACAACCCGTCCGGGTAGAGGGCCGGCCCGGTGAACCATTCGTCGCCGGTGCCGGACACCCGGATGCCGAAGTCGGTACCGTTGCGGCACATCGCGGTGACGATCGTGCTGCCGGGGATTCCGGCGGCGGCGTCGCCCATCAGCTTGCCGGTGGGCATCACCAGGTTGAGGAAGAAGTGGTCGTTGCCGGCGACGAACCGGGCCACCTCGGCGATGTCGGCGGCCGGACGGCCGGAGGTGATCAGCGCCGGCATCAGCTCCCGCAACAGCATCAGCGTGCCGGCCCGATTCCGGTTGTGGCCCTCGTCGCCCATCTGCACCATCTGGCCGACGATGGCGGTGATGTCGATCGGCCCGGTCTGCCGCACCGCCGCGGCCAGCGCCGGGCCGAGGACGTCGGTCATCCAGCGGAGCCGGTCGAGCACCTCGGGCCCGTAGGCGCCGTACCGGAGCACCTTGCCCAGGCCCTCGTTCAGCGAGCAGTACGCCCGCGCGCCGGACTCCCGGTCGGCCAGCTCGAACAGCCACATGGACGGCGAAATGACGCCGGCCATCGGGCCGACCGCGTGCCGGTCGTGGCAGGGACCCAGCTCGATGCCCGCGCCGTCCGCGAGCCGCGCCTGCGCCTCGGCGGCATCGGTCGCCAATCCCTCGAAGAGCATCGCGCCGATCAGCGCGCCCCGCAGCGGGCCCGACGCCCGCTCGAAGTCGATCGGCGGGCCGGCGTGCAGGAACTGGCCGGGTTGCAGGCCCAGTGCCTGCGCGGCGGGCCGGACCGCGACCAGCTCGGCCCGGACGGCCAGCAGGCGACGGAGCGCCTCGGCGTTGGCGGCGGGCCGGCGTGGGTCGGCCAGCACGGTGTGCAGGTCATCGCCGCCGGTCGGGGGCCGGAAGTCGACCTCGACGACATCGACCCCCTGCTCCCGCAGGGCATCGGCGAGCAGGTCGACGCCGGCGCAGATCACCCGGTCGGGCGGGTCGAGCAGATCGAGCGCCACCGGTCGGCGCGGCCCGACGGGCACCCCTTCGTGGGGATGATCCGGTCGCGGGGGACGAGCGGATCGTCCCCGGTCCGGGGTGCCGGCAGCGAAGCTCGCGGCCGCCCGGGCGGCGGCCGCGTTGGACGCGAACACGTGCGCTCCCGCATCGGCGAGGGCGCCGGCCTGCCGTTCCCGGTCCTGCGGGTCGGCCGCCGTGCCGACCAGCGCGATCACCACCGCCAGGTCGGGCCGCCGGGCCCGGGCGGCGACGATCGCCGGAGCGAGGCCGGCGGCCGGATCCGGGTCCGCCGCGTGGCCGAGCACGACGTCCAGCAGCACGACCGACACATCGGGGTCGGCGGCGTGCTCGGCCAGCAGGGCCAGCCGCAGGGTCGGGTCGATCATCGGGTGCGGGCGACCGGTCGTGTAGGCGTCGTCGCCCAGGTCCAGCACGAGATGGCCGGTGGCGGGCGCGCCGGGCGGCAGGACCAGGTCGGGCCGCAGCGGGATGTTCGACCGGACGTCGCCGATCGGTCCGGCCAGCACCAGCATCGCCTCGTCGGCCAGGGTGCCGCCGGAGTACAGGCCCCGCAGGCTGCCCGCCGGCGGGGTCGGCGGGGTCGGCGGGCTCGGCGGGGTCGGCCTGGTCGGCGCGGCGGCCGGGGACCAGGATCGCCGCGCAGGCATCCGGCCGCCCGCGGTGGCCACCAGCCGTTCCGCGCCGCGGGTGATGTCGCCTCCGCCGGGACCGACGATCAGCAGGGTGACCGGCGTCGTCAGGCCGGCCGCGTGCGCGCGGACCACCGCGGTGACGGCCGGATCGGCCGGCTTGGAGATCAGCGCGATGTGGTCGGTGGACGGGTCGGCGTCCAGGACGTCGAGCGCGGCCAGCGTGCCCAGCGCCCCGACGTCGGCGGACAGGTCACGCCCACCGACGCCGAGCACGTGGGACACCGCGACGCCGGCGTCGTCGAGCAGGCAGGTCAGCTGCTGGGCGCCGGTCCCGGACGCGGCCACGACGCCGACCCGCGGCCCGCCGGCCGCCGACAGCACGTTGGCAAAACCCAGCCCGACCCCGCCGAGGATCGCGGTGCCGCAGTCCGGTCCCATGACCAGCACGCCCGCGTCCGCGGCCGCCCGCTTGAGCACGAGCTCGTCGGCGACCGGCACGTTGTCGGAGAAGATCATCACGTGCCGGCCGGCCTCGATCGCGTCCAGCGCCTCGGCCAGCACGGCCGGGCCGGGCACCGACAGCAGCACGACCCGGGCGTCGGGGTGGGCGCGCCCGGCCGCGCGCACGGTGCGTGGGCGGGTTCGGTGCGGCCCGTCGTCGCTCGGTGTCGTCCGGGTGGTCAGGGCCTGCTCGACCGCGGCCAGCCCGGCCCGGACCCCGTCCCCGGTGCCCCGGAGGGCGACGATCAGGTCGTTGACGATGCCGCCCGTCGGAACCGGGAAACCCAGCGAGGCGGCCAGATCCAGGTTGAGCGGGGTCGCCATGGCCACCTGCGCGGCGACGACCCCGGGAACCGCGGCCGCCGCCTGGGAGACCCGCAGCAGCGTCACCGAGTCGTGGTACTCGCCTCGCCGGAGCTGAACCAGTTCCTCGTGTGGGCCGTCGGACATCGCCCCTCCTCGGTCGTCGCCTGTCCCATTCTCCGGCCCCGCCCATCCGCGCGGATCAACTACCTCCGCGCGGATGAAACCCCACCGAATGTGACGGGTGTGACGGGAGTCAACGAGTTGAGCCGCGCGGACGAAGTTGATCCGCGCGGGACAGGGGAGGGCGGGGGTGGGGTGCGGGGCGGGGGAGGCTGGGGAAGGATCGGGGGATGAAGCCGGCCCCGTTCCAGTGGCACGGCCCCGACTCGGTCGAGGCCGCGCTGGCGCTGCTGGCCGAGTTCGGGTCGGACGCCAAGGTGCTGGCCGGTGGCCAGTCGCTGGTGCCGCTGCTGGCCATGCGGCTCACCCAGCCGGCCCATGTCGTCGACATCAACCGGCTGGCCGACCTGGACACCATCCGGGCAGACGGGAGCGGGGTGACGATCGGCGCGCTGGCCCGGCACAGCCGGGTCGAGCACGACGTCGCCGCCGGCGGGGTCCAGCCGCTGCTGCGACAGGCGCTGCGGCACGTCGCCCACCCCACCATCCGCAATCGGGGCACCTGCGTCGGGTCGCTGGTGCACGCCGACCCGGCCGGCGAACTCACCGCGGTGCTCGCGGTCACCGACGGGACGATCACCGCCCGGTCCGCCGCGGGAACCAGAACCGTCGCCGCCCGGGATTTCTTCCTGGCCCCACTGACCAGTGCGCTGCGCCCCGACGAACTCGCGGTCGGCGCCCATGTGCCCGCCCGGCCGGCGCACTCGGGCAGTGCGTTCCTGGAGATCGCCAGGCGCAACGGCGATTACGCGTTGTGCGGGGTCGCCGCGATCGCCGAGACCGACGGCGCGGGCCGGCTGACCAGGCTGCGCTGCGGGTACGTCAGCGTCGCCGACGTCCCGCTGGTGCTCGACCTCACCGACGCCTGGCACGCCGACCCGCGGGAGGCCGCCGCGGCCGCCCACGACGCTGTCGACCCGGTCACCGACCTGCACGCCACCGCCGACTACCGCCGCCATCTCGCCGGTGTGCTGACCATCCGCGCGGGCGACCGGGCGATCGCCGCGGCCGGCCGGGAGCAGGCGGCATGACCGAGCAACGGCACGACATCACGCTCACCGTCAACGGTGTGCGCCGATCGCACCCCGCCGTCGCCCGCCGCACCCTGTGCGACTTCCTGCGTCACGACCTCGGTCTGACCGGCACCCACGTCGGCTGCGAGCACGGTGTCTGCGGCGCCTGCACGGTGCTGCTGGACGGCGCACCGGTGCGCTCCTGCCTGCTCTTCGCGATCACCGTGAACGGCCGGGCCGTCACCACCGTGGAGGGCCTGGCCGACGGCGACGCCCTGAACCCGGTGCAGCGCGCCTTCGGCGAATGCCACGCCCTGCAGTGCGGCTTCTGCACGCCGGGGTTCCTGACCACGATCACCGCCGGCCTGGCCGAGAACCCCGATCCCACCCGGGATCAGGCCGTGGCGATGATCGCCGGAAACCTGTGCCGCTGCACCGGCTACCAGAACATCGTGGACGCCGTGCTGCGGGCCGCCGAACTGACCCGGGACGGTTCCTGATGGCCTCCCGTTACGTGGGACGGCCGGTCCGGCGGGTCGAGGACCGCCGGCTGGTCACCGGCGGCGGCCGGTACACCGACGACATCGGCGCCACCGCCGACGCTCTGGAGGCCGCCTTCGTCCGGTCCCCGCACGCCCACGCCCGGATCCGGGACATCGACGTCACCGGTGCCCTGGACGTGGACGGGGTGGTCGCGGTCTACACCTACGAGGACCTGGCCGGCCCAGCCGCCGAACCGCTGCCGATCCTGATCCCGCACCCCGCCCTGCACGCCGGCCGGACCGGGTACGCGCTGGCCAACGGGGTCGTGCATCACGTCGGGGAGGCGATCGCCATGGTCGTCGCCGAGAATCGTTACCTGGCCGAGGACGCCGCCGCGGCGATCGTCGTCGACTACGAGATCCTGCCGGCCGTCGTCGGTCTGGACGCCGCCCGGGGCGCCCGGCAGGCCGTGCACGAGGACGTACCGGACAACGTCGCCGCCCACCTGGTCCAGACCGTCGGCGACGTGTCCACCGCCATGCGAAACGCGCCGCACCGGATGGCGTTCGACCTGACGATCAGCCGGTCGTGCTCGATGCCGTTGGAGGGCAAGGCGGTGCACGCCCGGTGGGATCCGGACGACCGGAGCCTGCGGGTCTACTCGGCCACCCAGACGGCGACCTCGGTGCGGGCCGCCATCGCCGCCAAGCTGGATCTGCCGCTGCCCAAGGTCGAGGTGATCGCCCCCGACGTCGGCGGCGGCTTCGGCGTGAAGATCATGCACCCCTGGCCGGAGGAGATCCTGGTGCCGATGGCCGCAATGCGGCTGGGGCGGCCGGTCAAGTGGACCGAGGACCGCCGCGAGCATTTCGTCTCCTCCGCCCACGAGCGCGGCCAGCAGCAGCACATCGAGGTCGGCTTCGACGACGACGGGCGGATTCTCGCCCTGGACGTGAGCTTCTGGCACGACAACGGCGCCTACACGCCGTACGGCATCATCTGCCCGATCGTCACCTCCACCCAACTGCTGGGACCGTACAAGCCGGGCAGCTACCGGGTCGAGTTCCGGTCGATGTACACCACCACGGTGATCGTCACCCCGTACCGCGGCGCCGGCCGCCCGCAGGGGGTGTTCGCCATGGAGCGGACCATGGACCGGATCGCGGACACCCTCGGCCGGGACCGGACCGCGGTCCGCGCCGCCAACTTCATCCAACCGGACGAGTTCCCGTTCGACCACCACCTGACGTTCCAGGACGGCCGGCCGCTGATCTACGACTCCGGCGACTACCCGGCCCAGCTGGAGATGATCAAGGAGCTGATCGGCTGGGACGGCTTTCCCGCCCGCCGAGCCGCGGCGGCGGCCGACGGGCGGCTGCTCGGCATCGGGATCGGTTGCTACGTCGAGGGAACCGGCCCCGGCCCGTACGAGGGAGCACACGTGCAGGTGCTCACCGACGGCAGCGTCGAGGTGGCCATCGGCCTGACGTCACAGGGTCAGGGACACCAGACCGTGTTCGCGCAGATCGTCGCCGACGAGCTCGGGGTGCCGTTCGAGCGGGTGCGGGTCACCACCGGCGACACCCGCCGGTTCGGATATGCGGTGGGCACCTTCGCCTCCCGGGCCGCGGTGATGTCCGGGTCCGCCGTGGCCCTGGCCGCCCGATCCGTCAAGGCGAAGGCGCTGAAGGTGGCCGCCGACGCCCTGGAGGCCAGCGAGGCCGACCTGGAGATCGTCGACGGCGTCGTCGCGGTGAAGGGAAACCCCACCGCGTCCATCGAACTCGGCCAGGTGGCCGTGCTGTCCAACCCGCTGCGCTACGCGTTCGACGAGGCGGCCAAGGCGGCCACCCAGTTCGCCCGCCCCGCCGACCCGGACCGGCCGCCGGTGCCGGACGGGCAGGAACCCGGACTGGAGTCGCGCGACTACTACTCGCCGCCGCGGTGCACCTTCGCCTCCGGCATGCACGCCGCGGTCGTCGAGATCGACCCGGACACCAGCGAGATCCGCATCGACCGCTACTGCGTCGTGCACGACTGCGGCACCCTGATCAACCCGATGATCGTCGCCGGCCAGGTGCACGGAGGCGTCGCCCAGGGCATCGCCGGGGCGCTGTACGAGACCCTCGACTACGACGAGTACGGGCAGTTGCGCAACGCCTCGTTCATGGACTTCCTGATGCCCTACGTCACCGAGCTGCCGGACCGGATCGAGCTGGGTCACCAGCAGACGCCCTCGCCGCTGAACCCGTTGGGCATCAAGGGCGCCGGGGAGGCCGGGGTGATCCCGGTGTCCGCGGTGCTCGCGGCCGCCGTCGAGCACGCCACCGGCGTCCGGATCGATCACATGCCGCTGTCCCCGAGCGAACTGTTCCACCTGCGGCGAGAGGGTGCGACGCGATGAAGGTCACCGGCAACTCGGTGCTGCACGCGCCGCCCGACCGGGTGTGGTCGGCGATCCGGGACCCGGATGTGCTGGCCGGCGTCATCCCCGGATGTGAGGGCCTGAGCCCGATCTCGGCCGACCGGTTCCGGTTGGTGGTGACGCTGGGGGTCGCCTCCATCAAGGGCTCGTACGCCGGCGAGGTGTCCTTCGCCGACCTGGTCGCGCCCGGCTCGTCGACGGCGGGCTCGCTCACCCTGCGGGCCACCGGGTCCGGCGCCCCCGGCACCATCGACACCACCGTCGCGGTCACCCTCACCGACCTGTCCGACGGCACGACCCGCGTCGACTACGACGCCGACGCGATCGTCGGCGGGATGGTCGGCGGCGTCGGGCAGCGGGTGCTCGGCGCGGTGGCCAAACGGACCGCCGACGCGTTCTTCGTCGCCATCGACCGGACCCTGGCCCCACCTGCGGCCGCCGCACCGGGCCCGCCCGCCGAACCGGCATCCGCCCCGCCGCCCGCGGATCGGACCGGCCCCGGACGCTGGGAGCTGGCCGGCGCCACCGCGGCCGGCGCGCTGTCCATGCTGATCGGGGTGCTGGTCGGCGTCCGCATCGGCGTCCGCATCGGCCGCCGCCCCTGACCCCCACGGGACGCGGCGCCGCCAACCAGGGGAGGGGCCGGGCGTCAGCGGATCTGCTCGACCGGGAACTCGGCGGGCGGGTTCGCGACGACGTCCTGCGCGGCGACAAGCGCGATCTCCCGCGACCCGGCGGCGTGGGTGGCGGCCAGGATCCCGTACACCGACGACGCGACCCGGGCCAGCGCGGTCGGCGCGCCGTCCGGCAGATGGGCCAGGAACAGCGCGGCGGTGACGTCACCGGCCCCGTTCACCGACAGCGGCAGCTCGGGCGTCCGCACCAGATAGGCGCCGGAGTCGTCGACCGCGACCATGCCGATCTGGCCCGGTTCCACCACCGACCCCTGCACCGAGGTCACCAGCACCGTCCGCGGTCCCATCGCCCGCACCGTGTCCACCGCCGCCAGCAGCTCGTCGGCCGAATCCACCCGGGCGGCGTCCACCTCCGCCGGATCCCCGCCGAACGCCAGGTACGACAGCTCGAACGCGTTGGGCGTCAACACATCCGCCACTGGTACCACCTGCTCCCGGATCAGTTCCGGCACCCCGGGGAGCACGAACATGCCCCGGCCGACGTCGCCCATCACCGGGTCGGCGCAGTACACGGCGGAGGAGTTGCGCGCCCGCACCCGCTCGACCGTCTCCAGCACCACCGCGGCCACCCCGGGCGAGCCCTGGTAGCCGGTCAGCACCGCGTCCACCGACGCCAGCGCGTCCCGGTCGGCGACCCCGGCAATCACGTCGGCGATGACGGCCGGGTCCATCACGATGCCCCGCCACGCCCCGTAGCCGGTGTGGTTGGAGAAGTGCACGGTGTTCACCGCGATCACCTCGTGGCCCAGGCGCTGCAGCGGGAAGACCGCCGCCGAGTTCCCGACGTGCCCGTAGGCGACCGACGACTGGATGGACAGGATGCGCATGACCGGCAGCCTGGCACGGATCGGCGAACCGGGCGAACCCGGCGACGGGACCTTAGGCTCTGCCCGGCGGGGACGAATTCGGACAGAGTGGGCGATGGATCGTCCTTCTGCGTGGGAGGGGATGAGCGGCCATGCGTGCCGTCGTCGTGTACGAGTCGATGTTCGGCAACACCCGCGATCTCGCCGCGGCGCTGGTCGACGGGCTGACCGCGCGCGGCGCGTGCGTCGACCTGGTCCCGATCGCCGAGGCTCCGGTGGAGTTCGGTGGCCGGGTCGACCTGTTGATCGCCGGCGCGCCCACCCACGCGTTCGGCCTGCCGAAGCAGCAGACCCGGGCCGATGCCGCGCGTCGGGGCGCCGCTGCGCCCGCCGAGGCCGACGGGCTGCGCGAGTGGATCGAGCGGTTGCGGCTGGAGAGGGGCCAGCCGGCGGCGACCTTCGACACCCGGATCGACCGGCCCCGGCTGCCCGGGTCGGCGGCCCGGGCCGCCGCCCGCCGGCTGCGCGACCGGGGCGCCACGATCCTGTGCTCGCAGAGCTTCCACGTGCGGTCGATGGAAGGTCCGCTGGTGGACGGGGAACTCGACCGCGCGCGGGCGTGGGCGGCGAGCCTGGTGCTGGACGCCGCGATCCACCGGGTCAGCTGACCGGCCCGGCGACGGGCCAGATCACGAAGTGGACTCGATTCGCCTGGCGAACGTTTCGGTGGCCGCCGGCGGTGGGTACCAGGCGGGCACACACCGTTCGGAAGGAGCGCGAACCATGGTGCTCGCCATCGTCCTCATCGTCCTGGCCATCCTGCTCGGCCTCGGCGGACTGCTGTTCACCGCCCTGAAGTGGCTGCTGATCATCGCCGCCGTGTTGCTGGTCGCCGGGATCGTGGTGGGCTTCCTGGGCCGGGGCAAGACCCGCTCGATCAGGTAGCGCCG
>JBDHZW010000178.1:0-10535 GCA_039812105.1 Nakamurella sp.
CGGCCAGCTTGCGGATCACCGGGGTGACGTAGGTGCCCTCCGGCACCCGCTCCGGCGGCAGCGCCTGAGCCGCCGGACGCTCCGGCGGAGCGGCGGGCGACGCGGTCGGGGCCGGTGGCGGTGGTGCGGCGGCCGGCTTGGGCGCCTCGGCCTTCGGTGCTTCGGCCTTCGGTGCTTCGGCCTTGGGTGCTTCTTCCTTGGGGGCCGGTTCGGGCTCCGGGGCCGGGGCGGCGGAGGCGTCGCCGATGATGCCGAGCTGACCGCCGACCTCGATGGTCTCGTCCTCGCCGACGCTGATCTCCAGCAGGGTGCCGGCGACCGGGGACGGCACCTCGGTGTCGACCTTGTCGGTGGACACCTCGACCAGCGGCTCGTCCACGGCGACGTCGTCGCCGACAGCCTTGAGCCAGCGGGTGACGGTGCCCTCGGTGACCGACTCGCCCATCTCCGGCAGCTTGACCGACGTGCCGGACGCGGACGCGCCGGTGGCGGCCTTCGGCTTCTCGGCCGGTGCCTCAGCCTCCGTCGACGGTGCCTCGGCCGGCGCGGCCTCCGCGGCGGGCGCCGCTTCCGGTTCCGGTTCCGGCGCGGCCGCCGATTCGGCGGACGCCCCCGATCCGTCCCCGATGATCGCCAGATCCGCGCCCACGTCCGCGGTCTCGTCCTCGGCGACGAGGATCTTCTCCAGCACGCCGCTGTACGGGGCGGGGATCTCCGTGTCGACCTTGTCGGTCGAGACCTCCAGCAGGGGTTCGTCGACCTCGACCTGATCGCCCACGTTCTTGAGCCATCGGGTGACGGTTCCCTCGGTGACGCTCTCGCCGAGCGCGGGCATCTGGACGGAATGGGACATGGGTGTTGCTCTCCTCGCTGGTGTCCGGGGCCGGGACCCGGGTGAAACCGTGGTGGGGCGGCTGGTGATCGGGTTCCCGGCCGGCGGTCGGTCGACTCGCCGGAGCGACCGCGCGCCGGCCGGCGAACGGGTCAGTCGTGCACGTGCAGCGGCTTGCCGGCCATCGCCAGCATCGCCTCGCCGAAGGCCTCGTACTGGGACGGGTGGCCGTGGATCATCGGGGCGACGTCCTCGGGGTGGGCCTCCCAGCCGACGACCAGCTGGGCCTCGCCGATCAGCTCGCCGATCCGGGCGCCGACCATGTGCACGCCGACCACCGGTCCGTTCTTGACCCGGACGGCCTTGATGCCGCCGGCGGTCTTGAGGATCTGCGACTTGCCGTTGCCGCCGAGGTCGTACACGTAGGACTCGACGTTGTCCTTGCCGTACCGCTCCTGGGCGACCGCCTCGGTGATGCCGACGGAGGCCACGTTCGGGTCGCAGTAGGTGATCTTCGGGATGCGCTCGTCCGGGATGACCACCGGGTTCAGGCCGGCGATCTCCTCGGCCACGAAGATGCCCTGCTGGAAGCCGCGGTGGGCCAGCTGCAGGCCGGGCACGATGTCGCCGACCGCGTACACGTGCGGCAGGTTCGTGTGCAGCCGCTCGTCGGTGATGACGAAGCCGCGGTCCATGGTGATGCCGGCCTCCTCGTACCCGCACCCGGCGGTGTACGGGCCGCGACCGACCGCGACCAGCAGCAGGTCGGCCTTGAACTGGGCCCCACCCTCGACGGTCACCGTGACGCCGGAATCGTCCTGGGTGACGCTCTGGAACCGGGTGCCGGTCTTGAAGTTGATCTTGCGCTTGCGGAACGCGCGCTCCAGCAGCTTGCTGGCCCACGGATCCTCGAGCGGGACCAGGGTGGGCAGCGCCTCGATGATCGTCACGTCGGTGCCGAACGAGGCCCAGGTGGAGGCGAACTCGACGCCGATGACGCCGCCGCCGAGCACGATCGCGGTCTCCGGCACCCACTCCAGGCTCAGCGCCTGGGTGGAGGTGATCACCCGGCCCTCGATCTCCAGCCCGGGCAGGGACTTGGAGTACGAGCCGGTGGCCAGCACGACGTCCTTGCCGATGTACCGGTCGTTGCCGACCACCACGGTGTTCGGGCCGACGAACTTGCCGACGCCGTCGACCAGCGTGATGCCGCGCGACTTGATCAAACCCTGCAGACCCTTGTACAGGCGGGTGATGATCCCGTCCTTGTACTTGAGCAGGGCGGCGGTGTCGATGCCGTCGAAGCTGGACTTGACGCCGATTGACGCGCCCTCGCGGGCCTCGTCGGCCACTTCGGCGGCGTGCAGCAGCGTCTTGGCCGGCACGCAACCCCAGTGCAGGCAGGTCCCGCCGACCTTCTCCTTCTCGATCAGGGCCACCGACATGCCCAGTTCCGCGGCCCGCAGGGCGGCCGCGTAGCCGCCCGAACCACCGCCCAGGACGACCAGATCGACGTTGGTGTCGGTCATCGCTACGCGCTCCTCTTCCCAGTTCAGCGGCCGTGTGCGACTCGTTGAACATGAATCTCGTTACTGGTAAAGCCAACGCTGTCGCGCGCGTCGGGATTCCGGCCACGGCAGGCCCGCGGCAGGCACGGTGAGCCGCGAACAGCGCTCCCCGGCGGCGCGAGGTCCATCTTGGCATCCCCGCACAATCGGCGCCCTGTCAACCGATTGCCGGTGATCGGGAACACTGGGGGGCAGGTTCGTGGGCCGGGCCGGCGGGTCCCGGCGAGTGAAACGGAGATCGGTTCGGCGATGGGCATGTTCTCCTGGCTGCGGCGGTCGTCCAGCTCGTCCGCATCTTCGTCGGGTGGTGGTTCCGGCCGCGGCCGGCGCAGCAAGGTGACCGACGACCTGGCCGAGTGGGCGGGCCGTCGTCGTGGCGTCGAGGTCTACGTCGAGCCGAAGACCGCCGTCACCGGCACCAGCGTGGTGCTGGTGGCGCACGACGGGGAGTTCACCCGCCGCCGGATCTCCTCGCCCAAGGCCGCGCAGAAGTTCGCCCGCGAGCACGAGTTGCCGATCTACGACGCGATGATCGTCGGCTACCCGCAGCGGATGCGCGACTACTCCCGCCGGCAGAACATCCTGCGCGAGCGCGCCCAGCGCGACGCTCTGGGCGACTGACGCCCCCTTTGCCCGCGCGGATCAACTACGCCGGCGCGGCTGAAATCGTTGACCCGCGCCTCACCGGTCACATTCGTTGCGGGTTCATCCGCGCGGTGGTTGTTGATCCGCGCGGCATCGGGTGCGCCCGGAGGCTCGGCGTTCCCCGCTGCCGGTGAGTGGTGAGGGGTCAGCCGGACGCGAGGTCGGCCAGGGTGGCCAGCAGCGTGCGGACCGGGACGCCGGTGCCGCCGGGCGCGGTGTAGCCGTAGGCCTTGCCGTCGTTGAACGCCGGACCGGCGACGTCCAGGTGCGCCCACTGCACCCCGTCGGCGACGAACTCGGACAGGTAGTGACCGGCGACCAGCATGCCGCCGGCCGGCTCGCCGGAGATGTTCTGCAGGTCCGCCAGGGGCGAATCGAGCCCGTCCCGCAGGTGCGGCGGCAGCGGCATCGCCCAGCCGCCCTCGCCGACCTGGCGGGCCACCGCGGCCACCCGGTCGCGCAGCGCCGGCGTGCCCATCACGCCCATGGTCCGTTTGCCCAGCGCGACGATCTGCGCGCCGGTCAGGGTCGAGGTCTCCAGCAGGTAATCCGGGTCGTCCTCGCAGGCCCGGACGATCGCGTCGGCCAGCACCAGCCGGCCCTCGGCGTCGGTGTTGAGCACATGCACGGTCCTGCCGCTGTTCTTGGCGCCGCCCCCGTAGTGGCGCAGCACGTCGCCGGGCCGGTAGGCGGTGCCGGACGGCAGGTTCTCGGCCAGCGCCGCGTAGGCGACGACGGTGACCGGCAGTCCCAGCCGGGCCGCGCCCAGCACCGTCGCGACGACGGCCGCCGCGCCCGACATGTCGCTGGTCATCTGGTCCATCTTCGGGCCGGGCTTGATCGAGATGCCGCCGGAATCGAAGGTGATCCCCTTACCGACAAGCGCCACCGTGGTCGCCGCGCGCGCCGGGGTGTAGGCGATCCGGACCAGCCGGGGCGGCCGGGACGAGCCGGATCCGACGCCGAGGATGCCCCCGTAGCCGCCCTTGGCCAGCGCCTTCTCGTCCAGCACCTCGACGGTCAGGCCGGCCTTGCGGGCCGCCGCCGACGCCCGGGAGGCGAACTCGGCGGGATAAAGGTCGTTGGGCGCGGTGTTGACCAGGCTCCGAGCGAACTCGACCGACTCGGCGACGATCGTCGCCTGCTCGACCGCCTCCTTGGCGGCCTTGTTCGCCGACGGCACCGCCAGCACGACCGCCTCGACCGGCTCGGCCGCGGGTTTGCGGTACGTGTCGAAGACGTACGCGCCCAGCAGGTGTCCCTGGGCGGCGGCGGCCAGGCCGGTCAGGGACAGGGTGGAGACCACCTTGGACTGGCCGGCGACCGCCCTCGACGCGGCGCCGGCCGCCTTGCGCACCCGTTCCGCCAGGTCGTCCGTCTCGTCGATCTCCTCGTGGTCGGGCGTCGACCCGATCCCGACCACCACCACCCGTTCGGCCCCGACGGCGCCGGCGCCGGGAATGGTGACGATCGAACCCGGCTTGCCGCTGCCGCCGGCCAGCGCCGCGGCATTGACCAGGGCGGCGAACCGGTCGTCGGCGGCGATCGGACCGTCCGCGCCCTGGAAGGCGGCGACCACCAGGGCACCCGCCTTGACGGTCAGCGGATCGGCGGAGGTCAGGCTCAATCGGGTCATCGGGCGGAACTCCTCGGCGGGGGTGAAGCATCGGCGGACGGGTGGGCGCGGTCGTCGACTCGACCGTAGCCGTCGGGTCCGCGGGCGTCGTCGTGGGCGGGGGCGTTACGGTCGGGTCATGTCCGACGCTGCAGGCACCACCGATGACGGGGCCGAGCTCCCCGGGCCGCTCAAGCTCTCGCCACTGGACGCCCGGCACCGTGCGCTGGGCGCCACGATGGGGGCGTTCGGCGGCTGGGACATGCCGATCTCCTACGCCGGCGCCGGGGTGGTGGCCGAGCACACCGCGGTGCGCACCGCGGTCGGCGTGTTCGACGTGTCCCACCTGGGCAAGGCGTCGGTCACCGGTCCGGGGGCCGCGGCGTTTCTCAACGACTGCCTGGCCAACGACCTCGGCCGGATCCGGCCGGGCCAGGCCCAGTACACCCTGTGTTGCACGGGCGACGGCGGCGTGCTCGACGACCTGATCGCCTACCTGGTTTCGCCCGACGAGGTGTTCCTCATCCCGAACGCGGCGAACACCGCGGCGGTCGTCGCGGCACTGGCCGCCGGTGCCCCGGATGGTCTCGAGATCGTCGACCGGCACACCGATTTCGCGGTGCTGGCGGTGCAGGGACCGGGGTCCGCGGAGGTGCTCGACGCGGTCGGCCTGCCCTCCGAGCTGGACTACATGGCCTGGCGGGACGGTTCGTTGGACGGCCTCCCGGTCCGGGTTTGCCGCACCGGCTACACCGGCGAGCACGGCTACGAGTTGGTGCCCCCGTGGGACGCGGCCGAGCAGGTTTGGGACGCGGTGGTGCACGAGGCCGGGGTGCGCGGCGGCCGACCGGCCGGTCTGGGCGCCCGGGACACCCTGCGCACCGAGATGGGCTACGCGCTGCACGGGCAGGACCTGAGCCCGCAGATCACCCCGGTGCAGGCCCGGGTCGGCTGGGCGGTCGGCTGGCGCAAGCCGAGCTTCTTCGGCCGGGACGCCCTGCTCGCCGAGCGGGAGAACGGGCCGCACCGGGCGTCGTGGGGGTTGCTCGCGCTGGACCGGGGCGTCCTGCGCGGCCACCTGCCGGTCGTCGACGACGCCGGAACCAGAATCGGCGAGACCACGTCGGGCACCTTCTCGCCGACCCTGGGGGTCGGCATCGCGCTCGCCCTGATCGACACCGTGGCCGGGGTGGTGGAGGGTGACGAGATCGCCGTCGACGTCCGCGGCCGGCGGATGCGGGTGCGGGTGGTCAAGCCCCCGTTCGTGCCCTCCCACGTGCGCTGACCGGTCCAATCGGGTAGAACTGGCCTGATCGGGCGCCGGGTGGTGGGGGAGATACTCGGACGTCCTACTATTTGCGATATCGTTGATCCATGACGACCTCCACCGCCGGAGAGACCCCGGTCCCGACGTTCCGGCGTGAACTGCATCCCACGCCGGTCAGTGTCAGCCGCCGGGACGAGATCCACGCCGCGCCCGGATTCGGCCGCTACTTCACCGATCACATGGTGCTCATCGATTACGACGAGGGCCAGGGTTGGCACGATCCGCGAGTGGTCCCGTACGGGCCGTTCAGCCTGGATCCCGCGACGATGGTGCTGCACTACGGGCAGGAAATCTTCGAGGGGCTCAAGGTCTTCTCCCGGGTCGACGGCACCCTGGCCGCGTTCCGGCCGGAGGCCAACGCGGCCCGGTTCAACCGGTCGGCCGACCGGCTGGCCGTCCCGCGGCTGCCGGAGGAGTGGTTCCTGGCGGCCATCCGGGAGCTGCTCGCGGTCGACGGCGCTTGGGTGCCGTCCGGCGGGGAGTCGTCCCTGTACATCCGGCCGTTCGTCATCGCCACCGAGGTCGGGCTGGGCGTGCGGCCGTCCAGCAGCTTCCTGTTCTGCATCATCGCGTCGCCGGCCGGGCCGTACTTCCCGCGCGGGGTGGCGCCGGTCAGCGTGTGGTGGTCCACCGAGTACGTCCGGGCGGCTCCCGGCGGCACCGGGGCGGCGAAGTTCGGCGGCAACTACGCCGCCTCCCTCGCGGCCCAGGCGCAGGCCGCCGAGAAGGGTTGCGACCAGGTCGTCTGGCTCGACGCGGTCGAGCGGCGCTGGGTCGAGGAGATGGGCGGCATGAACCTGTTCTTCGTGATGGGCTCCGGTCCCGCCGCGGAACTGGTGACGCCCGAGCTGTCCGGCTCCCTGTTGCCCGGCATCACCCGGGACTCGCTGCTGGCGATGGCCCGGGAGCTGGGCTACTCGGCCACCGAACGCCGGATCTCCACCGACGAGTGGGCCAAGAAGGTGGAGAGCGGCGAACTCACCGAGGTCTTCGCCTGCGGGACGGCCGCGGTGATCACCCCGGTCGGGTCGGTGCTGCACGCCGAGGGCGGCTTCGAGATCAACGGCGGGCAGCCGGGGCCGATCACCATGCAGCTGCGGCAGAAACTGACCGACGTCCAGTACGGACGGGTCGCCGACACCCACGGCTGGATGACCCAGCTGTCCTGATACTTCTCCGGGCTCCACGAGGGGTCCCGGAGACGCCAGAAACGGCGCCGATCAACGTCGATCGGCGCCGTTCTCGGCGTTGTCGGGGCGGTCGCCCGGCCTGGTCAGCCGCGGACGACCTTGCCCGCCTTGATGCACGAGGTGCACACGTTCAGCTTGCGCACCGTGCCGGGAGCCACCTGGGCCCGCACCGGCTGAATGTTGGGATTCCACCGGCGATGCGTCCGCCGATGCGAGTGGGACACGCTCATGCCGAATCCCGGGCCCTTGCCACACACGTCACACACGGCAGCCACGCCGAACACCCCTGTCACAATCCAAGCAAGCGGCCGACCCGGTGTCGCAGCGGCCGATCAGTGCAGTCCGAAACCGCCCGGCAGCCGCCGGGCAACCACACCAGGGTACTGATCGCCGGCGCAGACTCCAAACCCGGCGGCGACGGGGATCCCACTGTTCCACCGACCTGGAGCGGGTCGCCTGGATCGTCGAGGCCAGGGCCGATGAATTGACCGCGCCGGAGCGGGAGCTGGTGCGTGCTGCGGTGGCCCGGATGAGCCGGGCGGTCGCCTGACGGTCGCCCGACAGCAAGGCACCGTCAGCGGGCCGGGCACCATGGGACGCATGACCGCGCTGGATGCCGACCTGGTCCGCCGCTGGTTCGATCGGCTGCGCCGGCAGGATCTCTCGGTGGTCGCCTTCTGGGACGTCACGCCCACCGAGCAGGAACGCGCCGCGATCGACGAGGGCGGGGCGGCCGTCCACAGTGCCATCGGCGACCTGCCGCCGCCGGCCCCGGTGGTGGCGTTGAGCGAGGCGTCCGCGCGCATGCTGCGCGACTACCTGGCGGGCTTCGCCGCGGGCGTCGCCGAGACCCGTCGCCGGCTGGCCGTCCAGCCGCCGATCGACCTGATGGGCGGAGTCGACCCCGGTGCCGACGCCGCGGGCGCGCTGGCCCTGGCCGCCGGGCTGAATGCCGCGGCCGCCGCGATGCACGATCCGGTCGCCGGCCGGGCGACCCTGACCCCGGGCGGCCCGACCGCCGCGGAATCCGCCCGCTCGGCCGGAGTCGCGGCGGCCGAACTGGTCGTCGACGGCGCCGATCTGCACCGGGTGGCCGCGCTGGCCGCCGGGGCCGCCGTCAACGGGTGGCGGATCGGACTGCCCGACGATCCGGTCGATCGGGCCGACTACCGGACCCGGGCCCTGGTCGGCATGCTGCTGATGGCGCTGGAACTGGAATCCCGGGACCCGCTGCCGCCGGCTGCTCCGGCTGCCTGCGGCGCGCTGCCGGGGGAGAACCGGGGCGCGGCGTTCCTGGCCGAGATCACCTGCACGATGCACGTCGACCCGGACGCGATGGCCGCGCTGACCGGCGACCTGAACCGGCTGTGCCGGGAGGTCGCGATCTGGCCGACCGACCGGTCGCCCGCCTTCCACCTGCACACCGACCGCCCCGGCGAGGTGATCGAGCAGCTGTACTCCACCGGGATGCCGTTCGACCTGCAGATCACCCGGCTGGACTGACCCGCTCGACACCTGTCGCCATCCCCACCCGAGTTGTCCACATTCCCGGAGGGTCGGATCCGGACTGTCGGTGCCGGCGGTCAAGATGGACGGCACGACGCCGGGTGGCCGGCGGATAGAGCAGACGGGACGCGCGCACCGTGGAACGGATCGGGCTGGACACGCCGCTGAAGGGGCTGGTCGGAGCGCGGACGGCAACCCGCCTGGCCGAGAAGCTCGACCTGGTCACGGTCGGCGACCTGCTGCGGTACTACCCGCGCAAGTACGACCAGCGGGGCCAGCTGACCGACCTGGCCAAGCTGGTGGTGGGGGAGCGGGCCACGGTGTGGGGGCGGGTGGTCAAGGTCAACGAACGCGACCTCGGCTACCGCGGCGGCGGGTACGGCGGCGGTCGCAAGGGCCGCGGCCGGCCGGGCGTCAAGCACATCACCAACGTCATCATCGGGGACAGCAGCCGGCAGCTGACCTGCACGTTCTTCAACCAGTACCACTGGGGTCGGTTGCTGCCGCCGGGCACCGACGCGATGTTCTCGGGCAAGATCACCCAGTTCCAGAACAAGCTGCAGATGAGCTCGCCGTCCGTGGCCATCCTGTCCGACACCGCCGGCGCCGGGCCGCGCGACGACAGCGACCTGCTGGAGATCATCGAGTCCTTCCCGGGCGGCGTCATCCCGGTGTACCCGCTGGTCGAGGGGATCACCCAGGCCGTGCTGCAACGGTCGGTGCGCACGGTGCTCGACCTGAAACCGGCCGTCGACGACCCGGTGCCCGAGGTGCTGCTCGCCGCCGGCGACGGGCTGATCGACCTGGCCACCGCCCTGCACGACATCCATCGGCCGCGCAACCACAGCCACCTGGAGCAGGCGCAGAAGCGGCTGCGGTACGACGAGGCCCTGTCGGTGCAGCTGGTGCTGGCCCGGCGGCGCGCGGAGGGCAAGCGGTTCCCGGCCGAGCCGTGCCCGCGGGTTCCCGGCGGGCTGCTCGACGCGTTCGACGCCAATCTGCCCTTCGAACTGACCGACGGTCAGCGGCAGGTCGGCGAGACGATCGCGACCGACCTGGCCACAATCCACCCGATGAACCGGCTGCTGCAGGGCGAGGTCGGCTCGGGCAAGACGGTGGTCGCGTTGCGGGCGATGTTGCAGGTGATCGACTCCGGTCGGCAGGCAGTGATGCTGGCGCCGACGGAGGTGCTGGCCGCACAACACGCCCGGTCGCTGCGGGACGTGCTGGGCCCCTTGGGTCGGGGCGGGGAGCTGGGCGCGCCGGCCGAGTCGACCGCCATCACCCTGCTCACCGGCTCGCTCGGGGCCAAGGCGCGGAAGCAGGCGCTGTTGAACATCGTGTCCGGGCAGGCCGGCATCGTCGTGGGCACGCACGCACTGCTGTCCGAGGGCGTGTTCTTCGCCAATCTGGGGCTGATCGTGGTCGACGAGCAGCACCGGTTCGGCGTCGAGCAGCGACATGCCTTGCGCACCAAGCATCCCGAGGGCAGCCCGCCGCACGTGCTGGTGATGACGGCGACGCCGATCCCGCGGACGGTGGCGATGACGGTGTTCGGGGACCTGGACACGTCCACCCTGACCCAGCTGCCGCGAGGTCGGTCGCCGATCGGCACCACGGTCGTGCCGGCCGCGGAGAAGCCGACGTGGGTGGCCCGGGCCTGGGAGCGGATCCGGGAGGAGGTCGGCAAGGGGCACCAGGCATACGTGGTGTGCCCCAAGATCGGTGACGAGTCCGACCGGGAGCTGTTCGAGGACGGCACCGTGTTCGACGACCTCGAGCCGGAGGAGGAGCCCGCCGAGAAGCGGGCGCCCCTGGCCGTCACCCAGGTCGCGGCGATGCTGCGCGACGG
>JBDHZW010000179.1:0-10534 GCA_039812105.1 Nakamurella sp.
GCGCACCAGGCGGGTCGCTCCGCGTTCAGGCCAAGATTTCTCCGAATTTTCCGTCCTTGTTTTCGCACGTCAGCAGCCCTTTCCAGAATTTCCCCGAGATTCTTTCTGGTTTTCGCGTGACGACGCGCCCCTGGATTGGTCTCTTACTCGACGGCATCACGAAGGTGCCCCGGAAGAACGGAGGAAGGCGACACAGAACGGGACGAGTCAATCAAGGCGAAAGGAAGTTCTGAGATGATCAGGAAGATTCTGGCCGTACTGGTCGGAATGGCCGCGGCGCTGTTGCTCTCGATCGGCATCGGTGGCCCGGCCACCGCCCAAGCGGCCGACCAGCAAGCCCTTCCGGTGGCTGCCGATCCGACCGCCGTGCCGATCAGCGGCACGATGGCGGACGGCTCCGGGGTTGTCGCCGGCACCTTCGACGTGCAGCGATTCGTCGTCGAGGACGGCGTGTTGAACGCGGTCGGCACCTTCACCGGCACGGTCACCGACAGGGACGGCACCGTCACCCAGGGGACACAGGCCGCGGCGATCCCGGTCGGTCTGGCCCAGGCCGCGAGTTCGTGCCAAATCCTCGATCTCGTCCTCGGGCCGGTGGATCTTGACCTGCTCGGCCTGCAGGTCCACCTGGACACCGTCCATCTGAACATCACCGCCGACGCCGGACCGGGGAACCTGGTCGGCAACCTGCTGTGCGCCGTCGCGGGCCTGCTCGACGGCGGACTCCCGCTGAGCGCGATCCTCGGTCAGATCGCAGCCCTGCTGAACCAGCTGCTGGGCATCCTGGGTTGAGTGACGCCCTCGATCGGTCGGCCCCCGCCCTGGGCGGGGGCCGATCTCGCGCGCGGATTGACCGCTCACCCTCCCGGGAACCTGAGTTGACTGAACGAGCCCTGCGGTTCGTGGAGGATGCCCAACTGACCATGACCCAACCGTTACCGCACCACACCACCGCTCCGCCGACCCGGCCCGCCGCCGGCCCCGACGATCCTGCGCAACCGGTCGAGATCGGGCCGGGCACCGTTCTGCGCGACCGCTACCGGATCGAAGCGCGCGCCGGCGACGGGGGATCCGCCACCGTCTACCGGGCCACCGATACGGTGCTGCAGCGCCGCGTCGCGGTCAAAGTCTTCCGTCCGGACGCATCGGACGGCGCGCTCCCGGAGCGTCGCCGACGGGAGATGCGGCTGGCCGCCGCGGTGAACTCGCCCAACCTGGTCGCCGTGTACGACGCACACCCGGGGACGACGCACGGCGCAGCCAGCTCGCCGGCCGACCTGTGCTACCTGGTCACCGAATACGTCGACGGCCCCACCCTGTCCGACACGATTGCCGCCGGTCCCCTCGACCCGGCGGACGTGCGAAGGATCGGGCAGGGCGTCGCCGCCGCCCTCGCCGCCCTGCACACCCATGGACTCGTCCACCGCGACATCAAGCCGGGCAACGTGCTGTTCTCGCGGCCGGAACCGGTCAAGCTGGCCGACCTCGGCATCGCCCGGGAGGTCGACGGCGAGCCGTTGACCCGGGACGACGCCGTTCCCGGCACCGCGCCCTACATGAGCCCCGAGCAGGCCCTCGGCCGCACCGTCGGGCCGCCCTCCGACATCTACTCGCTGGGTCTGGTCCTGCTGGAGTGCCTGACCGGTCGGCGGGAGTTCCCCGGCGCGCCGATGGAGGCCGCGCTGGCCCGGATCCTGCGAGATCCCGTCATCCCCGCCGACCTGCCCGCGCCCTGGCCGGACCTGATTCGTTCGATGACGGACGAGGACCCCGAGCGGCGGCCGACCGCCGATCAGGTGATCGAGCGGCTGGACGATCGCCCCCGGCCGGATCCGCGGGAACGGACGGAGCGTCCGCCGGAGTCGGGTCGCCGCCGTCGATGGCTGGCCTGGGCCGTTGCGGCCGTCGTGGCGACGGCCGGGCTGATCGGGAGCTTCGCGGTGCTGCGGGACCCGGACCCGCCGTCGCCGCCCGCCCAGCCGTCAGTCGGGACCGACGTCGGGCAGACCCCGACGGCTCCTTCGCCCGATCCGACCGTGAACGTCCCGCAACCGGCCGGCCCGCCGACGTCGATCCAGTCCAGTGCGGCTGACCAGCCGTCCGACGGAACGTCGGGCGCGACCCCGACCGCCCAGACGGACCCGCCGGCCGGCACCGCCCCGGCCGGCCCGGGCGTCACCGTCGACGAACCGGCGCCGAATTCCGACATCTCCGCCGATCCGCTCGGAAACGGCAATGGCGGTAATGGGAATGGAAACGGCAACGGCAATGGGAGCGGCAATGGGAACGGGAACGGGAACCCGGGAAACGGTGGGGAGAAGAACCGGAACAACGGATAAGGACAAGCCCCTCAATCAGGACGACCGATCCGGCTCGACGACGAGGATCCGGTCGGGGTCGATCGCCAGAATCGCGTCGGCACGATCGAGTTTCTTTCCCTCCCGGTGACACCGGTCGAAATCGTTCCCCAATTCGTCGCGCAGCCGGATCGTCAGCCGGGCCACGATCGGGTCGCCGGAGTCGTCGCTCCCCCGTAACCGCGCGGCTGCCCCTATTGCTTTCGCGGCCGCTTCCGGTTTCCCCATGGCCGCGGCCACCCAGGCCACCGCCACCCCGGTCGTGGCCACGACGGGCATGTCCTGGGTGGTCACCGCCAGCGGGTGGGCGGTCCGGACATCGGCGATCGCCCGGTCGAGCTGTCCGGCGTGCACCGCGATCACCGCCGTCACCCCGCAGGCCATCGCGGCCGCGTGCCCGTCGAGCAGGTCGGAGCCGCGCTGCTCGCGTTCCTCCCGGAGCTGATCGGCCAGCGCCTGGGCGCCGTCCAGATCGCCGGCCAGCAGCCGGACCATGGCCGCCATGCTGCGGGCGAACAGGCCCCGGTCGAAACCGTAGGACCGGTCGGACATCTGCTGCTGCAGTTCGTCGATCATCGTCGCCGCCCGGTCCAGCTCGCCCGTCCGCATCAGCAGGCCGGCCAGCCGCATGCGGACCATCGCCTCGTCGTCCCCGGAGCCGAGCTGGCGGGCATAGCTCAGGGCGCGCTCGTAATCGTCGATGCCGCCCGGGGTGTCGCCGTCCAGCGCGCGCAGGTTGCCGCGCGCGGCCAGCACCGACGACATGCCCCAGCGGTCGCCGATCTGCTCGAAGCCGGCCAGCGCGGCGTCCACGTTGGTCCGCACCCGGTCCAGGTCGCCCTCGTTCTCGGCGAACATCACCCGGCTCGCCCGCAGGGTGGCGGCAATCCAGGGATCGCCGGAGTCCAGGGCGACCGTGACGATGCTCTCGGCCAGGGCGGCGTCGCCGGCGAACAACGCGAGCATGGCCGGCAGCATGGCGAACCCGGGGTTGGGCGGCGGCCAGGCGGCGAACAGATCCTCGGCCAATTGCCGGCTCAGGACGCGGAAGTCGTTCCCGTCACCGTTGGGCCATCCCCCGGTGAAGGCCGTGATCATGTCCACCGTGGCCCTCGCCCAGATGCGACCCGGGTGGTCCCGTCCTTCGGTGGCGGTGAGCGCCGCGGTCATCCAGGAGGCGGTCTCGGCCTCCGCGCCGATCATCCCCCAGTACCAGGCCATGTCCATGGCCAGGTCCATGCAGGCGTCCCGGTCCCGCAGGTCCTGCGACTCGGCCAGGAAGCGCAACGCCGACCCGATGTTGTTCCGCTCGGCGTTCAGCGTGGCGATCGCGGGCAACTGGACCGCGGTCCGCAGCAGCGGGTCCATCTCCCGGGCCAGACCCGCGTAGTACCGGGCGTGCGCGGCCCGGGCCGCGTCCGCCTCACCTCGCTCGGCCAGCCGCTCCACCCCGTATTCGCGAATCGTCTCCAGCATCCGGTAGCGGGCGGTGGGTCCGTCGACCGCGGTCAGCAGCGACTTGTCGACCAGCGACAGCACCAGGTCGGCGATGGACTCGGCGGGCAGCCGGTCGTCGGCGCAGACGTCGGACGCCGCCGCCAGGGTCGCGCCGGCCGGGAAGACGGCGAGCCGCTCGGCCAGCAGCCGCTCGTCGGCGGCCAGCAGGTCCCAACTCCACTCCACCACCGCCCGCAGCGTCCGGTGCCGCGGCATCGCCGTCCGGCTGCCCCCGGTGAGCAGCCGGAACCGGTCGGACAACCGCGCGGTGATCTCCCCGATCGGCATCACCCGCAGCCGGGCCGCGGCCAGTTCGATGGCCAGCGGGAGGCCGTCGAGCCGGCGGACGATCTCGACGACGTCGCCGACGTTGCCGTCGTGCACGGTGAACCCCGTGGACACCGCCCGCCCGCGCTCGACCAGCAGGCGCACCGACGGATACCCGGCGACGTCGGCGACCGAGCCGTCGACCGGAGGCAGGCCGAGCGGCGGCACCAGGCACAGCGCCTCGCCGACGATGCCCAGCGGCTCGCGGCTGGTCGCCAGCACCCGCAGGCCCGGGCTGCGGGCGAGCAGGGCGTCGACCAGGTCGGCGGCGGCGGCCACCAGGTGCTCGCAGTTGTCCACGACCAGCAGGCAGTCGGCGTCGGCCAGGACGTCGAACAGGTAGTCGGTGGAGTCGCGGGCGGCGCGCTCGCTGCGCCGGTCGACGGCCCGGGTGTCCAGCAGCCCCAGCGCGCCGATCATCGCCGGCACGATGCCCTTGGCCTCGGTGACCGCAGCCAGTTCGACCAGCCACACGCCGTCGCGGGTGTCGTCGGCGATGGCCATGCCGATCTCCTGGGCCAGCCTGGTCTTGCCCGCTCCGCCCGGCCCGACGATGGTGACCAGCCGGCCGTCGCCGAGCAGTTCGGTGATCCGGCCGACCTCCCGGTCGCGGCCGATCAGCCGGGTCAACGGCACCCGCAGGTTGGTGCGTCGCTGTTGTGCTGGTCCGGGCCTGGCCTCCGGCGCGATCTCACCGCGGAGCACGGCCAGGTGGATCGCCTGGATCTCGGCACCGGGATCCACCCCGAGTTCGCCGGCCAGCCGGTCCCGGAGCCGCTCGTAGACGGCCAGCGCGTCGGCCTGCCGGCCGGTCGCCGACAGGGCCCGCATCAGTTGGCCGGCCAGCCGTTCGCGCAGCGGGTGCGCGGCCACCAGCTGTTCGAGGTCGGCGATCGCCTCCCGGGCCCCGCCCAACGCGAGCCGGGCCTCGGCGAGATCGATCTGGGCGTCGAGTCGCAGCTCGTCGAGGCGGACCCGCAGGACGGCCGCGTACTGACCGTCGGCGGCGTCGGTCAACGGCTGACCCCGCCACATCGACAGCGCGGTGGTCAGGGTGCCGACCGCGTCGGCATGCCGGTTGGCCTGCAACTCGCGACGCCCGGTGGCGACGAGTTCGGCGAAGCGGGCGCTGTCGACGTCACCGGCGGTGACCGTCAACCGGTAGCCGCCGGCCACCTGCTGGATCCGGCCCGCGTCGCCCAGGGCCCGACGCACCCGGGACACCAGCGACTGCAGGGCGTTGGTCGGGTCGGACGGCGGTTCACCCGGCCACACGGCGTCGACCAGTTCGCCGATCGACACCGATTCAGGCGCATCCGCGGCGAGTCGGGTCACCAGGGCCCGCAGCCGCGACCCGGTGACCGGCAACTGGCGATCGCCGGCCCGGACCTGCAGCGGCCCCAGGATTCCGATTTGCACCCCTCTACTGTTCCAGAGGCCGATCAGTGAGCGAAAAATCACGCGGTCGAGCGATGCTGTCACCCCGTGGCACCACACGGTTGGGCCGATTGATTGACAGAATGGTCAGAATGGCGGAGGTGTCGGACTGGGTCGCGCGGGCGCAGCGCATTGCGGACGGGACGCTGTTCCCAGCGGCCATGGCGGTTGAGCAGGGCCAGCAGGAGCTGCTTCCGCACCTGAATCAGTTGGCCGACGAGGGCTTCTACGGGCTTCCGGCCCCCGTGGATCACGGCGGGATGGGTCGTGACTCCCTGCTCGATCTGTGCGACTCCATCGCCGCGTTCGCCGGAGGATGCCTGACGACCACGTTTGTGTGGCTGCAGCACCTGGCGCCGCTGATGGCGGTGGCCGCCCGCGCCGATCCCGCCTTCCGCCAGCACTGGCTCGGCTCGATGGCGGCCGGCAAGACCCGCGCCGGCCTCGCGATGGCCCATCCGGAGCTGATCACGGTCCGGCCGGTGCCCGGTGGCTATCTGCTCAACGGCGAATCCCGTTGGGTGACGGGCTGGGGCCTGGTCGACGTGCTGTTGGTCGGCGGCGTCAACGATCAGGGACTGCTGCACTTCTTCCTCGCCGATGCCGGCCCGTCCGTCAACCGGGAGACGCTGCTGGTCAAGCCGGCGGAGCTGATCGCCGTGCAAGAAAGCCGGACGGTGTCGCTGCGGTTCGTCGACCACTTCGTGCCCGACGAGCGGCTCGGCCGGACCGAACCGTTGGCCACGTTCGCCGCGTCCGACGACTGGGGCCCGCGGATGAACGGGTTCCTGTCCATCGGGGTCGCCCGGCGCTGCGCCCGGATGCTCGACGCGCCCGACCTGGACGCCGACATCGACGTGGCCCGCCGCGGATTGCTCACCGCGGGCGGCGACGAGATCCCGCAGGCCCGCGCGCACGCCACCCTGCTCGCCGCTCGCGCGGCCGCCCGGCTGATGGTGGCCACCGGCAGCCGGTCCGTGCTGGCCGAGGACGACGCCGGCCGGATCTACCGGGAGTGCGGCTTCCTGCTCGTCTTCGGGCTGCGGCCGGGCATCAAGGACGGCCTGCTGCGACGCCTGTCGGCGCCCGTCGGGGTGCCGGTCTGAGGGCTGCGGCTCCTTCGGCTGTGCGCGCGTCGTCGCGGTGCTGGGGTGCTGCTGATGCGCTGTCCCCCTGGTGCGCTGATCCAAGTCTCGTTTGAAACGATCCATTCCGCCCGAAAATGGGACTTGGATCAGCGCACCCCAATGGGCGCCGGGGCGAATGCCGAACCGAGTTGTCCACAGGACTTATCCACAGAACTCAACGGCCGGGCCATCAGTCGGCGTTATCTGGGTCAAGCTCACCCGATGGGCCCGACTCGCGACATTCCGCCGCTCATCCGCGACCGGATGACGCCCGCCGGGCTGGTCAGCCGGAGCGACCTGCTGGACGTCGGGATTCCCCGCAGCACGGTGTGCCGCTGGCTGCACGACGGAATGCTCGTCCCGGTTGCGACCGGCATCTACGCCGACCCCGCCGTCGTCGACGGCGCCGATCCCTGGGAGCGGTTCCGGCTGCGGTCGCGGGCGTTCGTCCTGGTCAGTCCCCCGAACACCTACGCCGCCGACTGGTCGGCCGTCGCCCTGCATCGCCTGCCGACGGTGGGCGAGCCGCCGGCGATGCCGAGCGTGATCCGGCCGCGGTCCACCCGGAGCGGCTCCAATCGAACTGTCAACGGTCGCACCCGATTCGCCTCCGTGCCCAGCCGATGGCTCGGCGACGCCGACGATGTTCCCGCGCTGGTGCCCGCTTTCGCCGCCGTCGACGTGGCCCGACGGTCGGACCGGCTGGCCTCGCTCGTCGTCGCCGATGAGGTGGCCGCCCGCGAAGGTGGCCGCGAGTCGTTGACGGCCGCGCTGGCCGACATCGAAGGCTGGCCGGGCGACAAGAAGGCCGCCTGGGCGGTTCGGCACTGCGACCCCGACGTCGATTCACCGCTCGAATCGGCCGGTCGGCTGGCCTTCATCACGTCCGGCCTTCCGCCGAGCCGATCCAACGTGTGGGTGGGCGAGTACGTCCCGGAGTACCGGCTGGACCACTTCTGGGATGACCACCGGCTCGGTGTCGAGGGCGATGGCGTCACCAAGTACCTCACCAACCCGGCGGAGACGATCAAGAACGAGAAGCGGCGGGAATGGCGCCTCCAGCAGCTCGGGATCCGGGTCGTCCGCTACAGCTGGGCCGTCGCGTTGGGCTCGCCCGGGGACCTCGCGCAGCAGGTGCTGGCGCTGATGAACCTGCCGGCCGCGCCCGGTTGCGGACTGCGGACCTGGTCGAACGACGAGGGTCGGGCGCTGCTGGGCCTCGGGCGGGGCGTGCGGGACCGCCCCCGGAACCTCTACCTACGATGACGGCCCCGCCCCGGCCGGGGTCGCGTTGCGGGCCCGCCCCCGCCCGCGCCCGCCGGTGCCCGCCCCGGCTGCGCTGATCCAAGTCCCATTTGAAACGTTCAAGAATGGCCCGAAATGAGACTTGGATCAGCGCACCACCCGGGGCTTGGCCCGAAATGAGACTTGGATCAGCGCACCACCCCGGGCACGGTCGAGAAGACGAGACTTGGATCAGCGCACCCCAAGGGGCGCCGCCGGCGCCGGCGAGCACGGGATCAGCCCTCGCCTTTGACCCCGGCCAGGAGCATCTGCGCGACGTCCATCACCTCGACGTCGGCGACGTCGGTGCGGGTGGTCTCGGCGGGGGCGTTCTGCCGGGTGGTCAGCCCGTCGGTGAGCATGACCCGGCAGAACGGGCAGCCGGTGACGATGGTGTCGGCGCCGGTGGCCAGGGCCTCGTCGGTGCGTTCCAGGTTGATCCGCTTACCGGTCTTCTCCTCCATCCACATCCGCGCACCACCGGCGCCGCAGCACAGCGATCGGGCGCTGTTGCGGGGCATCTCGGACAGGGTCAGGCCGGTGGCGCCGATCAGCTCCCGCGGCGGCGAGTAGACCTTGTTGTGCCGGCCCAGATAACACGGGTCGTGATAGGTCACGTCCCGCGACCCCGCGGATGCGGATCCAGCGGGTTTCTTGGGCACCAGCCGCCGCTCCCGGACCAGCTTGTTCAGCAGCTGGGTGTGATGGACCACCTCGTAGTGCCCGCCCAGGTCGCCGTACTCGTTGCCCAACGTGTTGAAGCAGTGCGGGCAGGTCACCACGATCTTGCGCTTGACCCGCTCCCCGAACGCCGCATTGAGAGTCTCCGTCGTCGCCTGCGCCATCATCTGGAACAGGAACTCGTTCCCGGCCCGCCGCGCCGGATCCCCCGTACAGGTCTCCTCGGTGCCCAGCACCGCGAACCCGACGGCGGCCATGTACATCAGCTCGGCCACCGCCCGGGTCGTCTTGCGCGCCCGGTCGTCGAACGCCCCCGCGCACCCCACGAAGAACAGGTACTCGTGATCCGGATCGATCACGTCCGTCACCACCGGAACCTCGAACGGCAGATCCTTGGCCCACGCCATCCGGTCCCGCTGGTTCTGCCCCCACGGATTGCCCTTGTTCTCCAGGTTCCGGAACAACCCACCCAACTCGGTCGGGAACTCCGACTCGATCATCACCTGGTACCGGCGCATGTCCACGATGTGGTCCACGTGCTCGATGTCCACCGGGCACTGCTCCACACACGCCCCGCAGGTCGTGCAGTCCCACAGGATCCCCGGATCGATCACCCCACCCACCTGCCGACCGGAATCGTCGACGTCCGGCGCCCCGACCAACGGCCGACCCGCCTCCAGCATCGCCAACGGATCCGCATGGGCGAACGCCGCCAACTCCTCCGACGAGAGCTTCTCCTCACCGTCCGCGGTCAACCCACCCCCGGCCCGGATATACGGCGCCTTGGCGAACGAATGGTCCCGCAACGAGAGCACCAACAGCTTCGGCGACAACGGCTTCGCCGTGTTCCACGCCGGACACTGCGACTGGCACCGGCCGCACTCGGTACACGTCGCGAAGTCCAGCCACCCCTTCCAGGAGAAGTCCTCGACCTTCCCGACACCGAACGTGTCGACCTCCGGATCGGCCTCCTCCAGGTTCAGCACCTCACCGCCGGACAGCATCGGTCGCAGCGCACCCAACGCGGTCGAGCCGTCGTCCTCACGCTTGAAGTAAATGTTGAAGAACGCCAGGAACCGGTGCCAGGCCACCCCCATCGACAGCGTCCGGGCGATCACGATCGCCCACACCATCGAAATGACGATCTTCACCAACGCCACCAACGACACCGCCGCCGGCCACGCCGGCAACCACGACCCCAACCACGTCGAGATCGGCGCCGCCCACACCGGATACGGCAACCACCCGTTCGCCGCCTGGAACCCGCGGATCAGGAAGATGCAGACGCCGACCCCCAGGATGATCAACTCGACGAAATACGCCTGGGCGAAGTTCGACCCCAGGAACCGCGACGTGCGCTCCACCCGCCGCGGATGGTTCAACTGACGGACCGTGATCAGATAGCCGATGCCCAGCACCGTCGTCGTCGCGATCAACTCGACGAACAGCCCGTACCAGTCCTGATAGCCCAACCACGGAATCTCGAACTCCGGATAGAACGTCTCCCCCGCCGCCTGCACCAGGGTCAGGAACAACGCGCCGAAGCCGACCATCACGAACCAGTGCGCGACCCCGATCCAACCCCACTTGAGCATCCGGGTATGCCCCAGGAACTCCTTCACCAGGGTCCCCAGCCGCGCCCCGACCGGCCCCGCCCGGTGCGGATCCGCCGCGCCCAACCGCACGTGCGCCACCATCCGCACCGCGGCCCGGGCCAGCATCCCGAACCCGACCACCAGGAACGCCAGCCCGACCACACCGAAGGTGACCGACCACCACGTCATGCCGAGCCTCTTCTCCCGCCGCGTTGCGTCCCATCGCACC
>JBDHZW010000180.1:0-10507 GCA_039812105.1 Nakamurella sp.
CGGGCGCACCGCGCGACGCAGCGGGCCGGGCGAGCGGTCCAGGCGGGTCACTGCGGCTGCGATCAGGCCGACCGCCGCGTCGATCTCGGCGATGCGCACCCGCAACCGGGCCAGCGCGTCGCCGGCCCCGGCGCCGGTGGTGACCTCGAACGCCGGGACCTCCAGCTCGCGGTAGCCGTCGTGCGGGCGGTGCCGGCGGTCGTCGTCGTCGAATCCGGACCCGCGGCCGATCGGGCCGAGAGCGCCGGTGCGCCGGGCGACGGCCGGATCGAGCCACCCGGTGCCGCGCACCCGGTCCAGGAACGACGCGGTGCGCAGCAGCGCGTCGACGTCCCGCCGGATCCGCTCGTGCGCGTCCCGGATCGCCGCGCCGACGTGGGCCGGCTCCACCGACGCGGGCCGTCCCAGGCCGCCCGGAACCACCATGCCACGCCCGAACCGGTTGCCGCACAACGCGGACACCAGGCGCATCACCGTTTCCTTGTGCCAGCCGAAGCGGGCATTGGCGGCGGCCAGGCCGGCGGCCTCGGTGGACCTGGTCAGCACGTCGAGATGGTTGACGATGCGCTCCAATTCGGCCAGCACCACCCGCCAGAAGCCCGCGGCGGCCGGTGGTTCGACACCGGCGGCGGACTCCACCGCGTGACTGAAGGCCAGCGCGTGGGCCACCGAGGCGATCCCCTCGACCCGTTCGGCGACCAGCACCCCGTCGTCGACGGTCCGGCCCTCGAATGCCTTGGCCACCCCGCGATGCTTGTAGTGCGGCCGGATGTTCAGGTGGGCGATGTCCTCGCCCGGGGTCTCCACCAGGAACTCGATGGCCTCGGTGACCCCAGATCGCACCGGTCCGAACGGGATGCTGAACACGCCCCGGCCGGCGACGTCGGCCGGTCCGGCGTCCTCCCGCTGGTGCATCCGATCGGGCCGGTCCGGCGCGCCGGGCCGCGGCGCCGCGACTCCCTCGGGGGCGGCCAGCAGCAGCGGGTCGAGCCGCGGATGCCCGACCGGCTCCACGTCGAACAGGTCGTGCAGCGCCCGTTCGTACCAGAAGGCCGCGGGCGCCACGGGACTCAGCGCCGGGTACACCAGCTCGCCGCGCGGCCCCGGTTCGACCAGCAGGGTGTGGGTCCGGAAGTCGGCCGGACCGGCCAGCACCACGCTGACCCGGCAGCCCACCGGTTCGGCGGTGCCGAACAGGCCGGCGAACCGGGCCCCGTCGGCCAGCGCGGCCAGGATGTCCGCGCGCCAGGGGCCGGCCCGGCGACGGCCGGCGGTGGCGGTGAACACCGGGTCCGCGGACATCACAGGGCCCCCTGCAGCTCGGCCACGCCGTGGCCGATCAGGTCGACCACGGTCTGCGGCGGGTGCAGGCCGAGCCACAGCAGCACGAGAATCCCGACCAGCACGGGCAGCACCATGAGCACGTGCGGTTCGCCCCGGGCCGGCGTCGGCGACCCGCCGCCGGCCGGCTGGAACAGCACCCGGGTGCTCGCCGCGGTCAGCCCGACGAAGGCCAGCGTGACCAGGACGACCAGCACCGCGGCGGTCGGCCCGTGCCCGCCGGCGACCGCGCCGCTGACGATCTGGAACTCGCTGCGGAAGATGCCGAACGGCGGCATGGCGGTCAGCGCGAACACCGACAGCAGGAACAACGGCCCGGACCAGGGCAGCCGACCGATCGCGTCCCGCATCCCCGACAGCTGTTTGGTGCCGAAGGCCCGGGTCAGCACGCCGGCCCCCATGAACGCGTTGCCCTTCGCGGCGGCGTGCGCCAGCACGTGCAGCAGCACCCCGGCGAACGCCACCGGTGCGCCGACGCCGATGCCGATCGCCAGGATGCCCATGTGCTCGACGCTGGAGTAGGCCAGCAGCCGCTTGACGTCCCGCTGGCGCAGCAGCGAGAACGCGGCGAGGAGCAGGGACAGGCCGCCGAAGACCAGCAGCACCCGTTGCGGGAACTCCGGACCCACCGACAGCGCGGTGATCTGGTAGTAGCGCAGGATCGCGTAGAAGCTGATGGCCAGCAGCGAACCGGACAGCATCGCGGACACCGGGGTGGGTGCCTCGGCGTGTGCATCCGGCAGCCAGGTGTGCACCGGGAACAGGCCGACCTTGGTCCCGAACCCGACCACCGCCAGCACGAAGGCCAGATGCACGGCGGTGGCCGGGAGTCCGGGGGCGGCGGACAGCAGTGGATCGAAGGCCAGATCGTAGGACTGGCCGAGCACCTGCGCGCCCGCATAGTACATGAGAATTGTTGCCAGCAAGGCGATGCCGAGACCGGAGGAGGCGATCAGCACGTACTTCCAGGCCGCCTCGGCGGCGCTCTCGGTGTCGTCCAGCGCCACCAGCAGCGCGGAGACGACGGTGGTGATCTCCACCGCGATCCACAGCAGGGCCAGCCCGTTGACCAGCGGTGCGGCCACCATGGACCAGGCAAAGGCGTTCAGGCCGATGGCGAACCGGCGGCTGTACCGGGCGAACGCCCGGGCCTGCGCCGGATCGGTGGCGGCGAGGTGGGCCTCGTGGGACAGGTAGCCGATCGCGAACACGCCGGTGACCGCGTAGACGAACGCGACGCCCAGCAGGAACACCCCGGACAGCGCGTCCGCGCGCAGGTAGTGCCCGGCCGACACGGTGCCGGTGGCCAGCGCCGGCAGCAGCAGCACCGCCAGCACCAGCACGGCCACACCGCAGACCACCGTGGTGATCTCGGCGACCCGCCGGGGAGCCAGCGCGCCGACGACGACCGCCACCCCGGGGATCACGATCAGCAGGATCAGCACGGCGGACACGACCGGGTCACCCCCGCAGCCGGGTGAGCGACTCGGTGGACAACGTGCGGGTCTGCCGGTGGTGAAAACGGATCAGGACGCCGAACACCACGACCGCCACCAGCAGGTCGAACAGGAACGCCACCTCCAGGATCAGCGGCAGCCCGGCGGCCACCACCAGGCTGGCCATGGACACCCCGTTCTCCAACGAGAAGAAGCCGATCGCCTGGCTGACCACGTCCCGCCGGACGATCATCAGGACGAACGCGACCAGCACCACCGCCATCGACAGGCTCAGGGCGGTGGTGGGCAGCACCGACGACTCCAGACCCAGGGCGCCGACGGCGAAGATGCCGAAGCCGGCGACCACGATTGCCGCGATCACCTCGCTGGCCACCCCGAGCGCGCCGCTGCCGGCGATCTCGGTGCCGGCCTCGCGCAGCAGGTGCAACATCACCCAGGGCACCGCGACCACCTTGAGGGCTATCGAAACCCCGGCCAGCACATATAGTTCCGGCAGTCCGCGACCGGCCGCGACGACCACCGCGAGCACCGCGACGGCCAGCGACTGGACCGCGTACAGCCGGATCTGGGTGCGCAGCAGGGCGGCCCGCAGCATGAGGAACTCCAGCAGCAGGACGACCACGGCGACCGTGCTGGCCACCCCGTCGAAGACCGGCGGTGGTTCGGGCGCGGCCGCGAAGGCATTCAGCAGCAACATCATCCACCGCCGAGCAGGAGAGTGAACACCGCCAGCACGGCGAGCAGGAAGGACGCCGCGACGAACTCGGTGATCTTGAACAGGCGGAGCTTGGCGAACGAGGTGTCGATGACGGCGACCAGGACGCCGATCAGCACGGCCTTGGCCAGCAGCGAGACCGCCGCCCAGGCGACGTCACCGAGCTGGGTGGTCGCGGCCAGCCCCCATGGTGCGATGAAGACGTTCAGCAGGATGGTGTAGAGCACCAGCTGCTTGGCCGCCGACCCCCAGCGCAGCAGCGCGAACGGCGGGCCGGAGTGCTCGAACGGCCTGGCCTCCTCGATCATGCCGAATTCGATGGTCCCGGTGTGGGTCTCGACCGGAATGCGCCCGGTCTCGAACAGGATGACCAGGAACAGCGCGGCCGAGGCCAGCAGGTGCGCCGGGCGGACGATCTGGTCCGGCCCGCTGCGGATCGCGGCGCCCAGCACGTACGGCAGGTCGGTGGTGGTGACCAGGGCGACCGTGAACACGACCAGCAGCACCACCGGTTCGGTGATCGCCGCGAAGGTCTTCGCCCGGCTGGACCCCAACTGCGCATACACCCCGCCGGTCTCCGCGGCGGCCACCGCGACCAGGAAGCTGGCCAGGGCGAGAATGAAACCCCCGCCGAGGATGTCGCCCATGTCGCCGAGCGGCAGCGCATAGCTGGTGAGCACCGGAATGAGCAGCGGCACGGTCAGGTAGCAGGCGAACGAGACCACCGGGGCGGCCAGGAAGAACGGGCCGGTTCCCGCCGGGACGAGCGTCTGTTTGCCGAAGAGCTTCCACAGGTCGAGGTACGGCTGCAGCACCCGCGGGCCGCGGCGTCCCTGCAGCCGGGCCTCGACGGTGGCGATCACCCCGGTGATCCCGGGGGCCGCCACCGCGATGGTCAGCACCTGGAACACCTGGATGATCGGCAGCGGAAGCGTCATCGGCAATCCCGCCGGCTCGCCGGTGGGTCAGCCCCGTCCGAAGCCGGCCGTCGCGGGCACGGGGGCCCCCGGCTGGTAGCGGTGATGGTGCATCGCGGTCATCACCGGGGCGCACTCGGAGCAGGTCACCGCGCGGGTCGAGAAGTGCCGAGCGGCACCGACTCCGGTGTGCTGGCTGATCTGATGCGTGTCCAGGGACAGGTGGTCGTGGCACACGCCGGCGCCACAGGTGGTGCAGATACCGACGGCACCGGTGGAGCGGTTGTCGACCGAGCAGTCCAGGCAGTTCATCGTGGATTCCCTTCGGTGGGTCGGGCATGCGTGCATGCCCGAAATCGTTTTTGCGGCAGGCAGTTCCCGCCTGGAAGCAGGGTGCCGTCCAGGCGTCGGAGGAGATTCGTCGAGCGCGATCAGCCCATCCGCGGCCGCCGGAGAAGGGCGGCACGCGGCTGGCCGGACCCGGCACGGAACCGTTCGGGTCGGCGGGAGTAGGGCCGGAATGACGACACGGCGTCACGGAATGGCGGACACGTCGACCTCCTCTACCTGCCGTCTTCGCGCGCACATCGCGCGAAGGTGGGGGGTAGAGGCCATCATCGGACGACGTTGTCCGCAGTTGCGGCGAGCCTCATCGCCGTATCCGCTACCCAGTGTGTCCCCTCACGGTCGGTGACGCAAGTGATTGAAGATCGGAACGACCGGCGTGTCGCGTGACTTATGGCACGTGCTCCCGTGATTGCGGGTTCGGGGCGGGATGGCTAGGCTGCGGGAGTTGTCCGGCGGAGGGGCTCGCCGACATTTGCGACGGTCGCCAACGGTCCCTGTCCTTCCAGGTGGAGGTGGGACAGATGGGCGCCAGGACGCATCCCCGGGTGATTCTGGTCCGGCACGGCCGGACCGCACTCAACGCCGCCGATCTGTTGCGCGGCCGGCTCGACCCGGAGCTCGACGACGTCGGCCTCGACGAGGTGGCCGCGCTGGCCGAGGTGCTGGCTCCCCGGGAGCCGGCCCGGATCGTGTGCAGCCCCCTGCATCGGGCGGTGCAGACGGCGTCGGCGATCGGTCACCGGGTGGGGGTCCATCCGGAGATCGACACGTGGCTGATCGATCGGGACTACGGGAAATGGGCCGGCCACACCAAGGACGAGGTCGTGCGACAATGGGGCAGTCTCGACGCCGCTCCCGGCGTCGAACCCCTCGACCACGTTCGCTACCGGGCCACCGTGGGGCTGGATGAGCAGGTCGGTTATCTCGACGATCGCCACCCCATCGTGCTCGTGTCCCACGACGCGGTGAATCGGGTACTGCTCAGCAGCCTGGATCCGGACCTGGGCCCCGAGCAGGCGATCGGTCAGCGCACCGCCTGCTGGAACGAGATCGAGCACGTCGACGGGCGGTGGCGGGTCCTGCTGGTGGACCAGAAGGCGACCGACGAGCCGGCCCGTCCCGTCCCGGTCGGTGGCTGACCGGAATCCGTTGGTGGCCGGCAACCCCGGGGCGATCGTTGGTGGATCCCCCCGGGGTTCCCGAATTGTCGCCGGGCCGGCTCCCGGCGCCGTCAGTGGGGACTGGAACATGAACGTGCGGCGGATCACCATGGACGTCGACAAGGCCGTCCGGCGGCCGGATCTGATGCAGCTGGCGGCGGCGATCGACGGGGTCGGCGGCGTCGAGGCCTTCAACATCACGGTTGGTGACATCGACTTGGAGACGGTCGGGATGGACATCACCGTGGAGGGCGACGGCATCGACGTGCCGGCGTTGGTCGAGGCGATCGAGGAGGCCGGGGCCGCCGTACACAGCATCGACGAGGTGGTCGTCGGCACCAGGGTCGTCGAGCTCGTCAAGCGCAACCGATGATCAGAACCCTGCGGCGCCAGATGCAGCGGTGGCTGCTGCCGCTGGCGTTGGGCCTGTCCGACGGCATCCTCAACGCGCTGATCCTGGCCTCGTCGGCGGTGCTGCGCGGCCATGGCGGCATGACGGTGGCACTGGCCGTGCGGGTGTCGATCGTGGCGCTGGTGACGTCGCTGTTCACGATGTTCGTGGCCGAGTATGCGCAGTTGCGATCGGAACTGACCCGGGCCGAGCACCAGCTCAACCTCACCGCCTCGGGGCGGCTGGCCACCGGCCGGCTCGGCCGGGCGGTCCGGGTGGAGGCGCTGCAGGCGACCGCGGTGGCCGCGGGCTGCAGCTTCCTCGGCTCCCTGCTGCCGCTGCTGATCGGCGCGACACTGCCGTCCCTTCCATGGTTGTCGCTGGTCGCCGCCATCGTGGCGCTGGGTGCGCTCGGCCTGCTGCTGGCGCGGGCGGTGCACGGCCGGCCGGCGCGGTGGGCGGCGGCGATGACCGTGGGCGGGGTCGGCGCGGCGCTGATCGGCCTGCGCCTGGACCTCACCTGACGACGGCCTCGACCCGTTGCGCGGCCCGGGCCCGGGCGGCGGCGCGGACGCCGTCGAACTCGCCGGCCAGCCCGGTCAGCCGGGCGAGGCGGTCGGCGGCCGCCGCGACGACCGATGGGTCGCCCGCCGACCGCCGGGCCAGCCGCACCGCCCCGGCCAGCTGCTCCTGCCGGTCCCGGCACGCGTCGACGGCGCTGCGCCGGAGGTCGGCGCGGATCCGGGTCAGGCCGGTCTGGAAGTCCGAACGCGCCCGGCCGATGTGCTTGTCGACCAGCCGAGCGGCCTCCTCGCGCAGGTAGCGGCGCATCCGGGTGCGGCCCAGCCGGCCCGGCAGCCGTCGCCGCAGGGCCGAACTCACCGGCTGGGTCCAGCCGATGTCGGGGGTCACGTCGAAGGAGAACCCGGCCGAATCCGGAACGGCCGGGACGGGGGCCGGCGCGGTGAGGTCCACCCCGAGCGAGTCGACGGCGGCCGCCCGGACCTGCGCGACGGCGTCGTCCAGCAATTGCCCGAGCCGCTCGGCGGCCTCGCCGACGGCGGACGACAACCGCGCCGACCAGGACGCCCGCCAGTCGCCCACCACCCGCACGACAGCGTCGGTGATCGCGGCCCAGCCGGCGGTCTCGAACTCACCCGCCGACGCACTGTCGCCGTCGATCTGGGCGTCGACCCGGTCCAGGTCCGCCCAGACGGCGGCGGTGAGCGGCTCGAGGACGGCGGACGCGTCGGCGTCCATGTCCCGCCGGCAGCGGGCGAGGATGGCGTCGGCGGCGGCCGCCGCGTCCTCACCGGCCCGGCCGAGCCGGTCCACCGCGGCACCGAAGGCGACGACCCGTTGCTCCTCCCGCGCGCCGAGCAACTCGTGCGTGCGCACCTGCACCGCGGCCTCGTCGACGAGCTCGCCGGCCACCCGCCCGGCGGCGGCGGCGACACCGGCCGCCAGGTCCTCCTGCCACGCCCGGTCCAGCCGGCTGCTCAGCTCGGTCCGGAAATCGGCCATACCGCTGGTGTGCCAGCCGGTATCGTCACCGTCGAGGACGGCCCGCAGCGCCTGCCGGGCGCTGACCGGAAACACCGCGACCTCACCGAGCACCGAGGACACGACCTGCCGGGTGAACCGCTCGGTGGCCGGACGGTCGGCCTCGTCCAGTTGATCGATCTTGTTCAGCACGACGAACGTGCGCGCCGCCTGACCGTCCAACTCGCGCAACAGCTCCCGCTCGTCGGCGGTGATCGGCGGGTCGGCGGACAGCACCAGCACGGCGACGTCGACGCTGCGCCGGGCCGCCACCGCGGCCTCCGTGTTGTGGGCGAGAACCGATCCGACACCTGGGGTGTCGACCAGCTCGGCCCGGGGGTGCAGGAACGGGGTGGGCAGGTGGACCACCACCTCCCGGACGCCGGCCCGGTTGTGCGGGTTGCCGCTCTCGGTGACGTACGTCGCGAGGTCGTCCAGGGCGCCGGTGGCGGTGCGGCCGTCCAGGAAACCGATCTCGATGCGTTCGGCCTCGCCGCTGCGCACCGTGGTGGCCACGGCGGTGAGCGGAAGCGCGCCGGCGGGCAGCACGGGACGGCCCAGCAGGGCGTTCCCCACGGTCGACTTGCCCCGCTTGGCCTCGCCGACCAGCATCACCCGCAGGCGCGCGGACGACCAGCGCGCGGCCAACTCGTCGACCGGCGCGGACCGTGGCCCGTCGGCGAGGCCGGAAAGGTCGGCCAGCAGCGTCGACAGCTCCCGCGCCGATCCGCCCCCCATGCCGGATCAGCCCGCCGGAATCGGTCGGGGCCGCCACATGTTGCCCAGATACGCCGCGTCCGAACGGTTCCGGTGCATGACCGCGGGCAGGTAGCCGGCGATCGGCGGGCGCAGGTCGATCGTCCGCAGCCGGTCGCGGCTGAGCCATTCCGGGACCCCGCCCGGCTCGCCGCGCAGCGTGACGTCCGCGGCGCGCCCGAAAAGGCTGCCCAGGAAGACGACCTCGACGGTGCGCTCGCGGCTGCGGGGATCGATGACCTCGCCGACGAAGCCGATCCGGGTGGGGTTGACCTCCAGGCCGGTCTCCTCGCGGGTCTCCCGGGCGATGCACGCGGACAGGCTCTCGCCGGTCCGCGGGCGCCCGCCCGGCAGCACCCAGTCGTCGCGACCCGAGCCGGTGCGATGGATCGCCAGGATGTGGTCGTCGTCGACCAGCACCAGCGAGCAGCGCAGATCGACCATCGATTCGTCCAGGTCAAGTCGACGTTCGCTCACGACGAACCTCCGTTCTGTCCGGAGTGGTGGGCCGGAGTGCGGTCGGAGGATGGCGCCGCCCGCCGCCCCCGACGGACTGCGGGCGTCACCATCACCTCCACCCGGCCGTCCGGGTGTTCCCGTGCCTTCGGGCGGGTGCGTGTCAGCTTGCCTGATAAGGGATCTCGGGTGAAACGTCGGCGATCTCCAACAGCCGATTGTACTTGGCCACCCGCTCGCCCCGGGCGGGCGCGCCGGTCTTGAGCTGTCCGCAGCCCGACCCGACGGCGAGATCGGCGATGAAGCTGTCCTCGGTCTCGCCGGACCGGTGGGAGACCATGGCCGCGTAGCCGGCGTCGCGGCAGATCCGCATCGCCTCCAGGGTCTCGCTGACCGTGCCGATCTGGTTGACCTTGATCAGGGCGGCGTTGCCGATCTTCGCCTCGATGGCGTCGGCGATGATCGCCGGGTTGGTGACGAAGTTGTCGTCCCCGACCAGCTGCACCCGCCCGCCGAGCCGGGCGGTCAGTTCGATCCAGCCGTCCCGGTCGCCCTCGGCCAGCCCGTCCTCGATGCTCCAGACCGGGAACGCGTCCAGGATCGACTCGTAACGGTCGATCATGTCCGCGCTGGACAGCGCATCGCCGGCCACCCGGTACGCCCCGTCGACGTAGAACTCGCTGGACGCCGGGTCCATGGCGATCGCCACGCCGTCCGGGCCCGCGGTGTACCCGGCTTCGGTGATCGCCCGGACCAGCAGGGTCAGCACGTCCTCGGGGGTGCTGATGTCGGGCGCGAAGCCGCCTTCGTCGCCCAGGCCGGTGGCGTAGCCGGCGTCGTGCAGCAGCCGCTTGAGCCGTGCGTACACCGCCGCGCCGGCCCGGATCGCCTCGCCGATCGACGGCGCACCGAGCGGGGCCAGCATGAACTCCTGGAAGTCCAGGCTGTTGGGGGCGTGCGCGCCGCCGTTGACCACGTTGAAGTGGGGCACGGGCTGCACCGGCGTCACCCCGTCCGGGGTGAGCGAGCGCCACAGCGGGACGCCGCCGCTCGCCGCCGCGGCCCGGTAGGTCGCCATCGAGATGCCGATGATGCCGTTCGCCCCGAGCCGGGCCTTGTTGTCCGTGCCGTCGGCCTCGATCATCGCCCGGTCGACGGCCGCGGGTCCGTCGAACGAGCGGCCCACCAGCGCGTCGGCCAGTTCGCCGTTCACGTTGGCCACCGCGGTCAGCACGCCCTTGCCGCCGTACCGGTCGGGGTCACCGTCGCGCAGCTCGACCGCCTCGCGGGACCCGGTGGACGCGCCGGACGGCACTCCGGCCCGGGCGACGGTGCCGTCGGCCAGCGTGACGCTGACGGCCAGGGTGGGGTTGCCACGGGAGTCGAGGATCTCCACGGCGTGCACCGCGGACAGTTCCAGGGGG
>JBDHZW010000181.1:0-10362 GCA_039812105.1 Nakamurella sp.
GAACAAGCGGCCCGGCCGAGAAAACGCGAATCCAAGATCAACAAGACAGCTGGACCGCGAAGATCATTTTCACCGACACCTCGGCACGCGATCAGCCACTTTTTCAGGTCGAAGTAGCTAGTGCGGCGCCGGATGGGCCGCGACCCCGACACCTGGGACCTCGCTCTCGTCCAGCGATCCGAGACGTGGGATCAGGTCAGGATGCGGCACCTGCTGGATTCGCTGCTGTCCGGCAACCCGATCGGTGCGATCCTGCTGTGCCGGGTGCGTCAACGCTCCAGGTCGATCCACGTCGACGGTTCCGGTGCCCGTCACGTCAGAGACGCGGATGCCCTCTCGGCCAGGGCGACGTGATCCCGCTGGCCGTCGACCGTCTGGCCGGCCCGCGCGGAGCGGAGTTGATCACGGCCATGCGCGAGCTGACGAGCGACAACTCCCCGTTCATCACCTGTCTCGCGTCCTTCTGCGGTCACCTCAAACACCGCTCCCGGCTGGGCCACGGACTCAACCTGGTCAGTGGCAAGGTGTGGGACGAGGTTCTCGGCTGGGCCCTGACTACCCCTCGCCAGGACGTCGAGTGGGTGGAGCGGAACGTGCCCAGCGTCGACGCCTACCTGCTCGGCGCGACGCTCTTCCGTTACCCGCAGGTGCTGGGGGCGAAGTTCCAGCGCTCTGCGCTCGTCGAGGCCTTCGCCGCCGGCCTGGCCGGGGAAGCATTTCCGGCGCACCGGATCCTGGAGGTCGCCCGCGCGGACAACGCCGACCTGCGCGGGACCCGCGACCGGGTGCGCAGCCTGTCCAGCCCGGAGGATCGTCTCTGGACCGCCGACTGGAATGCCGCGCTGCTGCTCAGCATCGCCCAGTGGCTGCCCGTGGATGTCCGAGGCATCGACTACGACCACATCTTCCCGTCCGCCCAGGCCGGCCGAATGTGGGCGCTGTCCGAGTACGGCCGGCGGATGCACCATCCGTACCGGCGGTTGGTGAACTCGGTCGGCAATCTGTGGGCGCTCGACCTGGGCACCAACCGTGCACTCCAGGACACGCCACCCATCGTGAAGATGGACCGGCTCGCAGCCTCGGTCGGCACGAACAGCCCCTACGTCATCTGGCCCCGGGACCGGTGGTCGCTGACCGACGACGACGTCGAGCGGTTCATTGCGGTCGACGAAGGGCTCACCGACGACGCAGAGAGTATTGACCGGGCGATGACCGTGTTCCGGGACTTGGTGACGGTTCGCGCCGAGCGACTGTTGGACGACGCCCTTCGACAATTCCCGGAGTCCAGGCTGTTTGCGGCGGACGCCGACGTCTCGCCGGCGGATCCATCGACGGTGCGACGTGACGAACTCGCCGCCGCGCTCGGGGTCACGGCTCCGAAGGCGCCGCTGGTGATCCGGGCGGGCGAGCCCGCCACTGGCTCGTCGATCGGGCCGGATCTCGACCTCGGAGCGGTGTGGAGCAGCCGCCAGGATCAGCTCGGCCGGGTCTGGGATCAGGCAACAAGGTACGTCACCAAGCTGTTCGATCCGAGGCGACGACCCGTCCTCCCCAAGCAGAACCGGCTGTACCGGTTCGACTACATGCGCTGGATCTGGCTGGGCGAGGCCTACGGACAAAGCCATGTGTGCGTCGGCGTGGCCGGCGAAGTTGCCAGGATGTACGACGTCGACGCCCCGCTCTGGGTGCGCGCGGCCGGCGACCTCGACGGGATCGTCGAACTGCGGGACCGGCTGCTGAGATCGGACTTCCGGGCGCGCACGTTCGAGGAGACCGACAGCATCTGGGTCGGCATCGTGGTCGACCCGGACGTCGGGGAGGAACCCCAGATAGACCAGGTGACGGATCAACTCGTTCGGATCCGGAGCTACTTGCCCGTCGCGGCAGCGGGCTCAGCCAGCCGATGACGGCCGCATTTTCGTCGGTCAAGGTCAAGGACCCATTGCTCTTTCCCCGCCTTCGGTCGAGTCGACCCGACCGTGCCAGCGAGGTCCGTGGCCCACCGAGTGAACCGCTGCTGCGCACCTGACCGGTCCGATGCGCAGCAGTGGTTCACTCAGCGGTGCGAGCCGCGATCGAGCTGACACTGGAGGCAATGGGTCGGGTCCATCGGCAAACCACACGTCGACGCTTCGTGCTAGGCGCAGGTCTGCGCTATGGTTAGAGCGACACAGCGTTAAGGAGGCTTCACGATGGACATCGACTCCCGGCGGCCCGGTTGGCCCGACCGGGCCGCCGGCGTGCTGCTCGCCTCCGCCGCCGGCGACGCGCTGGGCGCCGGGTACGAGTTCACCCACCCCAAGCCCGGGGCGACGATCGGGATGGTCGGCGGCGGCGCGTTCGACTGGGCGCCGGGGGAGTGGACCGATGACACGGCCATGACCCTGGCCGTCGCCCGGGTCACCGCCACCGGCACCGACCTGAACACCAACGGCGGCCTGGATGCGGTCGCCGCCGGCTTCGCGGACTGGTACGCGTCCCGGCCCAAGGACATCGGCAACCAGACCCGCGCCGTGCTCTCGGCCGGGGACACCACCGCCGCCGACATGACCGCAACCGCGCGCCGGATCGCCGGCCGCAAGGGCGGCAACGGATCGCTGATGCGGACCGCGGCCGTCGGCCTGGCCTACCTGGACGACGCCGACGCCTGCGCGACCGCGGCCGCCCGGGTCGGCGAACTGACCCACGACGACCCGCGGGCGACCCAGGCCTGCCAACTCTGGTCGCACGCGATCCGACATGCCGTGGTGCACGGCACCTTCGATGGTGCTCGGGGCTATCTCGACCGGGTCGGCGGCGAAACCGCCGGCTTCTGGGGGCCGTTGCTGGACGTCGCCGAGACCGGCGTTCCCGACGACTTCGCCAACAACGGCTGGGTGGTGCACGCGCTGCAAACGGCCTGGTGGGCGATCACCCACGCCGACCATCAAGGCGACGCCCGGCACCTGGCCGAGGCACTCGAGCTCGCCGTCCGTGCGGGCGGCGACACCGACACCACCGCCGCCATCGCCGGTGCCCTGCTCGGCGCCCGGTGGGGCGCGTCCGCGGTCCCGGCGGCCTGGCGCCGGCGGCTGCACGGCTGGCCGGGGATGAACGCCCGCGACCTGGTCCGGCTGGCCGCGCTCACCGCCAAGCACGGGCGCACCGATCACCAGGGTTGGCCGTCCGTCGAGCGGATGGACTACTCGAAGTGGGCGACCGGCCACGGGCCGGTCCGGCACCCGCACGACGACGGTGTCCGGCTCGGCGGGTACGACGCCGCATTCAAGGACGACTACGACGCGGTGGTCAGCCTGTGCCGCATGGGTTCCGAGTCGCTGCCCGCCGAGCACATCGAGTTCTGGTTGCTCGACGAGGGTCCCGACGGCAACCCGAACCTGGAGTTCGTACTCGACGACGCGGCCCGCACCATTCGCGCCCTCCGCGAGGAGGGCAAGACCGTGCTGCTGCACTGCGTCGAGGGCCGCAGCCGCACGCCCAGTGTCGCCGCCCGGTACTCGCTGCTGCTCGGCCGGGATCCCGAGGACGTCCGCACCGCGATGCCCTGGAGCGAGCCCAACGCCCAACTCTGGGCCGCCGCCACCGAAAGGGACTGATTTGCAGGAAGACCCCGTGGATCGAGCCCGGAAGCCGGCGACGGTGGCGCACGCCGGTCAGGTCGAGGAGATCGGCGCCCCGTACATCGAGCATTCAGGCCCCAACGCCGACCGGGTAGGCGCCGCCGGCGGGGATGCCGCGCCGGCAGTGGGCCTGGCTGCACGAAATCGTCGAGGACACGGACGTCGCCCTCGACGAGATCGACCGCGACGTCGGTGGACGGATTGCCGAGGCGGTCGACGGGATCACCCGACGCGACGGCGAGGGTGACGACTACGACCGGGGGGCCGCGGCGAATCCGATCGCCCGCCTGGGTCACGGTGCACGACATCGCCGACAACACCGACCCCGACGGACTGCCCGACTCAACGACCTGATCGGCGCAACTACCCGCGTCGACGGAGGAGTTTCGGCGGTTCGCGGCCGTCCGGAAGGACCGAATCTCCTCCCTCGATTGGCGGCCCCAAGCCTGGACGTGTCAACATCAAGCCGTCAACAGGCATCGCGTTGCGCCGGTCTCACCAGGCCGCAGGCCGCGGACGACCTGCTCGACGTTGATTGCCGTCGTCTCCGGCCCCGGACGCCCGCGGGCCGGCGACCGCTGCACCACCGCACCCGCGCAGGAAGTCGATGAGGACCGTGGTGGCCGGGATTCGCGGGAACAGCGGGTCGTCGCGCTTGATCTCGGCCCGCACTGGGCCGAGCGCACCGACGGCCGGCAGTCGCCGATCGAGGGAGGAGATTCGGCTGCTCCGGCCGGCCGGAAAGGACCGAAATCCCTCCCCTCGATCAGGAAACGACGACCGCCTCCGCCCGGCCCGGTGCTGCCTTGCCGAGCTCGACACCGGGCACGTCGCCCGACCGGATGCCATCCGGCCGGGCGAACGTGACTACCGGTTGCGGAAATAGGAGACGTCGTCGTTGCCGATCAGATCCGGCACGGTCCAGCCGTCCAGGTCGTACTCGGCCAGGCACTGCTCGGCCAAACCCTTCATGCCGGCCGTGATTCCGCGCTGCTGCGCCCCGAACAGCAACTCGGCCTTGACGTTCTCGTGGTTGCCGGAGTAGTTGCGCTCGTAGAGTTCGTGCCGGCCGCCGAACTCGGTGCCGACCGAGTCCCACAGAGCCTTCATCACCTTGACCCGGTCGACCGCGGTCATCCCGTCCGAGCCGCGGACGTACTTGTCCAGGTAGGGGCGCACCTCCGGCGACTTGAAGTCGGCCGCCGACGACGGCAGGTAGATCAGCCCGGAGGCCACGTCCTGCTGGATGATCTCCTTCACCCGCGGGTACCCCTGGATCATGAACATCCGGTAGGTCAGGCCGTACTCGAGCTTGGGGATGACGGTGTCGCCGATCCACTGCTCGGGGTCGCGGGCCATCGACTCGGTCAGCGACCAGAACAGGTTCCGCCAGCCGATCACCTCGCCGACCCGCGACTGCACGCCGCGGAAGCCGCCGGCGCCGGTGGCGTCCAGGGCCTTGAGCAGCAGGCCGGCGATGAAGTCGAGCTTGACGGCCAGCCTGGTGCAGCCCTGGAAGGTGAACCGGGGCAGGAAGCCGGACTTCGGGAAGAACGCGTTGATCTTCTCGACATCGCCGTACATGAAGACGTTCTCCCACGGCACGAGCACCTTGTCGAAGACGAAGATGGTGTCGTTCTCGTCCATCCGGGAGGACAGCGGGTAGTCGAACGGGGTGCCCATCACGGCGGCGTTCTGGGTGAACGAGGACCGGCAGATCAGCTTCACCCCGGGCGCGTCCATCGGGACCGTGCAGATCAGCGCGAATTCCTTCTTCTTGATCGGCAGGCCGTAGTGGGCGATGAAGTTGTAGTTGGTGATCGCCGAGCCGGTGGCGACGACCTTGGCCCCGGACACGATCAGGCCGGCGTCGGTCTCCTTCTCCACCTTCATGAACACGTCGCCGACCTCGTCCGGCGGCAGTTGCCGGTCGACCGGCGGGTTGATGATCGCGTGGTTCCAGTACAGGACCTTCTCCTGCGACTCCTTGTACCAGCGTTCGGCGTTCGCCTGGAACGGCGCGTACAACTCCTTGTTGGCGTGCAGGGTGCCGAGGAACGACGCCTTGTAATCGGGCGAGCGGCCCATCCAGCCGTAGGTCATCCGAGCCCAGGTCGCGATCGCGTCCCGCTCCTTGAGCAGGTCCGCGGACGAGGTCGGCGCCTTGAAGAACGGCATGGTGACGCCGCCGTTGCCGGTGTCGGTCGGGGTGGTCAGGGTGCCGACGTGCTCGCCGACGTGCATGGCGTCGTAGAGCCGGGCCGTCATCCGCACCGGGTTGCGGAACGCCGAGTGGGTGGTGACGTCGGTGACTCGTTCGCCGTGCAGCCAGATCTCCCGTCCGTCCCGGATCGACTCGATGTACTCGTCGCCGGTCATCGGGCGGGAGGCGAAATTGGGAACACGGTTCGCGTCGCTATCGGCGGCGACGTTGACCTTGGTCCGGTCCACAGTGGTGGCCGGCGGGGCGGTCTCGGGGGCGACATCGGTGATGGTCATCGTTGGCCTTTCGGGACAGGGGGAGGGTCAGGAGGCGAGTTGGAACGGGGTGAAGGTGGCGGTCGCATCGAACCAACCGCTGTGCGGATCGTCCAGGCAGCCGCGCCAGATCGACGTGGCGGACGGGGTTCCCAGGTCGTGAAACGTGCTGCGGTAGAACAGCAGCGGCTCCTTTCCGGTGGTGTGCGCGGCGACGATCTCGCCGATGAAGATGATGTGGTCGCCGCCGTCGTACTCGGCCCACGGCACGCACGAGAGCGTCGCCGCCGCACCGTCGATCACCGGCGCGGTCGGGCCGTCCAACCAGCGGGGCGGGTTGTCCTGCGGTCGTCCGGCGAAATGCATGGCGGTGTCGACCTGGTCGGCGGCCAGGATGTTCACCGCGAACGGGGCGTTGCTCAGGAAGCCGCAGGCCCGCGACTTCCGGGTCAACGTCACCTGGCACAGCCTCGGTTCGAGCGAGACGGCCGTGAACGCGGTGACGGTCGCCCCGTGGGGAGAACCGTCGGAGTTGTGGCAGGTGATCACCGTGACTCCGCTGGCGAACTGGCCGAAGATGTTGCGAAGCTCGCGTTGTTCCATGGTCGGAGCCTCCTTTCGTTCCGGTGGCGGCTAGGTGGGTCGGCGCCGTGGACCGGAAAACTACGGCGACGACCCCGGCCGGTCGATCCGCCGAACGAACCGGTGCGCCGACTTGCGAAGTGACCCAGATCTCACCGTCAGCGACGATTGCCTTCCCCCTGAAGCCGTCGTCACACTGGATGAATGACGACGACGTCCAGGCTCGTCCGTCCCAGTGACTGGGAGGAGGCCAGTCACGCCGTGTCCGACGTGTACTTCCCGCACCGGCTCACCCCGCACGGCGCGGACAGTGCCGTCAACACGGTCGCCGAGGCCGTCGACCTCGGACCGGTGACGATCACGCACATCGGGTGGGGCGCCGACGTCACCGTCCGGTCCGACCACCCCGGCGGATACGCGGTCAACGTCCCGCTGTCCGGGCATCTGGAGTCGGTGACCGGACGCGCCGAGGTGCTGGCCGAGCCGGGCTCGGCGTTGATCTGCCCGCCGGACACCTCCACGGTGATCGCCGACTGGAGCCGGGACTGCTCGATCATCGGCGTTCGATTCGACCGCGACTACCTGCACCGGGAGATGGCGCGGGTGCTGGGCCGGCCCGGTCACCGGCTGCCGGCCCGGGTCGACCTGACCGGCGAGTACGGCACGGGCTGGCTGACCCTGGTGCGGTCGTTGTTCGATCAGCTGCTGCGCTCCGACGCCCTGTCCACCAATCCGCTGATCGCCGAGCAGCTGGCCGGGACAGTGACGACGGCCCTGGTGGTCGCCGCGGTCCCGCAGGAGGACCAGGGCGGCGGACCGGCCCGGCCGCGGATCGTCAAGCGGGTGATCGATCGGATCCAGGCCGATCCGGCGCGGACCTGGACGGCCGCGGACATGGCCGACGTCGCCGGCGTCGGCATCCGCCGGCTCCAGGCCGGCTTCCAGGAGTACGTGGGGGTCACGCCTCGGGACTACCTGCTGGACGTCCGCCTCGAACGGGTCCACCAGGACCTGACCCGGGCGGACGCTGCGACGACCGTCGCCGACGTCGCGATGCGGTGGGGATTCACCCACACCGGGCGCTTCGCCGCCGCGTTCCGGCGCCGCTACGGGCTGCCGCCGTCGGCGGTGCTGCGCGGCTGACCTCGGCCCCGGCCGTCCGGCACGTGCCGCCCGACCAGGTCGAGCACGGCCGGCGGCTCACGCCAGATGTCGGCCGACACCTGCTCCGGGTACGGTCCGACCGTCGGCTCCACGTCGAACAACCGGGTCGCGCCGGAATCGTAGGCGGGCCAACCGGGTTCGCCGGTAGTCGCGAACGCGACCCACGCGTCTCGGAGCTGCCGCGACATCGCCTGGGCCTCCGGGGTGGGGTCGCCGATCAGCATGGCCGGCTGGCCGGCGGTGAGGTTGCCGAACACCAGCGGCACGTCGAGTCCGTGGCAGGCGCCGAACGTGCCGCCCATACCGGGCGCGGGCCAGGTCAGCTCGTACAGGTGGGCCCGGCCGCCGGCGGTGAGCTGCGCCCGCGCGAGGTGCAGGGACGGCATCCGGAACAGCCAGTCGGAACGAACCACCTCGTACAGCCGCTCCGGGTCGGTGAATGCCTGCTGGTACCGCCGCGGATCCGGCCCGAAGACCTCCGCGGATTCCGCCGCCTGGGCCGCGGTGACGTGGCCGAGCAGCCCGCTCATCGCGGTGAGCAAACGCTGCTCGTCCCGGGTGTGCCCGACCAGCAGGTCGACCCGGCCGGACAGCCCCGACCACGGCGTGGTGGGCAGCACGTCACCGTCGATGACGGGAGCGAACGGGATCCGGGCGTGCGCGGCCCGGCCCCAACGGTCCGTGCACCCGTCCATCCCGGCCAGGACGGCGTCGCCCGCCGCCGGCAGCAACTGCGGGTCGACGCCGGGCAGGTCGGCCGGTTCGACGCCGAGTTCGGCGGCGCAGGCCCGGGTGATGTCGGCGGCCAGGTCGGGGGTGAAGAACGTGCCCGGCACGCTCTGCGCGATCGCCCGCCGGAACAGGCCGTCCGCCCGGGGCATGGCCAGCAGCGCCGCCACCGATCCACCCCCGGCGGACTGGCCGAAGACGGTCACCCGGGCCGGATCACCGCCGAACGCGCCGATATTGTCGCGCACCCACTCCAGGGCCGCGACCTGGTCGAGCAGCCCGCGGTTGGCCGGGGCGCCCGGCACCTGCCCGAAGCCCTCGATCCCGACCCGGTAGTTGAACGTCACCAGGACGACGCCGGCTCGGGCGAGGGTGCCGCCGTCGTACTCGGGCAGCCCCGAATAGCCGAACGCGTAGGCGCCGCCCTGGATCCACACCATCACCGCGATGGCGCCGCCGACGTCCGGGGTCCAGACGTTGACGGTCAGCCAATCGGTCCCGTCGGTGCCGGCCTGGTCAATGCCCAGGAAGGCGGATTGCGGGGGTGGCGGGCCGAACGTGCTGGCCTCCCGCACCCCGGGCCAGGGCGGAACCCGTTGCGGCGCAACGAAGCGCGCCGGCAATGCGGCGTAGGGGATGCCGCGGAAGACGGCCAGGCCCGCCTCCCGCCGGCCGCGGACCACCCCGTCGGTGATCGTGACGTCGATCTGCACGACCCGGATTCTGAACATGCCGACGGCGACCGCGCCATCGAGTTTCGCCGACGACCCCGGCCGGCGCCGCCGCCCGGGCCCGGGTGCGTGGTCCTCGAGTGAACCGCTATTACGCACCCCGGCCCCCCGTTGCGCAACCACGGTTCACTCGGCCCGGGGCTTCAAGGGGAGCCACGATCTTTACGGGGACCGGTCGATCGTCATCGTCCCCGCGACCGGTCACACCACCGAAGTCGACCAGCGGCGTTCCCGCCCGACCGGCGCCTACCGTGACAGCCATGGCCGACGACACCTGGGCCGCCCTGGCCGACCAGTTCGCCGACGGCGCCTACGCGACCGTCAAGGGGCGGGTACGCACGTACGTGCTGCACCACCACCTGCTGGAGCACCTCCCGCCGCCCCCGGCGACGGTTCTCGACATCGGCGGGGGCGCCGGACACCAGAGCCTCCCCTTGGCCCGGATCGGTTACCGGGTCACACTTCTCGATCCGTCGCCGGCGATGCTGGACAAGGCGCGGCAACGCCTGCACCGGATGCCCGACCACGTCCGGAACCAGGTGCGGCTGCTGGAGGCGGCCGGCGAGCACGCCGACGCGGCGGTGGACGGCGAACGGTTCGACGCCGTGCTCTGCCACGGCGTCCTCGGCTACCTGGCGGACCCGGACGCGCTGCTCGACCAGCTCTGCCGGTGCGCCGCGCCGGGAGGGGTCGTCTCGATCCTGGCCGGCAACGCCGGGGCCATGGCGGTGCGGTCCGCCCTGGAGCGGCGGTGGGCTGACGCGCTGGCCGCGTTCGACGCCCGGACCGAGGTCGGGGTGCTGGGCGTGCCCACCCGCGCCGACACCGTGCCGGAACTCGGTGAGTCGCTGCGCGCCCGCGGCGTCGATCCGGTGGGCTGGTACGGCGGCTGGCTGTTCGTCGACTGGCTGGACTTCGCCGGGATCGCCGTGGACACAAGCGAATTCGAACGGATCGCGCCGGTCGAGCTGGAGGCGAGCCGGCGCGACCCTTATCGGGCACTGAGCCGGGTGTTCCACCTGATCGGGCGCAGACGCCCGGACTGACGACTCGCCGAA
>JBDHZW010000182.1:0-10330 GCA_039812105.1 Nakamurella sp.
GGTGCCGGCCCGCTGCGGCGCCGGGCCGACCCGACCGCGGCCGCCGCCGGGCACCCGCTGCTGGCCTCGCTCGGCCGGGACGTCCGGGAGATGCAGACCGTGCTGGCCCCGCACATCGACCACGATTCGCACCACCCGGCCGAGCGGCCCGCCTGCAGCCTGCTCCGTCGGCTGCAGGCGTCCCTGGCCGACAACCGGCCGCCCACCGCCGGGCCCGGGCCGGACCCGGCCGACGACAGCATCCGGGTGCACGCCTGCCACGGCTCGGCGCGGCAGGTGGACGTGCTGCGGGACGTCGTCACCGGGCTGCTCGCCGACGACCCCACCCTGGAACCGGCCGACATCCTGGTCATGTGCCCGGACATCGAGGCGTTCGCGCCGCTGCTGCAGGGTGCGTTCGGGCTGGCCGATTCGGTGCCGGACGGGCACCCGGCGCACCGGCTGCGGGTCCGGCTGGCCGATCGGGCGCTGCGCCGGACGAACCCGCTGATGGCCGCCCTGGAACGGTTGCTCGATCTGGCCGGTGGCCGGGTGAGCGCCTCCGACGTGCTCGACTTCGCCGCCTTCGCGCCGGTCCGGCACCGGTTCGGTTTCGACGACGACGAGTTGACCACCCTGGCCGACTGGGTGGCCGCCGCCGGCGCCCGCTGGGGCCTGGACGCCGAGCACCGCCGCCCCTACGGCCTGGAGGGTTTCGAACAGAACACCTGGCGGGCCGCCCTGGACCGGGTGCTGCTGGGCGTGTGCATGTCCGACGAGCCGGGCAACCGGCTCGGCACCGCGCTACCCCTGGACGAGATCGGCAGCTCCGACGTGGATCTCGCGGGCCGTCTGGCCGAACTGATCGACCGGCTGGGCCGGGCGACGGACGCGCTGACCGGCCGGCACACGGTGGCCGGTTGGTGCACCGAACTACTCGCCGGAGTGCAGAGCCTGACCGCGGTGCCGGCCCGGTCGGCCTGGCAGCCGGCCGAGCTGCGGGCCGAACTGGCCGCGGTGCAGCGGCACGCCACCGCCGCCGGGTCCACCGAGGTCCGGCTCGACCTGGCCGACATCCGCGCCCTGCTCGCCGGCGCGCTGGCCGGCCGGCCGACCCGGGCGAACTTCCGGACCGGCACGCTCACCGTCTGCACCATGATGCCGATGCGCTCGGTGCCGCACCGGGTGGTCTGCCTGCTCGGCCTGGACGACGGCGTCTTCCCGCGGGCCGTCCGGGAGGACGGCGACGACCTGCTTTCCCGCGAACCGGCCTGCGGGGAACGGGACTCGCGGTCCCAGGACCGGCAGCTGATGCTGGACGCGATCGTCGCCGCCACCGACAAGCTGGTCATCACCTACTCCGGCGCGGACGAACGGACCGGTGCCCGCCGGCCCCCGGCGGTCCCGCTGGGTGAGCTGCTGGACGCGCTCGACGACACCGCCGCCGCGCCGACCGGCCGGGTGCGGGACGCGATCGTCGTCCGGCACCCGTTGCAGCCGTTCGACTCCCGGACGCTGACCGCGGGCGCGTTGGGCCGGCCCGGACCCTTCACCTTCGACCCGGTCGCGCTGGGCGGGGCCCGGGCGCTGTCCGGTCCGCGCCGGCCGGTGACCCGCCTGGTGCCCGAACCGCTTCCCCGGCCCGACCGGCCGCCGGACGTCGAACTGGACGGGATGATCGAGCTGCTCGTCCACCCGGCCAAGGGGTTCCTGCGGCGGCGGCTCGACGTCGCGGTGCCGTTCGAGCAGGACGACCCGCCCGACGACCTGCCGGTGGACCTGGATTCGCTGCAGGAATGGGGGGTCGGTGACCGGATCCTGCGGGACCGGCTGGCCGGCGTGCCGGAGGAGGAATGCCGGCAGGCCGAATGGCGCCGCGGGGTGCTGCCGCCCGCGCAGCTCGGCGTGCGGGCCCTGGAGCGGGTACTCCGGGACGTGCGACCGCTGGTCGACCGGACGGTGAGCCTGCGGTCGGCGTCCCGCCGCACCGTCGAGGTGTCGGTGCCGCTGCCCGACGGCCGGCGGCTGCGCGGCACCGTCGGCGGGGTGCACGACCGGACCCTGGTCACCGTGTCCTACAGCCGGCTGGCCGCGCGGGCCCGGCTGCAGGCGTGGCTGGCGTTCCTCGCGCTCACCGCCAGCGATCCGGACGCCGGCTGGTCGGCCGCCACCGTCGGCCGGGCCGAACGCGGGCGGCCGCAGTGCGCATCGCCGCCGGCGCTGCCCGGCGACCGGGCCGCGGCGCTGCTCGCCGACCTGGTGCAGGTGTACGAGCAGGGGCTGGTCGCGCCGCTGCCGTTGCCGTGCAAGACCGGGGAGAAGTACGCCGACGCCCGGGTCCGCGGCCAGGACCACGACCGCGCCCTGAGCTGGGCCACCGAGAAATGGCAGGGTACGAACAAGTTCCCGGGCGAGAGCCAGGACGCCGCCAACGTCCGGGTGTGGGGCCGGAACGCGACTTTGGAGGTGCTGCTGGCGGCGAACCCGCCCGGGTTCTTCGACCTGGCGGCCCGGGTGTGGCGGCCGCTGCTGCAACACGAACAGCGGCGGCCGCTGTGACCGGACCCAGCCGACCGCTCGAGCCGCCCGCCGAGTTCGCCGCGGACGTGACCGATCCCGTCCCGCCGTTCGACCCGGCCGGCCCGCTGCCCACCGGCACCACCCTGCTGGAGGCCAGCGCCGGCACCGGCAAGACGCACGCCATCGGCGATCTGGTCACCCGGTACATCGCGGACGGGGTGGCGCGGCCCGACCAGCTGCTGGTCATCACCTTCGGCCGGGCGGCCAGCCAGGAACTGCGGGACCGGGTCCGCGCCCACCTGGTGCGGGCCGAACGGGCCCTGGCCGACCCGGCCCGGTGCGGCGACGACCCGGTGCACGCGCTGCTGGCGGCCGGCGATCCGGCGCAAGTGGCGACGCGCCGGGACCGGCTTCGGGCGGCCCTGGCCGGTTACGACGCGTCGACCATCCTGACCACGCATCAGTTCTGCCAGTTCGTGCTCACCGGGCTGGGGGTGGCCGGCGACGCCGACCCGGACGTCGAACTGGTGGAGACCCTCGACGACCTGGTGGTGCAGGTGGTCGACGACCTGTACGTCGGCGCCTTCGCCCACCGGCAGCTGGAACCGGTGTTCCCGCGGGCGACCGCGCTGGCGTTGGCGCGCAAGGTGATCGACGATCCGCAGGCGCAGCTGCAGCCGCTGGACACCGATCCCGGCAGCCCGGCGACCTGGCGGGTCCGGTTCGGCGAGCGGGTGCGCCGGGAGGTGGAGGACCGCAAGCGCCGGCGCCGCGTCCTTGGCTACGACGACCTGCTGGTCCGGCTGGCCGACGCGCTGGCGCCCCCGGACGCGCCGGCCCGCGCGCGGATGCGTCGCCGCTGGTCGTTCGTGCTGGTCGACGAGTTCCAGGACACCGATCCGGTGCAGTGGCAGATCCTGGACCGGGCGTTCTCCGGGCACGCGACGATGGTGCTGATCGGCGACCCCAAGCAGTCGATCTACGCGTTCCGCGGCGGCGACGTCCAGACCTACCTGGCCGCGGCCCGCACCGCCGGGTCGGAACGGGCCACCCTGGCCCGCAACTGGCGAACCGACCCGCCCCTCGTGCAGGCGCTGCAGGTGTTGCTGCACGACCTGGCGCTGGGCAGCCCGGAGATCCGGGTCCGGCCCGTCGTGTCCGCGCTGCCCGGCGGCCGGCTGCGGGGTGCGCCCTCGGGGAACCCGCTGCGGCTGCGGGTGATCCGCCGGGACGCCCTCGGGTTGGGTCCGGGGGAGCTGATCCCGATCACCCGGGCCCGCGAGCTGATCGCCCGCGACCTGGCCGCCGACCTGGCCGACCTGCTGGACTCGGGGGGGGCCTTCGACGGCGAGCCGGTCCGGGCCGGGCACGTCGCGGTGATCGTCGGCACCCACAAGCAGGCCCGCATCGTGCAGGACGCGCTCGTCGCGGTCGGCATCCCGGCGGTGGTCGCGGGCAGCGTCAGCGTGTTCCGGACCGAGGCGGCGGACGAGTGGGTCACCCTGCTGGAGGCGTTGGAACAGCCGCACCGGGCCGCCCGGGTGCGCGCGGCCGCCCTCACCGGCTTCGTCGGCTGGTCCGCCGCCGACCTGGCGACCGGCGGCGACGAGGCGACCGACCGGCTCAGCGTGCTGATCAGCGCCTGGTCCGGGGTGCTCGCCGCCCGCGGGGTGGCCGCGCTGTGGGAGGTGATGGGCGTCGAAACCGGCATGCCGGCCCGGGTACTCGGGCGGGTCGGCGGCGAGCGGCAGCTGACCGACCTGCGGCACGTCGGGCAACTGCTGCAGGCCGCCGCGGTGGCCGACGGACTGGGCGTCGCCGCGCTGGCCGAGTGGCTGCGCCGGCGACGGGCCGACGAGGGCGCCGAGATCAGCACGGACCGGGTGCGCCGGCTGGAGACCGACGCCGCGGCCACCCAGGTGGTGACCCTGCACGCCAGCAAGGGGCTGCAGTACCCGGTGGTGTACCTGCCGTTCGCGTTCGACCGGTGGGTCGACGACGCGCCGGACGTGCTGCTGCTGCACCAGGACGGCCGGCGGATCCTGGACATCGGCGGCCCCGACACGCCCGGCCGCGGCCGCCGTCGGGACGCGGCGCAAGCCGAGGAGGCGGGCGAGGCGTTGCGTCACCTGTACGTCGGGTTGACCCGGGCCCAGTCCCAGGTGGTCACCTGGTGGGCGCCGACCAAGAACACCCCGGCCTCCGGCCTGCACCGGGTGTTGTTCGGCGACCGCGACTTCGACGGGGCGGTGGGCAACTCGGTGCCGGTGCCCAGCGACGAGGCCGCCACCATTCGGCTGACCGGGTGGCAGCACCGGGGTGCGCTGGTGGTCGAACCCGTCGGGGTGCTGTCCGGCCGGACCCGGTCCGAACCCGTCGCCGAACCCGCCGAACTGGCGGTCGGGGTGCTGCACCGCGACCTGGAGCAGCGCTGGCGGCGGGTCTCCTACACCTCGCTGGCCAACGCCGGCGCCTCCGGATTGCTGCTGGCCGAAGGACTCCCGGGCGTCGACGGCGGGTCGGCGGCGGGGCCCGCAGCGGGGGTGGGCGGGGTGGCCAGCGAGCCGGAGTACACCCAGCGCGACGACGAGGACCTCCCGGTCGTCGGGACCATCGCAATCGGGTCGGCGGCCGCCGACCCGACCGACCTGCGGTCCCGGCCGTCGCCGATGGCCGAACTGCCGGTGGGGGCGGCGTTCGGCACCCTGGTGCACGCCGTCCTGGAACACGTCGACCCGCGGGCGGCCGACCTGACGGCCGAGATCCGGGCCCGCAGCGCGGAACAGGTGACCCGCATAGGGTTCCCGCTCGATCCGGGTGCGCTGGCCGGCGCCCTGGTGCCGGTGCTGCGCACCCCGCTCGGCCCGCACGCCGGCGGCGTCCGTCTGGCCGACATCGACACCCGGGACCGGTTGACGGAACTGGAGTTCGAGCTGCCGCTGGCCGGGGGTGACCGCGGCGGGCCCGATCTGACGCTCGGCCGGGTGGCGCCGCTGCTGCGCCGGCACCTGACCGCCGACGACCCGCTCGCCGGGTATGCCGAGCGGCTGGCCTCGCCCGGGTTCGCCGAACTGTCGTTGCGCGGCTACCTGACCGGCAGCCTGGACGCGGTCCTGCGGCTGCCCGGACCCCGGTACCTGGTCGCCGACTACAAGACCAACTGGCTGGGCGACCTGGACAGTGGGAATTCCCTGTCCCTCTGGGACTATCGGCCCGCCGCGCTGGACGAGGCGATGGCCGGGTCGGACTACCCGTTGCAGGCCCTGCTCTACACCGTCGCGTTGCACCGGTTCCTGCGCTGGCGGCAGCCGAGGTACGACCCCGCGGAGCACATCGGCGGCGTGCTGTACCTGTTCGTCCGCGGGATGGCCGGTCCGGACACCCCGCTGATCGGCGGGCGCCCGTGCGGGGTGTTCGGCTGGGCGCCGCCGGCCGAGTTGGTCACCGGCTTGTCCGACCTGCTGGACGGTAGGATCTCGTGACCGAGGCTTGCCGAGGGCACCGTGGGCGCTGCGACGAGGTCCGCGCCGGGGGGACCGAGCCGGCGAGGTCTCCCGGGAGGACATCGTGACCGAGGTGTTCGATCGACCCGACGACCCGTTCGACCGGCGGCTGGCCCTCGGTGCGGGCGGCCTGCTGCGGGCGGCGAACGCGGCCGACGTGGTGACCGCCGCCGATGTGCACGTGGCCACGAGAATGGCGCAGCTGGCAGGGGAGTCCGACGACACGGTCCGGTTGGCCGTGGCGATGGCGGTGCGCGGGGTGCGCAGCGGGTCGGTGTGCGTCGATCTGGATCAGGCGCGGTCCACCCTGCAGCTCGCCGACAGCGAGTCCGGCTGGCCGGAGGTACCGGCGTGGCGGGACGCGGTGCTGGCCAGCCCGCTGGTCGGCGAGGGCCGGCCGCTGCGCTGGGAATTCGACCTGCTTTACCTGGACCGGTATCGGACCCAGGAGCAGCAGGTCCGTGACGACCTGCTGGCCCGGGCCGCCCAGCCCCCGCCGGCCGTCGACGGTGCCGCCCTCACCGCCGGCCTGGACCGGTTGTTCGCCGGCGGCGACCCGCGGCAGCGGCGGGCCGCGGAACTGGCCGCCACCGGCTGGACCACCGTGATCGGCGGCGGTCCGGGCACCGGCAAGACCACCACCGTGGCCAGGATTCTCGCCCTGCTGATGGGTCTGCCGGGCGGTCCGCCCCGGGTGGCGATGGCCGCGCCGACCGGCAAGGCGGCGGCCCGGCTGCAGGCGGCCGTGCAGGCGCAGGCGCTGGAACTGGACCCGTCCGACCGGCACGACCTGCCCAGCCTGACCGCGTCGACGCTGCACCGGCTGCTCGGCTGGCTGCCCCGGCGCCGCCAGCGGTTCCGGCACGATCGGGACAACCGGCTGCCGTTCGACGTGGTCGTCGTCGACGAGACCTCGATGGTCTCGCTGACGATGATGGCGCGGCTGCTCGAGGCGGTGCGGCCGGACGCCCGGCTCATCCTGGTCGGCGACCCGGATCAGCTGGCCTCGGTGGAGGCCGGCGCCGTGCTCGCCGACCTCGTGGCCGGGCTGACGGCCGGTTCCGGTGTCAGCTCCGGGTCGGGTTCCGGGGTGGTGCTGCTGGATCGGACGTGGCGGTTCGGCGGCGACATCGCCGACCTCGCGGCCGCCGTCCGGCTCGGCGACGCGGATGCCGCGCTGGCGGTGCTGGCCCGGCCGGGCTCGGAGGTGACCCTGGTGACGCCCGAGGATCCCACGGGTGCGGGCGATCTCGTCGCCGACCTGGTCCGGCCGGACGTGCTGGCCGCGGCCGCCGCGGTGCGCGCGGCCGCGGACGCCGGCGACGCCGGACAGGCATTGGACCGGATCGACGACCACCGCCTGCTCTGCGGACACCGGTCGGGCCCCCGCGGGGTGCAGGACTGGACGCGGCGGATCGAGAACTGGTTGGTCGCGGACGGTCTACTGCCCCCGCACCGGCTGTGGTACCCGGGGCGGCCGGTCCTGGTCACCGCGAACGACTATTCGCTGCGGCTGTTCAACGGTGATGTGGGCGTGGCGGTGCTGATCGACGGGCAGCTGCGGGTGGCGTTCAGCCAGCACGGCGGGATTCTCGATTACGCCCCGGGACGCCTGGCGGACGTGCAGACCGTGCACGCGATGACGGTGCACCGCAGCCAGGGCAGCCAGTTCGACCGGGTGACCGTCGTTCTGCCGGAGCAGGACTCGCCGCTTTCCACCCGGGAGCTGTTGTACACGGCGCTGACCCGGGCGCAGACCCGGGTCCGGCTGATCGGCACCGAGGCCGAGCTGCGCGCGGCGATCGGCCGGCCGGCGGCCCGGGCCAGCGGGCTGCGGCTGCGGATGGCCGGCTGACGAGTCGCCCACCGTCGGGCCCGGCGGGACCTTGGACCCTGGTCAGGTGGGTGGGCCGTCGGCCATCGTGGAGGGACCGCCCCCAAGGAGATGACCATGATCGACATCGACGTCCCCCAACGGTCCACCAACCTCATCGTCGTCGGGATCGACGAGTCCGACGACGCCCGGGAGGCCGCGGCGTGGGCGGCGCGAGAAGCCGTCGAGCGGCGCGCCGCCCTGCACCTGGTCTCCGCGTACCCCACCCGCATCACCACCGGGGTCGCCGACGTCGTCCCCGGCCTGGCGCACCAGGAGACGCTGAACGAACTGCAGCGGCAGATCCAGGCGGAACTCGTGGCTGCCCACCCGGGGCTGAAGGTCACCGGGATCGTCGCCTACGAGGAGCCGATCCCGTTGCTGCTGCGGGAATCCGAGCACGCGCTGATGCTGGTGGTGGGCACCCGGGGGTCCGGCCGGCTGAGTCACGTCGCGCTCGGCTCGGTGGCGTTCGGGGTCGCGTCCCGCGCGCACCTGCCGGTCGTCGTCGTGCGGCCCGGGCTCGACCTGTCCGAGCCGCGCGGCCCGGTGGTCGTCGGCATCGACGGCTCGCCGGTCAGCGACAAGGCGCTGGCGTTCGCGTTCGAGGCGGCCTCCATTCACGGCACCTCGCTGCTCGCCGTTCACGCCTGGAGTGCCGACCAGGCGTTCGACCCGGAGGCGTCCCCGGTCGCCGAATGGGTCAGCATGGGCGACCTCGAGCAGATCGAACAGGTCGTGCTGGCCGAGCGGCTGGCCGGCTGGCGGGAGCGCTACCCGGACGTCGAGGTCGAGACCACCCTGTTCACCGAACGCCCGGCCGAGGCGTTGGAGCGGTTGAGCAAGAAGGCGCGCCTCGTCGTCGTGGGCAGCCGCGGCCGCAACCGGTTCACCGGCGCGCTCCTCGGCTCGACCAGCCAGTACCTGATCGTGCACGCCGCCAGCCCGGTGGTGGTGGTCCGTCCCGACGACCACTGACCGGCCGCATCGGCTCGGGCGCGCGTCCGGCCTCCGCACCGCCTGGGAGACGACCCATGCGGTGCTGGACGGCCGGCATGACCTGACCGATGCTGCCTACGTCCGCATGGGCAGCCGGTGGTTGCGTAGGGGTCGTTGCTGGGGGTCGATGTGGGCGGGTGGGATGAAGTCGGGTCGGCCGTCGGCGGCCATCCGGATGACCCAGCCGCAGCGGCCGTGGATGAGCCGGTGATGGAACCCGCACAGGAGGGTGCCGTCGTCCAGGGCGGTGCGGCCGCCGTTGCTCCACCAGGTGATGTGGTGGGCTTCGCACCAGCCGACGGGGCGGTGGCAGCCGGGCCAGGCGCAGCCGCCGTCGCGCAGGGCCAGGGCCCGGCGCAGGTGGGGTGGGAAGGTTCGTTCGGTGCGGCCGACGTCCAGGACCTGGCCGTCGCCGCTCAGGACGGCGGGCATGATCTGGGCATCGCAGAGCAGTCGGCGGGCGGTGGCGGGGCCGATGGGGCCGCCGTAGTCCAGGGCGGCGTCGCCGAGGGCGCCGGTGAGCGCGTCGTAGTCGATGGTCATGGTGATGTGCGGGACCTGGCGGCCGTTGGTGGGGCCGTCGCCGGCGTCGAGGTAGCCGCGGATGACGTCGAGGTGGGCCTGGGCGAGGCGTTGGCCGGGGGTGCGGGTGTCCTTGCTGCCGTCGGCGGCGGGGTGGGGCGCGGCGAGCGGGTCGGTGGCCTGGCGGAAGGCCTCGACGGCCTCGTCGCACAGGGTGCCCTTGATCGGCGTCAGCCCGGTGCGCGGGTTGCGGACTCCCAGGGCCAGTTCCATCCGGTTGACGGGGTCGGGGTCGTTGTCCGGGCCGGTGCCGTCGGGGTCGACGATCTGTTCGAGCTGTTGGGCGATCTCGGCCAGGCGGCCGGGGTCGACCTGTCGGGCCTGGTCGACGAGCAGTTTTTCGCAGTCGTCGAAGACGGTGGGGTCCAGGTCGTGCGGCCATTTCGTGACGGCCTTGGTGATGACGGCGACCTGGCCGGCGCCGAGTTCGCCGGCGAGCAGGGCGTGCCCGACCTGGGGCAGCCTCGCGGGGATCTGGCCGCCGGAGAGGGGTTCGTCGGGCAGGGTCATGGTGGCGGCGCGGACCAGGTCGGCGGCTTCGCCGACGCCGAGCAGCAGGACGTCCTTGAGCAGGGTGCGGGTGGAGGAGTAGGACAGTTCTTTGGCGGCGCCGGAGTTTTCCAGTTCGCGCACCCAGGTGACCTTGCTGGTGTGCAGGGCCCGGGCCAGGTCTTCCAGGTTCCGGCCGTGGTCGAGTTGCTCGCGCCGGGTGAAGCGCCACAGGGCGGCCTCGCCGAGCAGTTCGATGCCCGAGAGCACGAGCTTGGCGAGGTTGTCCGCCTGCTCGGCCGTCGTGATCGGTGGCATCGGCTGCATGATTCGAACGCTAGACCAGGGGTCTGACACTGCCCGAAAACCAGCCGGGCCGGCCCCG
>JBDHZW010000183.1:0-10322 GCA_039812105.1 Nakamurella sp.
GGCCATGTTCGAGCCCTGGATCACGATGCAGTCGGCATTGGCCATGTCCTGCAACGATTGCGTCGCGCCGCCGCGTCCGAACGAGGCCCCCAGACTGGGAACCGTGGCGGAGTGTCAAATGCGGGCCTGGTTCTCCACCTGGATCGCCCCGGCCGCGGTGAACAGCTTCTTGATCAGGTAGTTCTCTTCGTTGTCCAGAGTGGCGCCGCCGAGAGCGGCGATGCCCATGGTCCGGCGCAGCGGCCGACCCTCGTCGTCGGTGTCCTGCCAACCGTTCCGGCGGGCGGCCAGGAACCGGTCGGCCACCATCTCGATCGCCGCGTCCAGCTCCAACGGCTCCCACTCGGTGCCGTGCGGGCGGCGGTACAGGATCGTGGTCTGCCGGCCGGGGGAGTTGACCAGCTGCTCGCTGGCGCTGCCCTTGGGGCACAGCCGCCCGCGGGAGATCGGCGACGCCGGGTCGCCCTCGATCTGGATGACCTTCTCGTCCTTGACGAACACCCGCTGGCCGCAGCCGACCGCGCAGTACGGGCAGACGCTGCGGGCGACCCGGTCCGCGGTGGTGGTGCGAGCGGTCAGCTGCTTGGTCTTGGTCGACATGACGGCCGGGCCGCGACCGAACACGTCGCCGGAGCGGAACTGCCGGACGACCGGCCAGTCCAGCACGCTGATCACGCCGCCGCCTCCCCGGAAGGGCCCGCGGGATCGGCGAACGGGGCGCGGCACCGGCGCCGGTCACATCGGCTCGCTCGCTCGCGCTCGCTCACCCGTCCCATGGGCCCACGTTAACCCATCGGCACGACGGCGGCGGCCGGTTCCCGCCCCGCGGGAACGGCCGCCCACCATTCGCCTCGACTTGCCTCATCTGCATGTTCAACGGGGGCCGGAACCTGCGGATGAGGCAAGTCGGCGCAAGATGGGGGCCATGACCGACGCTCCCGGGCCGTCCCTGCCACCCCCCGACTACACCGACCAGGGGGAGCCGAGCCTGGACTTCGTCCGGGACAAGATCGAGGGCCGGTTCGCCCGGTCGCTCGGCTCGGCCGAGTTGGCGTCCGAGACGCCGGAGGCGCGGTCGGCGGCCGAGCAGCAGCAGGAGCGGGAGAAGGCGGCGCAGGACAAGCTGGAGGCGATCCGGCGTTCGATGCGCGGCCCGTCCTGATCGGTGCTGGCGTGCGCGCCGCTGCGGGACGGCCGCTACGCGGTCCGGGAGCTGTCGGCCGACGGTGAGTTCGCCGGCGACCGCCGCACCCTCGACGGGCACGAACTGGCGGGCGAGCGCGACGACCGCTGGCTGTGGGCGTCGGCGGCCCAGACCTACCCGCCGCTGCTCGGAGCGGGGCTGCGGGTCCCGAAATGCCACGACATCGCCGCGGTGGAAAGGATTCTGCTCGGCCGGGCCGGTTCCTTCGGCGACCCGACGACGCCCGCGGCGGTGGTCGCGCGGGCCGACGGCCGGCCGGTGCCCGCGCCGGCCGGGGTGGACGACCGGCCGACGCTGTTCGAGCTGACCGAGCCGGCCGACGACGCCGACCCGATCGACGACCTGCGGGCGGCCTACCTGGATCAACGACGACGGGCCGGCGCCGACGGGGCCCTGGCCCTGCTGCTCGCCGCGGAGAACGCGTCGGCGCTGGCTGCCGCCGAGCTGGGGGCCGCCGGCCTGCCCTGGCGCCGGGACGTGCACCTGGCGGTGCTGGACGACCTGCTCGGCGAGCGACCGGCGCTGGGTGGCCGCCCGCCCCGGCTCGCCGCGCTGGCCGCCGAGATCGACGCGGCCTTCGGCTTCCCGGTCAACCCGGACTCGGCGCTGGACCTGCGGGCCGCGTTCCGGCGGGTCGGCTTCGACATCGAGACCACCCGGTCGTGGGTTGTCAAGGGCATCGATCATCCGGCCGTCCCGCCGGTGCTCGCGTACAAGGAGCTGGCCCGGCTGTGGACGGCGAACAGCTGGGCCTGGCTGGACCAGTGGGTGCGCGGCGATCGATTCCACGCCGAATACCTGTCGGGTGCGGTCGTCTCGGGTCGGTGGGCCACCCGGGGTGGGGGCGCGCTGCAGATCCCGCGGGTGCTGCGGCAGGCGGTCGTCGCCGACGACGGGTACCGGCTGGTCGTCGCCGACGCCGCCCAACTGGAGCCGCGGGTGCTCGCGGCGGTCTCCGGAGATGCTGCGCTGCAAGCGGTGTCGGCCGAGAACGACCTCTACGCCGGGCTGGCCGCGGACGGCTTCGGCGGCAACCGGGCGTCGGCCAAGCTGGCCATGCTCGGCGCCATGTACGGGCAGACCACCGGCGAGGGCGGGCGGCTGGTCGGCACCCTGCGGGCCCGGTATCCGGCCGCGATGGGCTTCGTCGACGGCGCCGCCCGGGCCGGCGAACGGGGCGAGGTGGTGCACTCCGTCCTCGGCCGGGCCTGCCCGCCGCCCGGCGACTACTGGGAGGCCGTGCGGATCGGCCGGCAGCAGGACGCGACCGCGGCGGAGCGCAAGCGGGCGGACCGGCTGGCCGGCGACCGCGGCCGGTTCACCCGCAACTTCGTCGTCCAGGCGTCCGCCGCCGACTGGGCCGCGGTGTGGCTGGCCGGGCTGCGCACGTCGCTGGCGGCGATCGACGGGGCGCAGCTGGTGTTCTTCCTGCACGACGAGCTGATCGTGCACGCCCCGACGGCCGTGGCGGCGCAGGTGGCGCGGCAGATCGAACAGGCGGCGGAATCGGCGCGCCGGCTGGTCTTTCCGGGGTCAGCGGTGGTCACGCCGGTCCGGCCGGTGATCGTCGACCGGTACGCCGACGCCAAGTGAGCGGGCGCCCAGCGCGCGCCAGGCCAGCGCCAGCCCGACCAACGGCAGCGCCAGGCCGAGCGTCGTCAGCGGATCCAGCGAGGCGGCCGCGGTCGGCGTGACCGTCGCGTGCGAGTGACCGGAGCCGGCCGGCCCGGCCAGCATGATCAGGTGTAGGGCGAGCATCGCCGCGCCGCCGAGCGTCACCCACACCCAGTCGACGATCCGGGGCGCGCGCCACAGATGCGGCGCGCACTGCAGGCAGGCCAGCGCGACGGCGACGGTCAGCATGGACAGCGCGGTCGACCAATGCTGGATGGCGCAGGCGATGTGCACGACGCCGCAGGCCACCATGACGACCGCGGCCGGCCGGGCGCCGGGCAACGCCGGCCGGCGGGGCGTCGATGGGTGCACACCAGGACAGTAGGACCGCGGACCCGACTTCGCCCGGGATCAGTGATCCCGTTCCTGCTCCACCGAGTCGATGCCGACCGAGGCGGCGATGGCCAGCACCGGGTCGATGCCGTCGGCCTGGACCGCGTAGGCGTCGGTGACGGAGATCCACCGCCGGGTGGTCGTGCCGACCGCGCGGCCGTCGCGCTCGAAGGTGAACTCGTGGTTGAGCACGTCGCCGTGCAGATCGATGTCCCCGTCCTCGGCGCCCTCGATCCGCCAGGTCTGGATGACCGGCGCGAAGGTCGCCTTCCGGATCGTCACGTCGGACCGGCCGGGGCGGGTGACGGTGAAGGTGGGGTGGATGTGCATCGCCGGCCGGATCAGGCTGGCGACCTCCGATCCGGCGGCATCGAGCATGCTCCAGCGCTGTCCGGGAAAGGTCAGGTGCCCCTTGAAGTGGTAGAGCTGGACGTCGTTGCCGTCGTAGACGAGGTAGCCCTCGAGGCTGGACAGCTTGCGCCGCACCAGGTATGCCCCGGTGGGCAGGCCGGTGACGTCGGGCGCGGACTGGTGGTGGAACACCGGGCCTCCGGTTGGTCGTCGGTGAACGGGCAGCGCGTGGTCCAGCCAAACAGCCGCCCCCGGTCCGGGGGTCCGGTTCGGGGCGGCATCACCCGATGGGGCCCGGATTGCACCCGGCCGGGCGCGCCCGGGCACTGACGGTGGCCGGGGTCAACCGCCATGCTGTGAGCGTGACATTTCCGGCGCCCGCACCGACGGTCGAGACCATTGTCGATCCGACGTCGATGCTCGCCGCGGACGTGGTGCAGGCCATCTACGGCACTGCGGCGGCCGGGCCACCGCTGTTCGAGGACGCCGGGGTGGCGGCGCGCTTCGCCGGCCTGTACGCGCAGGCCCGGTACTGGCCCGGCGCGGTCCAGGTGGTGGCGCGGCTGGCCGGCGAACCGGTCGGGTTCGGCTACGGGCACACCTGGGCCTGGGCGGCGCCGGCCGATCCGTGGTCCCTGCTGCTGGCCGAGCGGCTGGGGACGGCCGCCGCCGTCCTCGAGAGTTCCTTCGCGCTCCAGCTTCTCGCGGTCCTTCCGCGGGCCCAGGGGCTGGGCCTGGGCCGGCTCCTGCTCGACCGCCTGCTCGCGGCGACGCCGCACCGGACGGTGTGGTTGCAGACCACCGACCTCGAGTCGCCGGCGCTCGCGCTGTACCGGAGCGTGGGCTTCGTGCCGCTCGGCCACGGGCCCGACGCGCCGGACGGCCGGCCCGGTCTGGTGCTGGTCCGGGGCGACCTCACCCACCTCGGGTGAGGTTCGGATCAGAACTGACGAAATCGTCAGCTCCGGATCTACGCTCGTCCCGTGTCCCACCCGGAGGCGAGCCGCCTCGATCGCCGCAAGGCCCGCACCCGGGCCGCGCTGATCGCCGCCGGGCAGCGCATCCTCGCCGACCGGGGCACCGCCGAGGTTGCGGTGCAGGACATCACCGACGAGGCCGACGTCGGGCTCGGCTCCTTCTACAACCACTTCACCACCAAGGCCGAACTGTTCGAGGCGGCCGTGTCCGACCTGCTGGACGCCTTCGCCGCCGGCATCGACGAGGTCCGGGTCGGCATCGACGACCCGGCCGAGTTGGTGGCCGTCGGCATCCGGCTGACCTGCCGGCTGGCGTCGACCCGGCCGGCCGTCGCCCGCGTCCTGGTGCTGTCCGGGCCGGACTTCCTGATCGCCGACCGCGGGCTGGCCCCCCTGGCGCTGCGGGACATCGGCCAGGGCATCGCGAGCGGCCGGTTCGCCGTCGCCCGCCCGCCGCTGGCGTTGGCGCTGGTCGGCGGCAGTGTGCTGGCCTTCCTGCAGATCAGGTTGACCGACGACCGGTCGACCGACGGGTTGACCGACTCGGATGCCGACGACCTCGCGGCGACCGTGCTGACCACCCTCGGTGTGCCCCCGGACGAGGCCGCCGACATCGCCCACCGGACCCTCCCCGAGCTCGCCGCCGGCCCGGGAACCGCTCACCAAGGAGAGCTGCCATGACCGCACCCGAACTCGGCCGCGCCGCCGGACGGCCCAACGTCCTGCTCATCACCACCGACGAGGAGCGGTACACGCTGCCCAAGCTCGACGGCTTCAGCCTGCCGGCCCGCGACTGGCTGCACCGGCGGGGCACGTCGTTCGACAACTACTACGTCGCCTCCGCGATGTGCAGCTCGTCCCGCTCGGTGATGTACACCGGGCAGCACGTCACCCAGACCAAGATCTTCGACAACGACAACATGCCCTACATCCGGCCGCTGGACACGGCGATGGCCACCCTGGGCACGATGATGCAGGCGGCCGGGTACTACACCGCCTACCAGGGCAAGTGGCACCTGTCGAACGCGTATCGCACCCCGGCCAACCCGGGCGAGACGTCGAAGGCGTTGCAGCCGTACGGGTTCACCGAGTTCAACGACTGGGGCGACATCGACGGCGGGGCCTGGGCCGGCCTCAAGGTCGACCCGGTGATCGCCGGCCAGGCGGTGAAATGGCTGCGCGAGAAGGCGCCATCGGTGGCCCGCGACCAGCCCTGGTTCATGACCGTCAACTTCGTCAACCCGCACGACATCATGAGCTACGACTACGGCACCACCCGCCCCATCACCCCGCCGCCGAACCTGGCCGATGCGGTCAAGGTCAAGCCGCCGGCGGAAACGCCGCTGTACGAGAAGGTCTGGGACATCGACGTGCCGGCCAGCGCGACCGACGACCTGACCGGTGCCCCGCAGGCCGTGCGCGAGTACGCCGGGTTGGCCGACACCATGTTCGGGCCGGTGCAGGACCCGCACGACTGGCGGCTGGGCCTGAACTTCTACGTCAACTGCATCCGCGACGTCGACCGCAGCGTCGCCCTGGTGCTCGACGCGTTGGTGGCCTCCGGTCAGGCCGACCGCACGGTGGTCGTGTTCACCTCCGACCACGGCGAGCTGGCCGGCTCGCACGGCCTGCGGCAGAAGGGAAACCTGGTCTACGACGAGAACTTCCACGTGCCGCTGATCATCTGCCACCCCGACGTCGACGGCGGCGCCCGCAGCGACGCGCTCGGCTCGGCGGTCGACCTGGCGCCGACGATCCTGCACCTGGCCGGGGTGGATCCGGACGAGCTGCGGGAGCGGTTCGACGGGCTGGGCGGCTGGTCCCTGGTGCCGGCGCTGGCCGACGGGGCGCCGGTGCGCGACGGCGTGCTGACCGCGGTCGAGTCGGTGCTCACCCTGGACGCGGACTTCTGGCGGGCGTTCGGCCGGGCCGACGCCCCCGGTCGGGTCCAGTCCGGCGACCTGCGCCCGGACTGGCGCAAGCGTGGTTTCCTGCGCGGCTACACCGACACCCGGTACACGTTCGGCCGGTACTTCTCGCCGCTGGAACCGAACCGTCCGCGGACCGTCGACGAGTTGCTGGCCGGCAACGACGTGGTGCTCTACGACCGGCTCACCGACCCGTCGGAGACCGTCAACCTGGCCGCCGACCCGGTCAACCGGGAGCTCGTGGCGACCTACCTGGCCAAGCTGGAGGCGCTCATCGACGCCGAGATCGGCCGCGACCTGGACCCGTGGGTCACCGAGAAGCCGCTGCTGCTGGGGGCGCCGAAGTGGCGGGGCGATTCCTGACGCCGCGTGTCGGGCGCCCCGCACTTGATATCGGTACATCTGTACAGCAAAGTGGGGGCGTCGTGACCACCGGGCGGTGAACCAAGCCGCCGCCGGACGTGCGCGATACGGTCGCGGGCGGGAGGCGGATGGGCGAGGTGACTGATCCTGACGATCCGCCGTCGGTGCCGTTCGGCCGGCTGGGTGCGTTGCTGCTGAACGCGGGGCTGTCGGTGACCGAGGTGCGCGAGACGCTCGAAGCGGTGCAGGCACGGGTCGAGCCCGAACCCCGGTGGGTGTTCTCGGTCCTCCCGCAGATCGTGATCGCCAGCAGCCGGGCCACCGAGCGCTCGTACGTCACCGCGGTCGAAGGGACTGAGCTGAGCTTCGGTCAAGCCCGCGACGCGTGCCGGTTGGCCGCGTTGACCGCGGCCGGGACCGTCGGCGTCGCGGACCTGTCCGCACGCATCCGGGAGATCGAGGCGCGCCCGCGAACGTTCCGCGGCTGGTGGACGGCCGCCGGTGGCGCGCTGATCTCGGTCGGCCTGACCGTGGTCTTCGCGGCTCCCTGGTGGGCGGTGGCCATCCCCGGGCTGGTGGGCGCCCTGGTCGGCGCGGCCACCTACCTGATGGGCAAACGCCGCGGGGCGGCGGCGGTGGCCCCGTTCATCGTGGCCGTCATCTCCACCCTGCTGGTCGGCTGGGCCGCCGTCGGGCTGGATCTCGGCGTCGTTCCGTTGATCGCCGTCTGCGCCCCGATCGCGATCCTTGTGCCGGGTGCGACCATCACCAACGCCCTGCTCGAGCTGACCGCGACGGACATCCTCACGGGTTCGGCGCGTCTGATGTTCGGGATCGTCGTGCTCGTTCTCATGGCCTTCGGGGTCCAGACTGCCGCCGCGCTCCTTCCGCCGGACATCGCGGCGAGCGCCGCGGACGGCGCCGCGGCCACGAGTGGCGGCTTCTGGCAGGCGGTTCCGCCGCCGTGGACGGCGTGGCTCGGGGTCGTGTCGCTGGCTCTCGGCGTGGGCGCCGCATTCGGCTCGGACCTGCGGCTGGCCCTGTTCAGCGCGGCGGTCATGCTCGCGGCCTATGCGGTGCTGACCGCCACCACGTCCTGGGTCGGCGGACCGATGGCGGCCGGGCTGACCGCGGCCGGTGTCTTCGTCGGCGCCCGATTGATCGAGCTGGTCCCGGGCGCTCCGCCCGCCCAGATCACCTTCCAGCCCGCCTTCCTGCTGCTGGTGCCCGGGACCGTCGGGCTCGTCGCCCTGGCGGCCGAGGACCCCACCGGGCTGTCGACCGCGGTGAGCACCTTCCTGAGTCTGTGCATCGGCATCAAGATCGGCGCACTGCTGACCCCCGGACCCACCCGCCGGAATCCGACGACGTAAAGGAACCAGAATGACCAAGGCCGCCTTCGCGCTCAGCCACGTCACGCTCGTCACCGGCGACGCGGACGGGACGGTGCTGCCCGATCAGACGATCCTCGTCGGCGACGACGGTCGCATCGGGGCCGTCGGTCCGGCCGCCGACCTCGCCGTGCCCGCCGGGCACCGGGTGATCGATCAGGCCGGACGGTACGCGCTGCCCGGTCTGATCAATGCCCATGCGCACCTGTTCGCCGACGGCAAACCCCTGCCGAACGTCCTGACCAGCGAGAAGGCCGAGAAGCTGGTCTCGATCTTCATGCACAGCCCGTTCGGGAAGAAGCTGGTCGCCGGCCGGACGAGACGCAACGTGCTCACCCAGCTCCACTCGGGCGTGACCACCCTGCGCAGCCTGGGCGACGTCGCCTACGAGGCGGTGACGGTCCGGGACGACATCGACGCCGGCCGCTACCTCGGACCGCGACTCATCCCGTCCGGACCGTTGATGGCGGTCAGCGGCGGCCACGGCGCCCCGCAGATCGCGTTGATCAGCGACAACCCGTGGGATGCCCGCCGAAACGTCCGCATCAACCTGCGGCGCGGCGTCGGCGCCATCAAGATCGCGGCCACCGGCGGGGTGACCGACGCCCGCGCGATCGGCGAGGCGGGCCGGCCCCAGATGACCGAGGAGGAGATGACCGCGATCTGCGACGAGGCCCACAACGCCGGCATTCTCGTGGCGGCGCACGCGCAGAGCAAGGCCGGCATCACCGCCGCCCTGCGGGCCGGGGTGGACACCATCGAGCACGGCGCGGGCATGAACGCCGAGATGATCGACCTGTTCGGAGACAACCCGCGCTCGTTGCGCGGGTCGTCGGCGCTGATCCCCACCCTGCAGGCGGCCCTCCCGCTGGTCAGGTTCGACCGTTCCGTCACCGGCATCAACGACATCGTGCACGCCAACGCCGAGATGATCCTCGAGGAGATGATCCAGGGCATTCACGATGCGGCCGAGAACGGCATCGCGATCGGCATGGGCACCGACTCGGCCCTCACCTACGTCACCCACTACAACACCTGGCGTGAGGTCGACTTCGTCGCCCACTACGGGGGTCTCGGCATTGCCCGGGCCCTGCACGCGGCCACCCGGGCCAACGCCCGCATTCTCGGCATCGACCACCAGACCGGCGCCATCGAGCCCGGACTGTCCGCCGACATCCTGGTCGTCGACGGCAATCCGGCCGAATCGCTGCGCGCGCTCGCCACCCCGCGACTGGTGGCCATCGGCGGGTAGCTGATCGAGAATCCCACCGTGACCCGCTTCCCGGACATCGACGACCGGCTCGACACCCTCTCCGGTCCGCGCCCGGCCGCTGGTGCCGAGATCAGCTCGGCTCGCCCCCGGGGGGAAGGGTGAACTTGCGGACCAGCGTGGCGACCGCGGCGGCGACCCACTCCGCGGGGACGTTCCGGTTGCTCAGCGAGTAGACCAGGATCCCGTTCACCGCCGCCAGGAGCAGGGGCGACGCACCGTCCTCCACGTAGCCGTCGAACACGCCGGTCGTTCTCGCCCGGAACCCGGCCGACAGGTCGCGGAGCGCGTCGTCGTCGGCCGCGGCCATCGACATGTGGTTCACCGTGATGAGCTCCCCGCGGCGCTGCTCGGCCAGCTCCGCCGACACCCGGCCCACCACGTCCGGGAACGCCTGCACGGTCACCGACGGCCACGACGCCGCCCGGCCGATGTACTCCAGCAGCCGCCGGCCGGCCCATTCGTAGGTCGCCGCCGCCAGGTCGTTGGCGCTCGGGAAGTGATAGGTGACCGACGCCAGGGACACACCCGCCTGATGCGCGGCCGCCCGGTGGGTCAGCGCACCACCGCCCCGCGCATCGATCACCGCCACCGCGGAACGCAGGATGAGCTCCCGACGAAGGTGTCCGCGCGCGCGTCGCAGGTCCGTCTCGACCGTCACCGGCTGGCCTTCCCGCACACCCCGGTGCCGGCCCGTGACCGCGCCGGCACCTGACAATCGCGTGGAGCGGGCGACGAGAATCGAACTCGCGCTATCAGCTTGGGAAGCTGAAGTTCTACCACTGAACTACGCCCGCAAGGCCCGTTCACTATACCCGGCCGGATGGCGGC
>JBDHZW010000184.1:0-10321 GCA_039812105.1 Nakamurella sp.
GCGAGCCCACCCGCCCGGCGCGCACCGCCCCGGCGCTGCGCCGCCGCCGCTGGCGGTTGGCGATCCTGCGCCCGCGCCCGGCCTGACGTACCGCGAGCCCGGGTCAGCGGGGTGGAGTGCGCATGACCCGCTCGCGAACCGGGTACTTCGTTCTGCGAACAAGGCGAAGGGACCGGAGTCATGTCCGCAGAGGCTGTCGGCAAGACCGTGACCAGCTTGATTCCGGCGCGACTGGACAGGTTGCGCTGGTCGCCGTTCCACACCCGGCTGATCCTGGCCCTCGGGGTCGCCTGGGTGCTGGACGGCCTGGAGATCACCGTGGCCAGCGCGATCGGCGACACGCTCACCGAGCCGTCCACGCTGGGCCTGTCGTCGACCGCGGTGGGCGCGCTGGCGACGGTCTACCTGGCCGGCGAGGTGGTGGGCGCGCTGTGGTTCGGGCGACTGTCCGACCGGTGGGGACGACGCAAGCTGTTCATGATCACCCTGGGCGTGTACCTGGGCGGGTCCGGGCTGACCGCCTTCACCCTGGGGTCGGGGCCGGGCTGGATCGTCTTCCTGTACGCGACCCGGTTCATCGCCGGCATGGGCATCGGCGGCGAGTACGCGGCCATCAACTCGGCCATCGACGAGCTGATCCCGGCCCGCTACCGCGGCCGCGTCGACCTCGCCGTCAACGGGACCTACTGGCTGGGCGCCCTTCTCGGCACCCTGGGCACCCTGTTCCTGCTGAACGTGCTCGACCCGAGCGTCGGCTGGCGGCTCGGCTTCCTGATCGGTCCGGTGCTCGCCCTGTTCATCTTCGTGCTCCGGCGGCACCTGCCGGAGAGCCCGCGCTGGCAGGTCATGCACGGGCACCAGGACGAGGCCGAGCAGTCGATCGACTACATCGAGGAGCAGGTCCGGGCCTCCGGGGCCGACCTGCCCGATGTCGACGACTCCAAGGCCATCGAGCTGCGACCCGAGCGCAGCCACGGATACCTCGCGCTGATCAGGGTGCTGTTCAAGACCTATCCGCAGCGGTCGATCCTGGGGGCCACCCTGATGATCACCCAGTCGTTCCTGTACAACTCGATCTTCTTCACCTACACCCTGGTGCTCGGCAAGTTCTACGGGGTGCCGTCGTCGGCGACGCCCTGGTATCTCATCGCCTTCGCGGTCGGCAACTTCATCGGACCGCTGGCGTTGGGGCACCTGTTCGACACCCTCGGCCGGCGCCGGATGATCGCCGGCACCTACATCCTGTCCGGGGTGCTGCTGGCGATCAGCGCGTTCCTGTTCCACGCCGGGCTGTTCAACGCGATCACCCAGACCATCGCCTGGTGCGTGATCTTCTTCTTCGCCTCGGCCGGGGCCAGCGCCGCCTACCTGACGGTCAGCGAGATCTTCCCGCTCGAGGTGCGGGCGATGGCGATCGCGGTGTTCTTCTCCATCGCGCAGGGCTTCGGCGCGCTCGGCCCCGTGTTGTACGGCTACCTGATCGGCGACGGCAGCAACCCGACCGCGCTGATGTGGGGCTACCTGCTGGCCGCCGCCATCATGGTGATCGGCGGCCTGGTCGAGGTGTTCCTGGGCATCGACGCCGAACAGAAGTCGTTGGAGGACGTGGCCCGGCCGCTGTCCTACGCCGGGTCGGACTGACCCGTCCGTACCCGGCCGTTCTCGCTCGCCGGCCGCTCGTCCTCGGCGGTGATCCCGACGTGCCCGAGCACCCCGGACAGGTCCAGGCCCACGCCCTTGGCCACCTCCATGACCTGGTTGAGCATGGCCGGCGTCACCGAGATCGCCCGCTGCAGGGCGCCGCCGCTCTCGCCGCCGCCGGACCCGCCACCGTCGATGACGACCATCCGGTCGATGCTCACGCCCTTGGCGATCGCGTCGGCCAGTTGCGGCAGGATCTGGATCAGCTGCGGCAGCACGTTCTGCCGGGCGGCCTGGTCGGACAGCTGGTTCAGCGCCTCGGCCCGCTTGGCCTGACCCTCGGCCTCGGCCGATGTGACGGCCCGGATGCCGTCCGCCTCGGCCAACCGCATCGCCTTGTTGCCGGCCGCCTCGGCCTCCTTCTCGGTCTGGGCGGCGCCGGCCAGAACCCGACGGGCATCGGCGTCGGCCTTGCCCTGCAGCTCGCGCCGCCGGGCGGCCGCGGTGGCGGCGGCGATGTCGGCGTCCCGCTGCCCTTCGGCCCGGGCCACCGCGGCCCGCCGCTCGGCCTCGGCCGGCACGACCACGTCGGCCTGCACGGCCTTCTCCGTCTGCTTGGCCCGCTGTTCCTCGACCCCGATCTGCGCCTCGGTGCGTTCCCGGTCGGTCTGCACCCCGGCGAGCACGACCGCTCGGTGCGCCTCGGCCTCGGCCAGTGGACCGGCCTGGCCGGCTCGGGCCTTGGCCGCATCCACCTCGGTGGCGATGGCGGCCAGCCGCAGGTCCCGGGCCTGGTCGGCCTCGGCGATCCTGGTGTCGGCCTGCGCCCGGGCGATCTTGCCCTCCTGCTCGGCGGCGGCCGACTGGATGGCCGCGTCCCGTTCGGCGTTCGCCCGGCCGATGATGGCGTCCCGCTTGACCTCGGCGATGCGCCGCTGGCCGAGGGCGTCCAGGTAGCCGTTGTTGTCGGAAATGTTCTGGATGTTGAAGACGTCCAGCTGCATGCCGATCGGCTGGAACGACTGCGCCGCCTCGTCCTTCACCCGGCGCATGAATTCTTCGCGGTTCCCGTTGAGCTCCTCGACGGTCAACTGGGAGACAATGTTGCGCATGGTGCCGGAGACGATCTCGGTGAGCTGCGGCTTGAGGGCGTCCCGCGGGGTGTCCAGATACCGCTCGGTGGACAGCGCGAACGCCTCGCGGGTGGAGGAGAACTTGACCTGCCCGACCGCGGTGACGCTGACCGGGACGTTGTCCTTGGAATAGACGTCGACGACCTTCGCCTCGATGTTGAACGGCTCGATCGACATCACATTGACCTGTTCGAGCAGCGGCATCCGGAACCGGGCGCCGCCGTTGACGATCTTGGCCTCGCCGCGGCCGGTGAAGACGGCGACCTTGTTCTTCGGCACCTTCACGTAGTTCTTGGCGAAAACCGTTGCGATACCGAGGATCACCAACACCAAGACCGCTACCAGGACGAGCAGGCCGGTGAGACCGGACAACTCCATTGCGCTCACTCTCCTTTCAGGGGATCGGGATCGACCACGACGTGCCGTTCGGTGACGTCGACGACCAGCACGTCGGTGCCGGCGGGAAGCTCGGAACCGTCGCTGGTGGTGGCGAACTCGATGACCGGGGTGCCGTTCGGGTCGATGATCCGCACGAGACCCGTTTCCCCGGAACGGATGCCGAGGGTCACCTGACCTCGGCTGCCGACGTACTGCTCGCGGCTGAGCAGCGAATTGGACTGCTGGCGCCACATCGGCACCAGCACGAGCTGCCGGACGAGCACGGCCATCGCGAAGAGGCCGATCACCGCGACCGGCAGGGTCAGCGCGCCGGTCAGCCCGACCGCCTGGGCGCCCAGCCCGAAGGCACCGAAACCGGCTGCAGCACCGAGGATCACGCGGCTGCTCAGCCAGGACGGGCCGTCCAGTGATCCGTGATCGGCGTCGTGGCCGATCCCGAGCAGCAGGGAGGCGACGAGGAGCAGGACGGCCACCAGCAGCACGCCGGTGTAGACGGCGGTGAATCCGTTCATCCGTCCTCCCCTCGCCGCGACGACGATGGAATGAGCGGCCGTACGGAGATTCCCCCGCCGATGAGCGGCAAAGTGTGATTCGGGTCTCAGCCTACCAGAGACGCGAAGAAGGGGGCTCCCACGGGGAGCCCCCTTCGATGAGGGACCGGATGGCGGCCGGCGGTCAGTCGGTCTCGGGCAGGCTGCAGTAGAGGCAGTCGACGGCGCATTCGGAAACCTCTGAAAGTGATTGCTCGTTCACGTCGACTCCTCGTATCGAAATGCATTGTGGAAATCCGGCTGGGTGGAAAAAAGATATCGTTAGAAATCGGGTCGGGTCAACGTGGGCTGCGCCACGCCGGGTCCCGGCCGGCCCGCTCCCGCCGGGCTGATAGATCTCGATATCCGTGACACACTAGGAAATATCGCCGGACCGCCGGGGCTCGACGGCGCGACGGAAAACATTGCCGCGACGTAACAATTCCTTTTCCGAGACATGAACCCCCGGATTCGCGCGCCACCCGCGCCCGGGGCGGCCCGGCGGCGACCGGCGCGAGGCCGCTCCGCGACGCCCGGCGGGCATCGTTCGCCAGGCTTACGATGACGGGGTGAGCATTCGCCTCGGCTACCAGATCCCGAACTTCTCCTACGGCACGCCGGTCGACCGGTTGTTCCCGACCGTGGCGGCGCAGGCCAGGGCCGCCGAATCGGCCGGCTTCGACGCGGTCTTCGTGATGGACCACTTCTACCAACTGCCCGGCATCGGCTCGCCCGACCAGCCGATGCTGGAGTGCTACACGACGCTGTCCGCGCTGTCCGGGGCGACCAGCCGCATCCAGCTGTCGGCGATGGTCACCGGCAACACCTACCGGAACCCGACGCTGCTGGCCAAGACCGTGACCACGCTGGACGTGGTGAGCGGCGGGCGGGCGGTGCTCGGCATCGGCGCCGGCTGGTACGAGCTGGAGCATCGGCAGCTGGGCTTCGAGTTCGGCACGGTCGGTGAGCGGCTGGCCCGGCTGGCCGAGTCGCTGTCCATCGTGGTACCGATGCTGCGCGGCGAGCGCCCCACCGTCGACGGGCGGTGGTACCACACCGAGACGGCGATGAACGAGCCCCGGCTGCGGGACGACCTGCCGGTGCTGCTCGGCGGGGGCGGGGAGAAGAAGACGTTCCGGCTGGCCGCGCAATACGCGCAGCACCTGAACATCATCTGCGACCCCGGCGACATCCCGCGCAAGCTGGAGGCCCTGGATGAGCGGTGCGCCGAGGTGGGCCGGGACCGGTCCGAGATCGAGACCAGCTTCCTGGTGATGGCCGTGGTCGACGAGAGCGGCGACCGGGCCCGAAAGGCGCGGGACGAGCACCTGCGGCGGACGGGCGTCGACCTCGACGCGCTCGACCCGGAACGTCGCCGGTCGGTGGAATCCAGGCAGTTCGTGGGCACCCCCGACGACGTCGCGGCCGATCTGCAGGCCAGGGTGCTGGACAAGGGTGTCGAGGGGCTGATCGTGAATCTGGTCGCGAACGGGCACGAGCCCGGCATCGTCGAGCTCGCCGGATCGGCGCTGCGGCCGCTCGTCGGCACCGGCTGACGAGCGCGGGCGGGCTAGTGAGGTCGGTCGCCGGCGACGCCCAGCGCCCCGATCAGCTTGCGCATCGCTGATGCGGCCGGTTCGCTCGCCGTCGGACCGAGCGCAACGAGTGTCGCAACCAGGGCGGCGATCTCGGCCGCGTCGAACCGGATGGCGGCCACCGCCGCGGGTACGCCCAGCCGCACACCGCCGTGCGGGCCGGCCCGCACCTCCAGCGGCACCCCGGAGTCGCGTAGCCGCTGCAGATCCCGGACGACAGTTCGCTGGGATACCCCCAACTCGCCGGCCAGCCGCGGCGCGGTGACCGGCTCGTTCCCGGCGAGCAGACGGTCGAGAATCCGGTGCTGCCGTTCCACCCGACGCAGGGTCAGGTGGTTGTCGCGGGACTGCGCCGCGAGGCCGGGACGGGGCGACACCGTCGCACGCTACCAAGACGATTCTCCGGCAAGACAGTGCGCTACCAAGACAACGGCGTGTCGTGGTTGCACCCTACCGTCGTCGGCCTGGACATCGACACGATCGTCACCGCCTTCTTCGAGCGCTACGCGCAGGCCCTGCTGGACCGGGACGAGGGGGCCATCTCGACCATGTATGCCGTGCCCGGGCTGATCCTGTTCCCGGGCCAGTCCCTGGTCGTCGACGACCCCGAATTGACCCGCCGATTCTTCGCCGCCAACTGGGATCAGTACGAGGGCGTCACCGAAGCGGTGCCCGAGCCGGCCGTCATCGCCGCGACCGACCACAGCGTGTGGGTGAAGGTCGATTGGCGCTACGGCGGCGAGGTCCGCGAACACTTCGTCTACCAGTTGCTGAAAACAGCCGACAGCGCCTGGCAGATCGCCGTTCTCACCCCGATGACGAAGTAGCGACCGGGCCGGCCCTACGCTGGCGGCGTGATCGTGGTGGTCGATATGGCGAATGTGCTGGGGTCGCGCCCCGACGGCTGGTGGCGCGACCGCGCCGCAGCGTCCGGCCGGTTGATCGACCGCCTCGCCACCCTGGTCGGGACGGAGGTGATCGACCCGGCCGGCCGGACCGTCCGGGTCGATCGGTTGATCGCGGTGCTGGAGGGCGCCGCCCGCACCGCCCGCCCGACATCCACCGGCGGCGTGGAGGTGGTGGACGCGGATCGCGACGGGGACTCGACGATCGCCGCGCTGGCCCGTGACCTGTCCACCGAGGCGGGTTTGCTCGTCGTCACCGCCGATCGCGGCCTGCGGCAACGGCTTCCGCCCGCGGCGACCGCGGCCGGGCCGGACTGGCTCAACCGGCTCATCGGCCGCTGAGGGTGGCGGCCCGGGGCGATAGGTTGCCGTCATGACCGACGCGTACTTCACCGTGCTGAGCGCGGAGGCCGGCGAGGTGCTGATGCCGACCCCGGCCAGCGCCAGCGGCTGGGCCGACGATCATGTGCGCGGGCCGGCCGTCAGCGGGGTGCTGGCGCGGGCGACCGAGCGGACGGCCGACGCCCGGATGCCGGACAAGCGGCCGGTTCGCTGGACCGTCGACCTCTTCCGGACCGCCGGGATGCACCCCTCCACCATCACCACGCAGGTCATCCGGCACGGCCGGCGCATCGGGCTGATCGACGCCGAGCTGGTGCAACTCGGGCGTCCGGTGGCCCGCTCGCGCGCCCTGTTCGCGCTGCCCGGCGACAGTCCGGACGGCCTGGTCTGGTCCGGGGCGCACGACCTCACCCCGCCGCCCGTCGACCTCGCACCGATCCCGGGCGAGCCGCGGATCTATCACCGGCCGGAGGGTGCCTGGACCGCCGACGCCGACGACCTGCGGGGAGCCGGGCACAAGCAGACCTGGCACTTTCCCGTGCCGCTGGTCGACGGGGAGCGGCCGACCCGGTTCCAGATGGCCGCGGCCGTCGCCGACGTGACGAACCTGGTGGTCAGCTGGGGCACCGCGGGTGTCGAGTTCATCAACGCCGACATCACGCTGGCCATGTCCCGACTTCCGGTCGCGATGGAGATGGGACTGTCCACCACGGATCGCTTCGACAGCGACGGCATCGCCGTCGGCACGGCGGTGCTGTTCGACCGGGCAGGGGTGTTCGGCGCCACCACGATCAGCACCCTGGCGAATCCGGGCAGCCGGGTGGACTTCGGCAGCGCCCGGTCCCTGCCGGACTGACCCCCGGGCGTGCGTCGCGGCCGACGGCGGCCGGCCTCCGGTGGCAGCATGGGCATCGTCAACGCCGATGACGACAGCCCGGAGGTGGGCGAGCGTGCCGCACGACCCGACCGCCGAGTTCGCGGTGGCCGTCGTCGGCTCCGGTCCGGCCGGCTTCTACAGCACCATCGCGCTGCTGGCGTTGCCCGAACCGACCGTGCGCATCGACATGTACGAGCGGCTGCCGACGCCCTGGGGACTGGTCCGGGCCGGCGTCGCGCCGGACCATCCCAAGATCAAGTCGATCGCTGCTCTTTTCGCGAGAACCGCTACCCACGAACGCTTCCGGTTCTTCGGCAAGGTCGAGGTGGGCACCGACGTCAGCGCGGCCGAACTGCTGGAGCGGTACGACGCCGTCGTCTACTGCGTCGGCGCGCCGGCCGATCGGGAGCTGGGCGTGCCCGGCGAGGATCTGCCCGGGGTGGTCGCCGCCCGGGACTTCGTCGGTTGGTACAACGGCCACCCAGACTTCCCGGACCGCACGTTCGACCTGTCGGTGCGCCACGCCGTCGTCGTCGGCAACGGCAACGTCGCGCTCGACGTCGCCCGGATCCTGGTCACCCCACCCGGCCGGCTGGCGGCGACCGACATCGCCGACCACGCGCTGGACGCGCTGCGCGGCAGCATGATCCGGGAGGTGACGATCATCGGCCGGCGCGGCCCGGCGCAGGCCACCTTCACCACGCCGGAGCTGCGGGAACTCGGCGAGCTGACCGGCGCGACCGTGCTCGTCGATCCCGCGCAACTGGAATCGGTCGACGACGCCGAACTGCCGCACGTGCCCCGGCACAACCTGGAGGTTCTCCGCGAGTATGCCCGGGCATCGTCACCGAACGGCGGCCGGCGGGTCCGCCTGCGGTTCTGGACGTCCCCGATCGAGATCCGGGGCGACGGGCACGTCGCGTCGATCGTGGTGGGGCGCAACGAGTTGGGGCCGGGCGGCCGAGCCGTGGACGCCGGCGAACGAGAGGTGGTGCCGGCCGGGCTGGTGCTGCGGGCCGTCGGGTACCGGGGTGTCCCGGTGCCCGGGCTACCGTTCGACGCGACCGCCGGCATCATCCCGAACCGCGACGGGCGGGTCGCCGGCAGCGAGCGGGAGTACGTCGCCGGCTGGATCAAGCGGGGGCCGACCGGCATCATCGGCACCAACAAGAAGGATGCCACCGACACCGTGCACACCCTGGCCGAAGATCTCGCCGCCGGGTCGCGGCCGTCCCGGGCCACCGCCGCCGGCGCCGTGGAGGAATGGCTTCGCGGCCGCCAGCCGGACCTCGTCGACCTCGCGGGTTGGGCCGCGATCGACGCCGCCGAGAAGGCGGCCGGCCAGCCGCTGGGCCGTCCGCGGGTGAAGTTGTGCACCTGGGACGACCTGCTGTCGGCGGCCCGTGCGGTGCGGGTCTGATGTCTCAGCCGGGGGCGTGCTTGAGCTTGCGCCATCCTCCGGCTCGGTTGTTCGCGACGATCTGCCGGAACATCCGCAGCAGCGCCTCGTCGTTCAGCGGGTGCTCGGCGTCGACGGCGACGGTGCGGGCCGTGCTGTTGTCGTGCCCGCCGGTGATGATGCCGTCCGGGTCGGGCACGATCGCGCCGTCGTAGAGGAACACGTTGACGTGATCCTTCGCCGCGAGGAGCGCGGCGACGTTGCCCTGCAGCACGAAGTACGGCCGGACCCGCCGCTTGATCGTCTCGATCATCTCCGGATCGGCCTCGTGCACCAGGTCGCGCACGCGCCGGCAGATCTCCTGCTGCCAACCGGGCAGGGCGTCGATGTACTCGTCGACCCTCGGGTCCTTGGTGTAGCTCACGCCGGAAACCGTAGCGGCGGAACATCGAGCGGACCGATCGCGTTGCCGCGAACATGAGCAACGCAAACCTTCAGATCGACATCGCCGCCGGCGGCACCTTCGACATCAAGGACCTCGGTCCGGTCCGGCGCCTCGGCTTCGGCGCCATGCGCATCACCGGACCCGGCGTCTGGGGCGAACCGGCCGACCGCGACGTCGCCCGCGCGGTGGTCCGGCGAGCGGTCGAACTGGGCGTCGACTTCATCGACACCGCCGATTCGTACGGACCGGCCATCAGCGAGGAGATCATCGCCGAGGCCCTGTACCCCTACCCGGCCGGGCTACGGATCGCCACCAAGGCGGGCTTCGTCCGCACCGGGCCCAACCGATGGCACATGCTGGGCCGCCCGGACTACCTGCGGCAGCAGGTCGAGCTGAGCCTGCACCGGCTGAGGGTGGAGGCCATCGACCTGTTCCAGCTGCACCGGATCGACCCGGAGGTGCCGGCGGACGACCAGTTCGGGGTGCTGAAGGAGCTGCAGGACGAGGGCAAGGTCCGCGCGCTCGGGCTGTCCCAGGTGTCGGTGGCGGACATCAAGGCGGCGCAGCGGGTGTTCACGGTGGCGACCGTGCAGAACCGCTACAACCTGACCGACCGCTCGTCGGCGGACGTGCTCGACTACGCCACCGCCGAGGGGATCGGATTCATCCCGTGGGCGCCGGTGTCGGCCGGTGAGCTCGCCCGCCCCGGCGGCCCGGTGGACACGATCGCCCGCGAGGCGGGGGCGACGCCGGCCCAGGTGGCCCTGGCCTGGGTGCTGCAGGCGTCGCCGGCGATGCTGCCCATCCCCGGCACCGGCTCGGTCGAGCACCTGGAGGAGAACCTCGGCGCCGCCACCCTCCGGCTGCCGGCGGACGCCGTGGCCCGGCTGGACGCCGCGGACTGATCTATGGCTCCGCCTTCGCGGTGGTTTTGGGGTTGGTGCACAGGACGTCGAGGCTGTCGCGGAGGCTGAACCGTTCGCCGTGCTGCTTGGGTCGCAGGCTGTCCGGGTCCGGATCCGGGGTCGGCTCGGGCGTTTCCGCGGAAACGTCGG
>JBDHZW010000185.1:0-10297 GCA_039812105.1 Nakamurella sp.
CCATGAAGCATCGGCTCGCCTGGTCCCAATGGCGACGCCGACGCCAAGCCCAAGCCCGCGCCTGCCACTACCGCCGACGTGCACAAACACAATGATCACGAACTACGGTTGCAGTATTAGGCAGCACAACCTGCCATAATTCGGCTCGTCAGCACTCACGCTCCGTGAGACCGGCCCGTCACCCGGTCGGCGGGCACCGCCCAGAGATCACCCGAACGCGACCGCGCGGAGGGGAGGGACAGCTCGCCATGACGGACGACCTCCGCTCCGGCGGCGACGGACGGCGGACGTACTCCGCCGCCCAGGTCTTCCCGATCGTCGCCGCGCTGACCTTCGTGGTGGCGGGCGCCCTGTGGATCCTGGTGCTGCGGATGTCCGCCGGCTCGGTGGATCCGGACTACCTGCTGCTGGGCATGTTGATCCTGCTGGTCGCGTTCCTGGCCGGCGAGCTGTTCCCGCTGCACATCGAGGTGCGCCGGGAGACGTTGCTGGTCAGCGGATCCGAACTGCCCATGGTGCTGGGCCTGCTGCTGTTGCCGCCGTGGACGGTGGGCGTCACCCACGTCCTGGCCGGCGCCCTGGTGTTCATGTTCCGCCGGGACAGCTCGCGCAACATCGCCGTCAACCTGTCGTTCATCGCGGCCGAGACCGGGGCCGCGGCCTTCGTCATGCTGGCCATCGCCGGCCCCGACCCGGCGGCGGCCGCGCTCGGGCTGCAGTACCTGGCCGTCGCGCTCGGGGTGCTGTGCGGTGCGCTGCTGTCCGCCGTGGCGGTCGGCCTGACCTACCGGATGCTCGGACCGGCCGAGCCGTTGGGCAAGGTGATCGCCCGGTCGATGATCTCGGCGCTGGCCATCGTCACGTTCGCCCTGGTCGGGTACACCGTCTGGATGTCCGGGCCGTTCGGCCCGTGGCTGTGCGTCGCCCTCGCCTGCGTGCTGGCGGTGCTCTACCGCACCTACTTCGTCTTCCTGCGCCAGCACGCCGATCTGGCCCGGATGTACACCTTCATCCGGCAGGTCGCCGCGGTCGGTCCGGCCATCGACGGTTGGCGCGAGGTGCTGGAGCAGATCCGCGACCAGTTCAACGCCGAGGTGGCGGTGTTGCGGCTCGGTGACGGCGACGAGGAGCTGGCGACGATCGCCGTCGGGCCCGAGGGCGCCCGCGAGGAACGCCCGCTGCGGGACTCCGATCCGCTGCTGGCGCAGGCCCGGAGCAAGGGCCGTGTGCGCGTGTCCACCGACCGCAGCATGGACACCACCGTGCTCGCCGCGCTGGCCGACCGTCAGGCCTGGGACGTGCTGGTGGTGCCGCTGCGCTCCGGCGACCGCGATCGCGGCTACCTGGAGTTGCGGGACCGGCTCAGCCGGTGGGACCGGTTCCGGGACGAGGACCTGCGGGTGCTGGAGACCCTCGGCGGCCACGTGGCGACCGCCCTGGACAACCTGCGGCTGCTCGAATCGCTGCGGCACGATGCCTACCACGACGCCATCACCGGGCTGCGCAACCGGGTCGGGCTGACCGTCGCCGGCCAGGAGCGGGTGACCGCGGGCCGCGGCGCGGCGATCCTGCTCGTCGAGCTCGACATGCTGTCCCAGGTGAACAACGCCCTCGGGCACGATCGTGGCGAGATGCTGCTGCGGATGGCCGGTGAACGGCTGGTCGGCGCGGTCGGGTCGGGTCGACCGGCGGCCCGGATCGAGGCCGACCGGTTCGCCGTGCTGGCGGAGCCGTTGCCGGAGACCGAGCTGACCGCGCTGGGGGCGCGAATCCTGAGCATGGTCGGGGCCGGTTATTCCATCGACGGCATCGACGTCGATCCGCAGGGCGCGGTCGGGATCGCCTCGATGCCGGCCGGACCCAACGGAGCCGGGGGGTTCGGCACCGAGCCCGGGCTGGAGACCAGCACCCTGCTGCAGCGGGCCGAGATGGCGATGCTGGCGGCCAAGTCGAAGCAGGAGTCGATCCAGATCTACCGCCCGAGCATGGGCGAGGTCTACCGGCGCCGGTTCCAACTCGTCACCCAGTTCCGGCAGGCCGTCGAGCAGGGCCGGATCATCGTGCATTACCAGCCGAAGGTCGACCTGGAGCACCGCGAACTCGTCGGCGTCGAGGCGCTGGTGCGCTGGATGCACCCCGAGTTCGGGCTGGTCTCGCCGGCCGAGTTCGTCGAGGCGATCGAGGCCACCGGCTCCATCGACATCCTGCTCGAACACGTCCTGGACACGGTGCTGGCCCAGCTGTGGCAGTGGCGCAGCAGCGGCGTGCACATCGCCGCGGCGGTCAACCTGTCGGTGCACAACCTGCTGGCCGAGAACTTCCCGGCCACCGTCGCCGGGGCGCTGCGCCGCCATCAGGTGCCGGCTCAGCTGCTCACCTTCGAGATCACCGAGTCGAACGTGATGACCGACCCGGAGCACTCGCTGCCGGTGCTGCGCGAGTTGCACGCGATGGGCATCCGGCTGTCCGTCGACGACTTCGGCACCGGGTACTCGTCGCTGGCCTACCTGCGCCGGCTGCCGATCGACGAGATCAAGATCGACCGGTCGTTCGTCCAGGGCATGGGCACCGACCTGTCCGACCTGGCCATCGTGCGGGCCATCGTCGACCTGGGGCACTCGCTGGGTCTGCGGGTGGTCGCCGAGGGCGTGGAGGAGGAGGCGGCCCGGGACGCGCTGCGCGAGATGGAGTGCGACGAGGCGCAGGGTTTCCTGATCTCCCGTCCGATGCCGCTGGACCGGTTCGAGGCGTGGCTGCAGTCGCGGACCGTCAGCATCTACGACCCGGCCTCGACCACGCACGTGCTGCGGATGATGAGCTGACCCGCGCGATCGCCCGGTTCGTGGCACCCGCGGGCGTGGGGTAGAGTTGTCCGGGCTCAGGGCGCAGGTCCTGAGCCAATGTAGTGCCCCTTTAGCTCAGTCGGCAGAGCGTCTCCATGGTAAGGAGAAGGTCTACGGTTCGATTCCGTAAAGGGGCTCGGACGTTGACGACGGGCGGCGGAACAAGTCGGCCGCCCGTTTCGTTCACTTCAGCGGGTTTCCAGCCCGCCGAGGCGGTGTAGCTCAGTCGGTAGAGCAAGCGGCTCATAATCGCTGTGTCGCCGGTTCAAGTCCGGCCACCGCTACGTGACCGGCGCGGACCGCCGCAGCGGGGTCGGGGAAGCCCGGATCCCGCGGGCGGGCCCCGCCGGACGACCGAGCACCAGCAACACAGGAGAGAGATACCGCCGTGGCCGCCACCGACGTTCGCCCCAAGATCACCTTGGCGTGCGAGGAGTGCAAGCACCGCAACTACATCACCCGCAAGAACCGGCGCAACGACCCGGATCGGCTGGAGATCAAGAAGTTCTGCCCGAACTGCGGGGTGCACCGCAAGCACAAGGAAACCCGCTAGCCGCCTGCCCTCGATGGCACTCAACGAGGCGTTCGTCGGCAAGGCGTTCCCGTACTACGAGACCTACTGCGTGGGCGTGGAGAACATCCGCGAGTTCGCCCGGGCGATCGGCGACGAGAACCCGCTGTACCTGGACCGCTCGGCCGCCCGGGCGGCCGGCTACGCCGACCTGGTCGCGCCGCCGACGTTCGCCATCGCGGTGATCATGAAGGCCCAGGACGAGCTGCTGTTCAACCCCGAGTTGGGGCTGAACTTCGACGTCGTCGTGCACGGTGACCAGCGGTTCGTGCACCACCGGCCGATCGTGGCCGGCGACGAGCTGACGTCCACCCCGTACGTGGACAAGGTGCGCACCGCCGCCGGGAACGACCTGATCTCGCTGCGCACCGAGGTCACCGACGCCGCCGGGGCGCCCGTCTGCACCGCCTACGGCACGCTCGTCGCCCGGGGAACCGCATGAGTCCGTCCATCTCGTCGGTGGCGGTCGGCGACGCGCTGGCGCCGCTGACGTACACCGTCACCCGCAAGCAGCTGGTCAAGTACGCCGGCGCGGCCGGCGACTTCAACGCGATCCACTGGAACGGCCGGGTCGCCCACGAGGTCGGCCTGCCCGACGTCATCGCGCACGGCATGTTCACCATGGCCTCGGCCGGCCGGATCGTCACCGACTGGGTCGGCGACCCGGGCCTCGTGACCCAGTACGAGGTGCGCTTCACCCGGCCGGTCATCGTGCCGGACGACGACCTCGGCGCGACCGTCGAGGTGACCGCCGTGATCGGTGCGCTGGATGCCGAGGCTGGCACGGCCCGGGTCGACATCACCGCCAAGTTCAACGGGCAGACCGTCCTCGGCAAGGCGCGGGCCACCGTCGCCCTGCCGGCCTGACGCGCTTCGCTCGGTCGGCGGTCCTCGCGACCTTGGGGTGCGCGTGGAGGTTCCGCGCGGGTTTGGTCGACGGGCTGGGTCGGGGCCGCGCCGGGGGGCCGCGGAACTTCTGGTCGCTCGACGCAGCACGATGTTCCGCGCGGGTTTCGTCGAGGGCGTCGGGCGGGGCGGTGTTCGGGGTCCGCGGAACTTCTGGTCGCTCCACGCAGCACGATGTTCCGCGCGGGCGCGTCAAGACTTCGCCCGAATTGGGCGGGCGGGTTGCGGAAGGCCTCGTGTCGGTCGCTGCTGGGTTCGATCGACCGGCGCCGCGCGCCGGTTGCTCACGCCCGAATCGTCGCCGGGATCGGACATTCCGTCCCGCACGGACGCAGGTTCCCCGCCCAGCCGCGTTGGGTCAGGGCCAGGCCGACCTGCGCAGCGACAGTGCATGACTCACCGACGACGTCGCGCCAGCCGTAGCGAAGCGTGCTCCGGCCGGTCATAGTGACCTGGTTGTCACGGCGCAGGTCGCGAAATGCTTCGTCTCGGGCATGTGCCTCCTGGCCGTCCAGTTCGATGACCAGATGCCAGCGTCGGTACTCGACGTCGCGAAACCGTCGCCGTCCCCCTTCGCCCACCTCGGGAACGTTGCGGTGGCCGGTGGGAAGCCCGTGTCGGAGCTCGACGCGGCGCCGGTACTGCAACTCGAGCGGCGACGCCACGCCGGCCTCGGCGTCCGCGAGAAGGTCCCGAATCAGGGCGCGCCCGGGTTGTCCGGCTCGACGGCTCATCGCCGCCAACACTCGGGTCGGTGTCGTCAGGCGGCGCTGAGTCGCGCGGAGGAGGAGGCCGACCGTGTCCGCCTCGGATCGTCGCGCGCACTCATCGAGCAAGGACTCTTCAAGCCGTATGCGTTTCGGCGACAGTGTCGGATGGATCGGTGTCTCGGGACGGTCGAGGACGCGTCGCCGGTGAACCCGGATCCCGGCGATCGGGTCCACCCGTCGAGATTCCGGAATCGACACGTGCACGGTCGCCGGCAGCGTGTCGATCGCACCGAACAGCCACAGCGACGTGGCGCAACAGGCGGCAGCATCCCGACCCGCGTACAGCAGCGCCGCCCACACTCGATGCTCCGGGTCGAGCTCCCCGGTGAAGGTGGCGTACACGCCGGGGTAGACGCGTCGCCACCGACCGTTCGTCAGGTTCGTCCGTGCCTTCGACGGTGTGAGCCCGAGTTCCAGCAACTGCCCCCGCCCGATGAGCCCACGTTGGGCGTTCGCAACCGGTGTCCAGACGTCGGCCCCTTTTCGCAGCATCATGATCCTGATGGTGATCGCGTTTCCCGCTGCTCTCGGGGTTATCCACAGAGACTGGGTTACCGGCGAGTAGAGGAGCCGTCCGGGACAGGAGTTGTGCACAGGATCGGCGTCTCCGATGTCGGTGATCGAACATCCGGCTATCCTGTGCGGCCCCACGATCGGATGGTCCGCAGGCTTGGTGCGGCGGGCCTGATCGAGGGCGCACCGAGCAGGCGCGGAACGATTGGTCGCCGGGCACGGTCGAGGTCCGCGGGGGCCGGCGAACGAGCCGATCGGCGGCCCGGTCCGGGAGTGCGGAACTTTCGAACGCGCCGCCCAGCCTGATGTTCCGCAGTGCCGGGGCTCGGCGGCGGAGTCAGGTTGATGCCGGGCGCGTGCGGAATTTCCGGTCGCTCCCGGCAGCACGATGTTCCGCGGCCAACGGGTCGGCGCGGCTATGGCTGCCCGCGATGCCGGTCCGCGGAACGTCCGGTCGGCGCCCGGCCCGGTGTCCGCGTTCGGGAACGGTCACCGCTTTCGGGAAGGTCACCGCTTTCGGGAAGGTCACCGCGTTCGGGAACGGTCACCGCGCGGCGAACGGCTCAGTCCTGGGCGGTCGCCAGGAACTCGGCCATCCTGGTCACGCCGGTGACCAGGTCCTCGTCGGACAGCGCGTACGACAGGCGGAAGTAGCCGGGGGTGCCGAAGGCCTCGCCGGGGACCACCGCCACCTCGGCCTTGTCCAGGACCAGCGACGCCAGCTCGCCGGAGGAGGCGGGCCGCACCCCGCCGAACGACTTGCCGATCAACCCCGCCACCGACGGGTAGGCGTAGAACGCGCCCTTGGGCTCGGGGCACGACACGTGCGGGATCGCGTCCAGCAGCCCGACGATCAGCTGCCGCCGCCGGTCGAACGCCTCGCGCATCTGCTCCACCGCGTCCAGCGAACCGCTCACCGCGGTCAGCGCCGCCTGCTGGGCGACGTTGCACACGTTCGAGGTCAGGTGCGACTGCAGGTTGGTGGCCGCCTTGATGGCGTCCCGGGGCCCGATCATCCAGCCCACCCGCCACCCCGTCATGGCGTAGGTCTTGGCCACCCCGTTCACGACGATGCAGCGGTCGGCGATCTCCGGCGCCACCACCGGCATCGAGGCGTGCACCGCGTCGCCGTACACCAGGTGCTCGTAGATCTCGTCGGTGATCACCCACAGGCCCTGCTCGGCCGCCCACCGCCCGATCTCGGCGACCTGCTCCGGCGGGTACACGGCGCCGGTCGGGTTGGACGGCGAGCAGAACAGCAGCACCTTGGTCCGCGGGGTGACGGCCGCCGCCAGTTGGTCGATCGACACCAGGTACCCGGTCGACTCGTCCGCCACCACCGGTACGCTGACCCCGCCGGCCAGCGCGATCGCCTCCGGGTAGGTGGTCCAGTACGGCGCCGGCAGCAGCACCTCGTCACCGGGATCGAGCAGCGTCGCGAACGCCTGGTAGACGGCCTGCTTGCCGCCGTTGGTGACCAGCACCTCGGTCGCCCCGACCTCCAGGCCCGAATCCCGTTTGGTCTTCGCGGCGACCGCCTCGCGCAGCGCGGGCAGGCCGGCCGCCGGGGTGTACCGGTGGTTGGCCGGCACCGAGCAGGCCGCGATGGCCGCCTGCACGATGTAGTCGGGGGTCGGGAAGTCCGGTTCACCCGCGCCGAAGCCGATCACCGGCCGCCCCGCCGCCTTGAGCGCCTTCGCCTTCGCGTCGACCGCCAGCGTCGCCGACTCCGCGATCCCGCCGATGCGGGCCGAGATCCGGGGGTGGGTGGTCGACGGGGATTCGGGCGCGTCAATGCTCATGGGGCCATCCTGGCACTCGCGGGCCGGGCCGGTCGGCCAGGGGCGCCGGTCGCGGCGGGCTCCGCCCGGTCGTCATGTGCCTTACACTGGACAGCCGGGGTGTGATCCCGCTTGCCCGCTAGCCGGGCGGACGGGCACATCCCGGATTTGCGCAAGGGGTTCTGATGGCGATCGGCCGGCGACGGTCGTGACCAAAGGGGCGTAGCTCAACTGGCAGAGCAGCGGTCTCCAAAACCGCAGGTTGCAGGTTCAAGTCCTGTCGCCCCTGCAGCACCATCGAACGACTCGGCCGCCTCCGGCGGACGGGTCCGGCACAGGTGAGGAATTAGCGAGTGAGCGACGAGAACGACGAGGTGTCGACGGGCGACAAGACGTCCGGCGACGACTCGTCGGGTGCCGCCGGCGAGGTCGGTTCCACGGCGTCGGAGGGCGCACCCCGCAAGGCCGTATCGATCTCCAAGTCGGATGCGTCGTCCACGGCCGAGGCGTCGGACGAGGACGGCGCCGACTCCGCCGCCGACTCCGCGCTGACCACCCCGGCCTCGCCCGGGTCCGCCCGGGCGGCGGCCCGCCGGGCGGCCGCCCGGGCCGGCACCTCGGAGAAGAAGGGCGAGGCGACCCCGAAGCGGGGGTCGGCGACCGCGACCAAGCGGCCGAACATCTTCGCCCGGCTCGGCCGCTTCCTGCGGGAAGTGGTCGCCGAGCTGCGCAAGGTCATCTGGCCGAGTCGCAACCAGATGGTCACCTACACCATCGTGGTGATTGTGTTCGTGGCGTTCATGGTCGCCCTGGTGGGGGTACTCGACCTGCTGTTCGCCAAGGGCGTGTTCGCCGTCTTCGGCTGACGCCGGCCGCTCGGCCGCCGGCGCACCACTACGAATGAAACCAGGAAGTGAGCATCCATCGTGTCCAGTGACGTCGAGTACCCCGGCGGCGAGCCGCCCCGTGACGTCGTGCTGACCGACGGAGACGAGACCGTCATCGCCTCCGTACCGGCCGGCGACGACGACGTCGAGCATGACAATGAGGCCGAGACGGCCGACATCGATCAGGCGATCGACGACCTGGCCGAGGCGGCCGACGAGTCCGAGGATTCCGATGACGGGTCCGAGGATTCGGACGAGGTCGACGTGATCGCGGTCGAGGCCGAGGTCGGCGACGACTCCGAGGTCGACGAGCTGATCGTGGTCGACGAGGTCGACGCCGACGAGGACGTCGACCCGGCCGAGGCGCTGCGCTCCGCGCTGAAGCGCGCGGCCGGCGAGTGGTACGTCGTGCACTCCTACGCCGGCTACGAGAACAAGGTCAAGACCAACCTCGAGACCCGTATCAAGTCGCTGGACATGGAGGACTACATCTTCCAGATCGAGGTGCCCACCGAGGAGGTCACCGAGATCAAGAACGGCCAGCGCAAGCAGGTCCAGCGCAAGGTGTACCCCGGGTACATCCTGGTCCGGATGGACCTGACCGACCAGTCGTGGAGCGCGGTGCGCAACACCCCGGGCGTCACCGGGTTCGTGGGCGCGACCGCGCAGAAGCCGTCGGCGCTGACCATCGACGAGGTCGTCAAGATCCTCACCCCGGCCGCCCCGCGCAAGCCGGCCAGTGTGGCCACCACGCCGGGCTCCGCGCCGGTGCGCACCGAGGTCGACTTCTCGGTGGGCGAGTCGGTCACCGTCATGGACGGGCCGTTCGCCACCCTGCCGGCGACCATCAACGAGGTCAACGCGGACGCGCAGAAGCTCAAGGTGCTGGTGTCGATCTTCGGCCGGGAGACGCCGGTGGAGCTCTCGTTCACCCAGGTCGCCAAGATCTGATCGAAGATTTCCGGACCGACCCCCGGCCCGGATCCGCACAGAAGGAAAAGCAATGCCTCCGAAGAAGAAGAAGCTGGCAGCGATCGTCAAGCTGCAGATCAAGGCCGGGATGGCCAACCCGGCGCCGCCGGTCGGTCCCGCGCTGGGCCAGCACGGCGTCAACATCATGGAGTTCTGCAAGGCCTACAACGCCGCCACCGAGCAGCAGCGCGGCGACGTGGTGCCGGTGGAGATCTCCATCTACGAGGACCGGTCGTTCGACTTCAAGCTGAAGACCCCGCCCGCGGCGCGGCTGCTGCTCAAGGCGGCCGGCGTGGAGAAGGGCTCCGGCACCCCGAACAAGACCAAGGTCGCCTCGGTGACCGCGGCCCAGGTCCGGGAGATCGCCACGCTCAAGCAGGTCGACCTGAACGCCAACGACGTGGACGCCGCCGCGAAGATCATCGCCGGCACGGCCAAGTCGATGGGCATCACCGTCACCGACTGACGGGCCCGCACCCGCCAGTTGATCATGGCAAAGTCTGCTCGACACACCGGCGACACGCCGGGTGGGCGGCAGAGAACGTCATGATCAACACCGAAGAAGTTCGTGGCAGGGCCGGCGCGGCCCGCAGACCACATCCCTGAACTCACTTACAGGAGCAGACATGAAGCGCAGCAAGGCTTACCGCGAGGCCTTCGACAAGGTGGACCGGACTCGGCTGTACTCCCCGTTGGAGGCCGCGGAGCTGGCGAAGTCCACGTCCCCGTCGAAGATGGACGCCACCGTCGAGGTGGCGATGCGGCTCGGGGTCGATCCCCGCAAGGCCGACCAGATGGTGCGCGGCACCGTCAACCTGCCCAACGGCACCGGCAAGACCGCGCGGGTGATCGTGTTCGCGGTCGGCGACAAGGCCGCCGAGGCCGAGGCGGCCGGCGCGGACGCCGTCGGTTCGGACGACCTGATCGCCCGCATCCAGGGCGGCTGGCTGGACTTCGACGCCGCCATCGCCACCCCGGACCAGATGGCCAAGGTCGGCCGGATCGCCCGCATCCTGGGCCCGCGCGGCCTGATGCCGAACCCGAAGACCGGCAC
>JBDHZW010000186.1:0-10273 GCA_039812105.1 Nakamurella sp.
CCGCCAGTCGGCCAGCAGCTGCGCCGGTGGCAGCGCCGCGCCGGCCTGGGCGCCCGCCTCGACCGCGGCGGTGAGGTCGGCGCCGGCGGCCTGCGCGACGGCCGCGTAGGTCTCCGGATCGGTCAGCGCGGCCGACGAGGCCCGGTCGGTCCAGTGCAGGTGCCCGATCTGATGGGCGATCGTCCACCCGGCGGCCGGCGTAGGGGTAGCCCACCCGGCGTCGGTCAGGCCCGCGACGAGCCCGTCCAGGTCGGCGCTCTCGGCCCGCAGGTCGTCCAGCACGTCATCGATCCCGACCATCGTGGTCCTCTCCGTCGGTGCTCATCCGAATTCCGCGTCGTGGACGAGAAGGGCGAGCTGCACCCGGTTCTCGGCGCCGATCTTGCCCAGCGCCCGGCCCACATGAGCCTTGACGGTGGCGATCGACATGTACAGCTCGGCGGCGATCTCCGCGTTCGTCTGGCCCCGGCCCACCCCGCGGGCAACCTCGAGTTCCCGGTCGGTGAGCGCGCCCAGCCGGCGCCGGGCCTCGTCCCGGGCGGAGGCGCCACCGGCCCGGTCGCCGGCGGTGGCCGCGGCGATCACCTGCGCGGTGACCTTCGGCGACAGGGTCGGCGCGCCGGTGGTGACCGTCTTGATCGCCTCGACCAGCCGGTCCGGCGGGGTGTCCTTGAGCAGGAACCCGGCGGCGCCCAGACTCAGTGCGCGCAGCACCATCTCGTCGGTGTCGAAGGTGGTGAGCACGATGACCCGGGGCGGGTCGGGGCGGCGTAGCAGCTCCTCGGTGGCGCTGAGCCCGTCCCGCACCGGCATCCGGATGTCCATCAGCACCACGTCCGGCCGTTCCCGGGCGACCAGGCCGATCGCCTCGGCCCCGTTGGTGGCCTGCCCGACGATCGTCAGCTCGGCGTCACCGCCGAGGATCATCGACAGCCCGGTGCGCACCAGCGGGTCGTCGTCGACGATCGCCACCCGGATCATGCCCCGGCCTTTCCTGGGCGCCTCGCAGGCTCAGCCGCCCCGGGAAGGGCAGCGGCCCGATGGGGTCCATGGTTCGCTCGGCAAGCCTCGCTCACGACGCCCACGGTAGCCAGACGGACAGCTCGAACCCGCCGTCGGGGCGGGGTCCGTGCCGGATCCGGCCGCCGGCCGTGGCCACCCGCTCGGCCAGGCCGACCAGCCCCAGGCCGGCGCCGGGCAGCCCGCGGCCGCCGGGCCGCAGCGGCGCCGGGTTGGTCACCCGCAGGGCCAGCCCCTCGCCCGGCTCCCCGGCCACCGACACGGTCACCCGGGTGTCCGGCGCGTGCTTGCCCGCGTTGGTCAGCGCCTCCCGCACCACCCGGTGCGCGGTCTGCGCGGTCAGCGACGGCGGTTCGCCCGCCGTCTCGAGGTCGACCGAGGAGACCAGGTCGACGTGCATGCCCGCGTCCCGGCTCTGCTCGACCAGCGCGGCGATGTCGCCGATCCGGGGTTGCGGCGGCGCGGGATCGCCGGTGACGGCGGCCGGGTCGCGCAGCACTCCCAGCACGTCCCGCAGCTCGTGCAGGGCCAGCCGGGCGTTCTCCTCGATGGTCCGCAGGGCGGTGGCCCGCTCCTGCTCGGTCAGGTCGGTCCGGTACCCGACCGCCGCGGCGTGCATGGCGACCAGCGAGATCCGGTGCGCGACCACGTCGTGCATGTCGCGGGCGATCCGGTTGCGCTCGGCGATGCGGGTCGCCTCCACCCGGGCGGCCTGCTCGCGCTCGGCGGTCTCGGCCCGCTCCCGCAGCCCGGCGACCAGCGCCCGGCGCTGCCCGACGGCCACCCCGACCGCCACCACCATGCCGATCCCGACGGTCAGCGTGGCCAGGTCCAGCCACCAGGACTGGCCGGTGCCCGCCCGCGGGTAGATCGGGATGGGGATCATGAACACGACCAGGTCGGCGGTCGCGACGACCGCGATCTCCCGCCATCGGCGTCGCGTCGCGACCGAGCACAACGCCAGCAATGCGGCCCCGAAGGCCAGCCCGGACAACGCCGCGACGGCCGCGGCGGCCAGCGCGACCGGCATCGGCCGCCGCCGCACCAAGGCCAGGACCCCGACCAGGGACACCACCGCGAGCAACGGGTCGACCACCCACCACCACACGTGCTGCCACTGGCCGCCCGACTGCTGCACCCGCTGGTAGCTGTCCGCCCACCCGACCAGGCCCAGCGGCAGCGCCAGCAGCACGCGCCAGGTCGTCCCCCACCGCCCGCGGGGTGGGGCCTCGGGTGCCGCGGCCGTGAACATCGGGTTCGAGCCTAGGTCGAGCGCCACGTGCGGTGACCGATGGACACCGCGATGTAGACCAAGGTAGGGGGTCGGTGCCGACCTTCGCTCGATTCGCCGGCGGCCTCGCGACGGCAGGCTTGTTGCCATGATCGAAATCGAGAACCTCACCAAGCGCTACGGCACCAGCACCGCCGTGGACCACGTGTCCTTCACCGTCCGGCCCGGTTCGGTGACCGGCTTCCTCGGCCCGAACGGCGCCGGCAAGTCGACCACCATGCGGATGCTGACCGGCCTGACCCCGCCCACCGACGGACGCGCCCTGATCCTGGGCCGGCCCTACCGCGAGCTGCCCAATCCGGGCCGGCACGTCGGCGTCATGCTCGACGCGTCCGCGCAGCACGCCGGCCGGACCGGCCGCGAGGTGCTGCGGCTGACCGCCCGGCAGCTGGGCATCGACGCCGGGGCCGTCGACGCGGCGCTGGACCGGGTCGGCCTGGACCGGGCCGAGTCCCGTCGCCGGGTCGGCGACTACTCGCTGGGCATGCGGCAGCGGCTGGGCATCGCCGGGGCCCTGATCGGCGACCCGCAGGTGCTGATCCTGGACGAGCCGGCCAACGGCCTCGACCCGCAAGGCATCCACTGGATGCGTTCGCTGCTGCGGGCGTTCGCCGATCAGGGCGGCACCGTGCTGCTGTCCTCGCACCTGCTGCACGAGGTGCAGATCATCGCCGACGATCTGGTGATGATCGGCCGCGGCCGGATCGTCGCCCAGGGCACCAAGGACGAGCTGCTGACCACCGCCGGCTGCCGGGTCGGCTCCACCGACGACGCCACCCTGGCGTCGGCGCTGGCCGCCGCCGGGCTGACCGTGCGCGGGGACGGCGATCTGCTGGCCGTCGACGCCCCCACCGAACTCGTCGGACGCGTCGCCCTGGACTCGGGCGTCGTCCTGACCACCCTCACCGCTGCCGGCGCGCAGGGGCTGGAGGAGATGTTCCTGCAGCTCACCGCCGACAGCGACCGCAACCACACCGCGAAGGACGGCATCGCCGCATGACCACCACCATTCCCGCCCCCCTGGCCAGCGCACCGGTCGTCGACACCCGGCCGGTCCCGTTCACCCGGCTCGCCCGGGTCGAGCTGCGCAAGATGATCGACACCCGCTCGGGCCTCGCCCTGCTGGCGATCGTCGTACTGGCCGGCCTGGCCGCGATCGGCGCGACCATCGCCTGGGGCACCGGCCCGGACAGCCTGGTCGGATTCCTGGGTTCGGCCGTGCTGCCGCTCAGCCTGCTGGTCCCGGTCATCGGCATCATGGGCGCCACCGCCGAATGGACCCAGCGGACCGGCCTGATGACCTTCACCCTCGAACCGCGCCGGGGCCGCGTGGTGACCGCCAAGATCGTCGCCGCGGTGGTGCTCAGCGTGGTCGTGCTGGCCGCGACGGTGTTCGCCTCGGCGCTGGCCACGGTCGCCGTCGGCGGCGCCTGGGACGCGACCGCGGCCGTGCTGGCCGGTGTGGCGTTCGGCGTGATCCTGTACGTGCTGCAGGGCGTCGCCTTCGGCATGGCGCTGCTGAACACCCCGTCCGCGATCGTGGCCTCGCTGGTGCTGCCGACCGTCTGGACGATCGTCGCCACGTTGTCGGCGGGCTTCCGGTCGGTGGCCCAGTGGCTGGACCTGACCTCGGCCATCGGCCCGCTGACGTCCGGCGCGATGACCGGCACCGATTGGGCCCACCTGGCCAGCAGCGCCGCGGTCTGGATCGGCCTGCCGCTGGCCGTCGGCACCTGGCGGGTGATGACCCGCGAGGTGAAGTAGCCGAACCGGGACGGGCCCGGCCGCGGAGTTCGCTCCCCGGCCGGGCCCGTCCTTTCCCTGCAGTTGATCATGGCCTGGTGGCCCTTTTCAGTCGCTCGAAAGGGCCGTATCTCCATGATCAACAGCGTGGGGGACGGGGCCGGAGCCTGGGCCGGCCCCGGGGGCGTGGGACGCGGGGGCGCCGGACCGGACGAACAGCACCGCCCCGGCCGCGGCCAGGATGACCCCGACGGCCACCAGGATCACCGGGTCCATCGCGTCGGTGAACGCGGCGGCGAAGGCGTGATGCGCGGCCGCGGCGAGCTGATCGGCCAGGCCCGCCGGCAGGCCCGCGGGCAACGCCTCCTGGGTCTGCCCGGCCCCCACCTGCAGTCCCCCGCCGGCCGCCGCGGTCAGCCCGTCCACGAACGGCGCCCGTGCCGGCTCGGGCAGCGAAGCCGCCGCCGTCGCGGCCTGGCTGACCAGCGCCGACGCCAGCCGGTTGGCCAGCAACGCGCCCAGCACCGCGGTGGCCAGCACCGATCCGAACTCCTGCACGGTGTCCAGCACGCCGGCCCCGATGCCGGCCCGGGACGGCGGCATGTCCCGGGTGGCCAGCCCGAACACCGGGGTCCACACGCAGCCCAGGCCGATCCCGGCGGTCACCAGTCCGGGCACGAACGACCACTGCCCGGAGTCGGGCGTCGCCACCGACACCACGTAGACCATGCCGGCCGCGAACAGCAGCAGCCCGGCGATCAGCACCCACTTCATGTTGATCCGGCCCGAGCCGGACAGCCCGCCGACCACCCCGGAGGTGATCATCATGGCCATCGACTGGGTGCCGATCACCAGGCCGGCCGCCACCGCGGTCAGCCCGAGCACGGACTGGTAGTAGATGGTCAGCGGCAGGAACACCCCGACCATGGCGAAGCCCATGGCCAGCAGCACCAGCGTCATCACGGTGAACGTCCGGTCGGCGAACACGGCGAACGTCAGCAGCGGCTCCCGGTCCTGGGTGCGGACCTGCCGCCACAGAAACAACCCGAGGAACACCACCCCGACGCCGATGATCATGGGGATCGTCACGAAACCGGCGACGGTGCCCCAGGCGTACCGCTCCCCCTCGATCAGCCCGAACACCACCCCGAGCAGGCCGACGGTCAGCAGCGCCACCCCGGGCAGGTCCAGCCGGTGCCGCAGACCGGGCCGTACGTCGGGCATGAAGGCGAAGGCGAGCACGAACGCGGCGACGCCGATCGGGATGTTCAGGAAGAAGATCCACCGCCAGCCCACATTGGTGACCAGGAAGCCGCCCAGCGTCGGCCCGGCCAGCACGCCCAGGCCGGACATGATGCCGGTGGCCGCGAACGCCGGCCCCCGCTTCTCCGCCGGCAGGATCGAGGTGATGATCGGCAGTCCCTGCGGCGCCAGCAGCGCGGCGCCGACGCCCTGCAGGGCGCGGAACGCGATCAGCTGGCCGGGCGTCGACGACAGCCCGGAGGCCAGGCTGGCGACGGTGAAGACGGCCAAGCCGATCAGGAAAAGCCTTCGCGGGCCGTGGATGTCGCCCAGCCGGCCGGCGGTGATCAGCAGCACCGTGTAGGTCAGGGAGTAGGCCGAGCCGACCCACAGCACCGTCTCCAGGGTGGCGTTCAGGTCGGTGACCAGGTCGGGAATCGCGATGTTGACGATGGTGATGTCCAGCAGGGTCATGAACAGGCCCAGGCAGAACACGGTGATGACCAGGGTCGGCCGGACCGGCCGGTGGCCGTGGACGGGGACCCCGGTGACGGTCACCGAGCCGCCGAAGGGCCCCGAGGTGGTTGCGGACATGGGAAAATCTCCTTGCACGGTCGGTGGTGGTTGCTCGCTTCGCAGGTGGGTTCCGCTGACGCGGTGTGGCCCGGACGCTCGTCCGCGCCGGGTCGGTGGGGTGTTGGCGCACCCCACCGGCCCAGGGCACCGGCCGCTCAGGGCGAGCGGGCCTCCGGATCGGGTATCGGCATCGGCCGGGGCATGCCGGGCACGATGCCGGTACGCCGGTGCAGGTCGTCGGCCCACTGCCGGATCTGCTCGGCGTCCCAGTCCAGTCGCCCGGCGGCGAGGTCGTCGACGACGGAACCGACCCACTCGTACTCGGTCTCGAGCATCCGCAGCTGGTATTCGGTCTCGATCAGGAACAGCCGGGGCAGCCGGAACCGCTCGTTCAGGTCCCCGGTCACCGACCGGATGGCGGCGATGCTCTTGCCCAGCTCGACCAGCCGGGCGGTCAGTTCGGCCCGCGCGTCGGCCGCCGACAGCAGCGGCAGGAACGACAGCGCCGCCGGGAACTCGGGGTACTCGTTGCGCACCTCGCGCAGCATGGAGGTCAGCCACATCTCGGCGGTGTCCCGGCCGTCCTCGGTGATCCGGTAGACGGTGCGTTCCGGCCGCCGGCCCTCCCGCCCGGTCTCGACCGGTTCGATCAGCCCGGCCGCGGTCAACCGTTCCACCGCCGGGTACAGCGATCCCCGCTGCACCCGGACGACGGTGTCCTTGCTGCGGGCCTGCATCACCCGCTGCATCTCGTACGGGTGCATCGGGGCCTCGGCCAGCAGGACCAGCACCATCAGCGTCAGCGGGCTGGGTCGGAGAGCGGTCCGGCGGGCACCGGAATTAGTCATGCCATGACTATCCATTTTCGGACTGTGTGGTGTCAAGTGCGATTCGGATGACGTCATAGTGACACCATCAGTGCCGCCGCACCACCCAGCGGGACAGGGGAAGCACGCGGGCATCCGGCATGGCAGGCTCGTAGTGCTCAATGCCGCGATCACCATGGAGCCCCGAATGAACGCACCGCTGCCGGATCCGACCGCCTGGCTCACCGACCTGATCAAGACCCAGCAACCGATGGTGCTGTGGCCGATGGGCGACGTCGCCAACACCTCGGCCGCGGTGTCCGCGGCGGCGGCCCCCTGGACCAAGGCCGTCGCCCAGATGACCCAGTGGCAGATGGACACCATGAAGGCGTTCTGGGCGCCGTTCACCGGCGGCACCGCCAAGGGTGAAATGAAGGACCGCCGGTTCAGCGGCGAGGCGTGGACCGACGACCCGCGCTACGAGATGGTGGCCAAGGCCTACCTGGCCCAGACCGAGCTGGCCCAGAAGGCGCTCAACGCCGCCCCGATCGACGAGCGGTCCAAGGCGCAGTGGAGCTTCGCGCTCCGCCAGGTCGCCGACGCGCTCAGCCCGGCCAACACCCTGGCCACCAATCCCGAGGCGCTGCAGCTGGCCATGGAGACCGGCGGGGCGAGCCTGGCCGAGGGGATGAAGCTGTTCACCGAGGACCTGGCCAAGGGCCGGATCTCGATGACGGACGAGAAGGCCTTCGAGGTCGGCGTCAACGTCTGCACCACGCCCGGCAGCGTGGTCCTGCAGAACGAGCTGATCCAGCTGATCCAGTACACGCCGACCACCGAGAACGTCTACAAGCGGCCGCTGGTGATCATCCCGCCGTGCATCAACAAGTACTACATCCTGGATCTGCAGCCGGCGAACTCGTTCGTCGGGCACGCGGTCGCCCAGGGCCACACCGTGTTCCTGGTGTCCTGGCGCAACGCCGGACCGTCCCAGGAGAAGGTCACCTGGGACGACTACCTGGAACAGGGCGTGCTCACCGCCCTGGACGCGGCGAAGAAGATCACCAAGGCGGACAAGGTGAACGCCCTGGGCTTCTGCATCGGCGGCACGCTGATCACCAGCGCGCTGGCCGTGCTGGCCGCCCGCGGCGAGAGCCCGGTCGCCAGCCTGACCCTGCTGACCACCCTGCTCGACTTCGCCGACACCGGCGAGATCGGTCTGCTGGTCACCAAGGAGGGCGTCGCCGCCCGGGAGGCGGCGATCGGCAAGGGCGGCCTGCTCAAGGGCAGCGAGCTGGCCCAGGTGTTCGCCGCGCTGCGGGCCAACGACCTGATCTGGCCGTATGTCGTCAAGGGCTACCTCAAAGGCCAGGCCCCGCCGGCGTTCGACCTGCTCTACTGGAACAGCGACGACACCAACCTGCCGGGCCCGATGTTCTGCTACTACGTGCGCAACACCTACCTGGAGAACAAGCTGCGCGAGCCGGGCGCGCTGACCATGTGCGGCGAGCAGGTCGACCTGGGCGCGCTGGACATCCCGGTGTTCGTGTACGCGTCCAAGGAGGATCACATCGTCCCCTGGAAGTCGGCGTACCAGAGCACCCAGCTGCTGCGGAACGCCACCTTCATGCTGGGGGCCAGCGGGCACATCGCCGGCGTCATCAACCCGCCGGAGAAGATGAAGCGCAACTTCTGGCAGGCGCCCGACGGCGGCGGCACCCCGGCCGACCCGGACGCCTGGTTCGACGCGGCCGAGAAGGTGCCCGGCAGCTGGTGGCCGACCTGGTACGAGTGGCTGGCCCCGCACGGCGGCACCGAGGTCAAGGCCCGGGCCAAGCTGGGCAGCGCCCAGTTCGCCCCGCTGGAGGAGGCGCCGGGCAGCTACGTCAAGCAGAAGGCGCCCTGATCCTCCGGACCGGTGCGCCTCGCCCGGCGGGCTCCCCCCCGCCCGCCCCGCTCGCCTCAGCCGGAGTTGATCATGACGAATTCTGCTGCGCTGCCGGCGTGTCGTCGGCGTGTCGGGCAGGGAACGTCATGATCATCGGTGAAGGTGTGCGCCATTCGCGTTCATTTGCTCACAGAGCGGTGTCATCCGGGCGGTTCGGCGATATACCTGAATCGGACAATCTCCCGACGGCCGGAGGAGGAGCGGTCCGATGGCGCAGCAGTCCCTGCCCCCGCTGGACTCGTCGGTCGATCGGGCGGTCCGCGCCGCGCACGGCCGAGAACACGTGGAGCGCCCGGCCGGCATCAAGGGCGGTTTCCGGCTGTCGCTCACCACCGGTCAATGGTGGTGGTCCCCCGGGATGTTCGAACTCCACGGCTACCACGGCGCCCGGGTGCTGACGGTCCGGCCGAACAGCCGGCTGTTGCTGACCCACCGGCATCCGGCCGATCGGAAGCCGTTCGCCCGGGCCTGGCACCACCTGCTGTCCGACGGCGGGGTGGTCGCCTTCCGCTACCGGATCGTCGGCGACGACGACCGGGTGCGGCCGGTTTTCGCGATGGCCTACCTGGATTCCGCGTCCGGTCGGGCCGGCGAGGTCACCGGCGTGATGCAGTCGGACGGGACTGCTTGACCAACTGCGCACTGCTTGGTAGACTACGCATGATGGTCGGGACGGAAACAGTGTCGCCGGCCAACCCAACAAGCCGAAAGGAACCATCATGTCCGACTTCAGCAAGCAGGCTCAGGAAGCCGCCGAGCAGTACCTGGCCGCGATCCAGAAGATCCAGGACGCCTCGCTGGACGCCATCTCCCGCGTCGCCTCCTCCATCCCGGATGCCGCCAAGGACGCCGCCAAGAACGTCCCGACCCTGCCGACCCCCGAGGGCCTGCCGACCGTCGAGGAGGTCTCCGCGGCCTACTTCGACTTCACCGAGAAGCTGGTTGCCAACCAGAAGGAGTACACCCACAAGTTCCTCTCCGCGGTGAAGCCGGAGGCCTGAGCCTTCCGCGTTGCCTAGAGCTGCCTGAACCGCCCGGTTCGGATCCCTTCGGGGATCCGGCCGGGCGGTTCGGCGTTTCCCGCGGTGACCTACAGCACGGCCATCCCGTGTACGGGCGAGGATGCCTGTGCGTGCACACGTTTCGGAATCCGGCCGGCCAGCCTCGCGGCCCGCCCGGCGATCACCGCGTGTTTCATCGCCGCCGCCATCAACGCAGGATCCTGGGCCCGGGTGACCGCGGAGGCCAGCAGCACCGCGTCACAACCGAGTTCCATCGCCACGGCGGCGTCCGACGCGGTGCCGATGCCCGCGTCCAGGATGACCGGAACGGTGGCCTCGGACACGATCAGCTCGATGTTGTGCGGGTTGGTCAGGCCCAGCCCGGTGCCGATCGGCGCGCCCAGCGGCATCACCGCGGCGCAGCCGGCCTGTTGCAGCCGGCGGGCCAGGATCGGGTCGTCGTTGGTGTAGGGCAGGACGACGAATCCCTTGGCCACCAACCGTTCCGCGGCGTCCAGCAGCTCCACCGGATCGGGCAGCAGGGTGAACTCGTCGGCGACCACCTCCAGCTTGACCCAGTCGGTGGCCAGCGCCTCGCGGGCGAGTTCGGCGGTCAGCACCGCCTCCCGGGCGGTGCGGCAACCGG
>JBDHZW010000187.1:0-10263 GCA_039812105.1 Nakamurella sp.
GGCCCTCCGGTCGCCGGCCGCGTGGGCGGGTCGCCGGCTGCGGTCGGTGAGCGGACGACGTTTGAGCCGGCCCCCGCCGCACCGCCGCCGCCGCTGCCGCCGGCCGACCGGCCGCTGGCCGGGGTGCGGGTGCTCGACCTGACCCGGGTGATCGCCGGGCCGGTGGCGACCCGGTATCTGGCCGCGTACGGCGCCGACGTGCTGCGGATCGACCCGCCGGGTTTCCCCGAGGTCCCCGCCCTGCTGCCCGAGGTGACCGCCGGAAAGCGGTGCGCGGCACTGGACCTGCGCACCAGCAGGCGCACCTTCCGGTCGCTGGTGGAGCAGGCGCACGTGCTGGTGAGCGGTCTCCGGCGGGACGCGCTGGCCCGGCTGGGAATGTCGACACCGCAGCTACGGGCGATCAATCCCGGGCTGGTCATCGCCCGGTTGACCGCCTACGGCTGGGACGGTCCGTGGGCCGGCCGCCGCGGTTTCGACAGCCTGGTCCAGATGAGCACCGGCATCGCCTATCTCGGCGACGACGAAGACGACGACGCCGCGCCGTCACCGCTGCCGGTGCAGGCGCTCGATCACGCCACCGGCTACGTGCTGGCCGGGTGCGTGTGCCGGGCATTGGCCGAACAGCTGCTGCGCACCGGGCGGCCGGCGGACATCCGGACGTCGCTGGTGGCCACCGCCGCCGCGCTCACCCGGCGGCCTCGACCGGACCGGCGGCCGGCCGAGCGAGCCTGGCCGGACGCCCTCTTCGAGACGACGGACACCGCCTGGGGTCCGGTCCGCCGGGTCCGGATTCCCGGTGAGATCGAGGGCGTCACCCCGCGGTGGTCGGCGCCGGCCGGCCCGCTCGGCCGGCACGAGGCATCGTTCGGCTGACCGAGCGGCGCCGGCTGAGCCGAGCCGAGCCCGGAGCCGGCCCGAGCTGCGCCGACCCGAGCCGAGCCGAGCCGCGCCGCGCTGGGGAAGATCCGGTCGCGTCGGACGACTCGATCGTTCCCGCGGAGGTGGGTCGCCAGGCTGGGTCGGGTCAGGCCGACAGCAGGCGCGGGCGGGTCAGCCGGGCCGCCGCATCCCGCAGCGCGTCCAGGACGGTCTCGCGTTCCTCGACCGCCCCGGTCGGGTGCACGATCGAGACCCCGAGCCCGAAGGACGGGCTGCCCGATCCGCTGCCGGGCACCAGCACGGCGATGCCCAGGACGCTGGAGTGGACCTCACCCTCGTCCAGCGCGTAGCCGCGGTCCCGGGTGGCGGCGAGCTTGGCCTGCAGCTGCGCGATCGTCGCGGTCGTCCGCTCGGTGAACCCGACGAACTCGCGCGGATCCCAGTACAGGGCGGCGACCTGGGCCGGGGTGAGCTCGGACAGCAGGACGGTGCCCACCGCCGTCGCCGACGCCGGGTAGCGGTCGCCGACGCTCGCCGACAGCGGGAACCGTTCCCGGCCCTCGTGCACGGCCAGGTACAGCACCCGGGCCCCGTCGAGCATGGCGATCTGGACGAGCTGGCCGCGCAGCACGTCGGACTCCTCGCAGATCCGGTAGAACTCGCGGATCTGGTCGAAGCCCGAGAGATAGGCGCTGCCCAGCTCGACGGTGCGGCGCCCGAGCAGGTAGCCGGCGGCGGTCCGCCGGACCAGCCCGCCCTCCTCCAGCGCGGCGCACAGGTTCGACACCGACGACTTGGCCAGGCCCAGGGTGCGGGCGATCTCGGTCAGCGTGACGGTCTGCCCCCGCCGCTCGGCCAGCAGGTCCAGGATGCGGATCGACCGGGTGACGGCCGGCGCTCCCCCGCTCCGTTCCGGCTCGGTCATGCGCACCGCCGCATCAGTAGAACTCGACGGTGTTGACCCGGTTGATCAGCTCCCGGCCGTCCAGGAACCGGGTGGCGTTGCGCGCGAACAGCCGGGCGATGAGCCGGTCCTCGGCCGAGTTCAGGGCGGCGGTGTGCGGGCTGATCAGCACCCGCGGATCATCCCACAGCGGGCTGTCCGCGGGCAGCGGCTCGACCGCGAACACGTCCAACGCGGCGAAGCCGACGCGCCCGTCGGCCAGCGCCTCGATCATCGCCTCCTGGTCGATGACGGTGCCGCGACCGACGCTGACCACGGTCACCCCCGGCTTGACCTTGGCGAACACTTCACGGCTGACCAGGCCCTCGGTGGCCGCGGTGCCGGGCAGGCTGACCACGATGCCGTCGACGTCGCCGACCACGTCGACCAGTTCGTCCGGATGCACCACCCGGTCCACCCCGTCGACCGTGTCCGGGTGCCGGCTGGTGCCGATCACCGTGGCCCCCAGGGCCTTCAACTTAACCGCGGTGGCTCGGCCGATGCTGCCCAGGCCGACCAGCAGGATCGTCTGCTGGGACAGCAGCCCCATCTCCCAGCGGCCCGTCCACTGCTTGTTCTCCTGCTGCACCCGCAACCGGGGCAGCGTCTTGGCCCCGGCCATCAGCCCGAACAGCGCGTACTCGGCCAGCGGCTCGGCGTGCACGCCGGCCGAGGTGCTGAACGCGATCCGCGCCAATGCCTCCGGCGGCAGGTTCGCGAGCTTGACCTGGGCCCCGCCACCGGCCGGCATCGTATGCACCCAGCGCAGGCCCGGGTTCGCCGCGACGGTGCGGGCCAGTTGGTGGGCCAGCTCGTCGGGCACGCCGTAGAGCACCTCGGCCGAGTCGACGAGCGCGTCGAACGCCGCCTGCTGCTCGGGCGTGCGGACGAAGTCGGGGTCACCGCTGTGGTCGCCGGGGAACCGTTGCGGCTTGAGCAGGCTCTGATCGCGGACGAAGTCGATCCGCGGTTCCGCGGCCACGATCTCGGCGATCAACTCCTCGCCGATCGGGGTCGCCGCCACCACCCGCAGCCGCCGCTGGTCTGCCTGATCCGCCATGGTCGAACATCCTCTCGTCACTGTCGTCGTTGCTCCCACCAATCGTAGTACTTGTTCATCCTGTTGAACAGGGTCTCGCTCAATGTTCCACTGTTGGCCGCCATGACTACAGAACGCGAACTTGACGCCACCCATTCAGAGTATTGAACGACCCTCGCCCGATTCATAGTATTAATCCATTCCGCGAGGACGACCTCGCATACGATTTGCTCGCGAGTCAGTGCGGACCGCCGCCCGTCGCCGCGAGACCACCCGACCGGAACCGCCGACAGGAGCAGAACCATGGTCGACCACCCGACGTCCCCCGCCACGCGGGGCAGCAACGACCCCGAGTACGCGGCCAATCTCAAGCGGGCCACGTTGGCCGCATCGGTCGGCAGCGCGCTGGAGTACTACGACTTCGCGTTGTACTCGCTGGCGTCCGCGCTGATCTTCGGCAAGATCTTCTTCCCGGGCCTGGGCGACGCGGCCGGCACCGTGGCCAGCCTGGCCACCCTGGCCATCGGCTTCCTGGCCCGCCCGCTCGGCGGGCTGTTCTTCGGCACGCTGGGCGACAAGCTGGGCCGCAAGTGGGTCCTGATGATCACCATCGCCCTGATGGGCGGCGCCTCGACGCTGATCGGCGTGCTGCCGACGGCCGACGCCATCGGCGTCTGGGCGCCGATCCTGCTCATCCTGCTGCGCGTGTGCCAGGGCTTCGGCGCCGGCGCCGAGCAGGCCGGCGCCACCACGCTGATGGCCGAGTACTCCCCGGTCCGCCGCCGCGGCTACTACTCCGCGCTGCCGTTCGTCGGCATCATGCTCGGCACCCTGCTGGCGTCCGCGGTGTTCGTCGGCCTGGGCCAGGTGCCGACCGAGGCGCTGCTCGGCTGGGTGTGGCGGATCCCGTTCCTGGCGTCGATCTTCCTGATCCTGGTGGCCGTGTTCATCCGGATGAGGATGGAGGAGTCCCCGACCTTCGTGAAGCTGGAGAAGCAGGAGCAGGTCTCGGACCACCCGCTGGGTGAGGTGTTCCGCACCTCGACGCCGAGCATCCTGCGCGGCATCGGCCTGCGGATGGCCGAGAACGGCGGCTCGTACATCTACCAGACCCTGGCCATCACCTACGTCAGCAAGCTGGGCGTGCAGACCTCGGTCGGCCCGCTGGCCGTGGCCATCGGCGCGATCCTCGGCCTGGTCACCATCCCGCTGTCCGGCGCGCTGTCCGACAAGTACGGCCGGATGAAGGTTTACCGGATCGGCGCGATCGTCCAGCTGGTGCTGGCGCTGTTCGCCTGGCCGCTGCTGTCCACCGGCAACGCCGCGGTCACCGTCGCGGTCATCGCGATCTCCTACGGCGTCGGCGTCAACATCATGCTGGGCGCCCAGTGCGCGGCGCTGCCCGAGCTGTTCGGCTCGCGGCACCGCTACATCGGGGTGGCCATCGCCCGGGAGTTCTCCGCCATCGTCGCCGGCGGCATCGCGCCCTTCGTCGGCGCCCTGCTGCTGGGCTGGTTCAGCAACTCCTGGATCCCGCTGGCCGTCTACGTGATCGTACTGACCGCCATCACCCTCTACACCACGTTCGTCACCCCGGAGACCCGGGCCCGCGACCTGACCCTGCTGGGTGACGCCTCCTCCGACACCACCGAGCAGGTCGCCGCCCGGCCGGCTCCGGTGCAGAGCGCGGCCCGCGCCGAGTTCACCCGCCCGGCCACGGTCTGACCCGACGCCGTTCCACCGTCGCCCCGGCCGGTCTCGGCCGGGGCGACAACCGTTGCCCGAAGGGATCTGTCATGCGAATCGCGCGGATCGCCACCGCCGCCGGCCCCCGCCATGTCGTCGCCGACGGCGCCGAATGGGTCGAGATCGCCGACCCGTTCGCCGATGTCGTCCGGCCGACCGGGGCACGGCATCCCACCGCGGGTGCGGTGCTGCTGGCGCCGGTGCAGCCACTCGTGGTGCTCGGCATGGCGCACAACGGCGCTCCCGGGGACCGCGACCTGCCCCGGCAGGCGTTCCTCAAGTCGCCCCGCACGGTCGTCGGTCCGGGCGACGCCATCGTCGTGGACGGCGATCTGGGTCGGGTCAACGTCGAATGCGAGCTGGCCGTGGTGATCCGGCGGACCAGCCGGCACCTGCGGGCGCAGGACGTGCCCGAGGCCATCCTCGGCTACACGATCGGCAACGACGTCACCGCCGTCGACCAGATCGCCCTCGACGAGAAGATGACCCAGTCCAAGAACGGCGACGGGTTCACCCCGCTCGGGCCGTGGATCGAGACATCGCTGGACCCGTCCGCGGTGCCGATGACCGTGCGCGTCAACGGCACGGTGATGGCCACCGCGAGCACCGAACAGCTGGCCTGGACCATCACCGAGCAGCTGGTCTACCTGACGAGCCACCTGACGTTGGGTCCGGGCGACGTCGTGCTGACCGGCGCCCCCGGCACCTTCGCCGGAGTGAAGGCCGGTGACGTGAGCGAGGTGTCGATCGACGGGCTCGGCACCCTGGGCAATCCGGTGACCGGCCGCTGACGTGGGCGCGCCCGGGTTCACCCCCGGGACAGCACCGAGGGCAGCGGGTCGGTGCCGAACGGGTCGGGCGAGGCGTTCCCGTCCTCGTGGATCTCCCGGATGGCGGTGGCGGTCTCCACCACGATCGCCCGCATCGCCTCCTCGGCACCCTCGGGATCGCCGGCCTGCACGCAGGAGGCCACCACCCCGTGCAACCGCACCGCCTCGGGTTCGGCGACGTGCGGCATCAGCGCGTGCCGGGTGCGCCCGGCCAGCACCTCCGCCACCACCTCGGACAGCCCCGCCAGCATCGGGTTCCCCGACGCCAGCAGCAGCGTGCGGTGGAAGTCGATGTCGTGACCCAGATACTCGGCGTGGTCGGCGGCCTTCGCGGTCGCCGACATCCCGATCACCGCCGCGGTCAGCGCCCCGCACTGCTGCGGCGTGGCCCTGATCGCGGCCAGCCGGGCGGCCAGCGGTTCGATCGCCGACCGCAGCTCGGACAGGTACTGCAGGTGGTCCAGCCGGTTCCGGCTGGCCAGCCGCCAGCGGATGATGTTGGGATCGAACGGGTTCCAGTTCTCCGGCGGCAGCACGGTGATGCCGACCCGGCGACGGACGGTGATCAGCCCCATCGACTCGAGGACGCGCACCGCCTCCCGGACCACGGTGCGCGAGACGCCCAGCTGTTCGGCGGCGTCCTCGGCGACGATCCGGCTGCCCGGCGGCAGCGCCCCGGACACGATGTCCCATCCCCAGCGCTGGACGACGGAGTCGTGCAACTGCTTGGGCTCGGCTTGTCCCTCCAGCATGTGATCAGTATGCCCGGCGCATCCGGTTCTGAGGCGCAGCCGGGCGCGAGGAGATCATTCATATGTTTTTTGGTTCCCAACTCTTGTATTAATCCTCTGTAAGTGTCAGGATGAGTGCACTTTCATGACGAGCCCGGGGCCCTCGCGTCCCGCTCCCTGACGAACCGATCCCTGGAGGCCCGATGTCCGTGCCGTTGTTGATGGCTGCTGCTGATCCGGTGGTGCCGACCGGGTCGAACACCCAGTTGGTGCTGGCGGCGGTGGGTGGGATCGCGGTGATCGTGCTGCTGATCACGGTGTTCAAGCTGCACGCGTTCCTGTCGTTGATGATCGGCGCGATCGCGGTGGGGATCGCGGCCGGGATGGGCGCGGTCGACTCGGTGTCGGCGTTCGCCAAGGGGTTCGGCGACACGATGGGCGGGGTCGGCATCCTGATCGGCCTGGGCGCGATGTACGGCAAGTTGCTGGCCGATTCCGGGGGTGCGGACCGGATCGTGGACACCCTGGTCAGCCGGGCCAGCCGCCGGTCCCTGCCGTGGATGATGGCCCTGGTCGGGGCGTTGATCGGGTTGCCGATGTTCTTCGAGGTCGGCCTGGTGTTGTTGATGCCGGTGATCATCCTGGTGGCCCGCCGCTCCGGCCTGTCGTTGATGCGGGTCGCGATCCCCACCCTGGCCGGCCTGTCGGCGATGCACGGGCTGGTGCCGCCGCACCCGGGTCCGCTGGTCGCGATCAGCGCCCTGGGCGCCAACCTCGGCCTGACGCTGGCGTTGGGAGTGCTGGTGGCGATCCCGACGGTGATCATCGCCGGCCCGCTGTTCAGCACCCTGGCCGCCAAGTGGGCGCCGGTGCCGGTGCCGGACCTGTTCGTCACCGCCGAGGACCAGGGCCAGGACGTCGCCGGCAAACCCCGGCCCTCGTTCGTGGCGGCGCTGGTGAGCATCCTGATCCCGGTCGTGTTGATGCTGGCCAGCGCGTTGACCGACATCGTCGCGGCCGGCTCGAAGTCGGCCGCGAAGTCGGTGATCGATTTCCTGGGGTTGCCGGCGATGGCGTTGTTGATCGCGGTGATCGCCGGGATCTTCATCCTGGGCCGGGGCGGAAAGATGAACCGGGACGCGGTCACCAGCACCCTGGAGACCGCGCTGCCGCCGATCGCCGGGATCGTGTTCATCGTCGGCGCCGGCGGCGGCTTCAAGCAGGTGCTGATCAGCACCGGCATCGGCCAGGTCATCGCCGACACCGTGCAGGGCTCGGGGCTGTCGGTGCTGTTCCTGGCCTGGCTTGTCGCCGTCCTCATCCGGGTCGCGACCGGGTCCGCGACCGTGGCCACGGTCACCGCCGCCGGGATCCTGGCGCCGGTCGCCGCCGAACTGTCCAGCCCGCACGTGGCCCTCATGGTGTTGGCCATCGGCTCCGGGTCGCTGTTCCTGTCGCACGTCAACGACGCCGGGTTCTGGCTGGTCAAGGGGTACCTGGGCACCAGCATCGGGCAGACCCTGAAAACGTGGACGGTGATGGAATGCCTGATCTCGGTGTGCGGCCTGGCCGGTGTGCTGACCCTGTCCCTGATCGTCTGACATGACCTCGACGATCCAACGAAAGGAACCCACCACGATGGTGCTCGACGACGACACCCAGCAGCCGGTGCTGGTCATCATGGGCGTGTCCGGATCCGGGAAATCGACCGTGGCCGGGATCCTGGCCGGCCAACTGGGCTGGGATCTGGAAGAGGGCGACGACCTGCACCCCGCGGCCAACGTGGCCAAGATGAGCGCCGGCACCCCGCTGACCGACGCCGACCGGTGGCCCTGGCTGGACCGGGTGGCCGGCTGGATCAGCGAACACACCGCCGCCGGCCTGCCCGGCATCATCACCTGCTCCGCCCTCAAACGGATCTACCGGGACCGGCTCCGCGGCCCCCACGTCACCTTCGTGCACCTCACCGGCGACAAGGACACGATCGGCCGGCGGATCACCGCCCGCCAGGACCACTTCATGCCCCCGGCCCTGCTCGACACCCAGATCGCCACCCTCGAACCCCCCGGCCCCGACGAGAACGTCCTCGAGATCGACCTGGGCCGGCCCGCCGCGGAAGAGGCCGCCGAGATCATCACCCGCCTGCGCCTGCGACCCGAACCCGGATCCACCGCACTGGGCTCCGACCACCCCGGCACCTCATCCGCCCCACCCATCGGCGACCTGCTCACCCTCAGCACCGACAAGGAGAAGAAGTGACCGGGACAGCAGCCGGCAAGGCAGATATCGGTGTGACGGGGTTGGCGGTGATGGGGTCGAACCTGGCCCGGAACTTCGCCCGGAACGGGTTCGTGACGGCCGTGCACAACCGGTCGTCCGCCAGGACACGGGCACTGATCGATGAGCACGGGTCGGAGGGCACGTTTGTGCCGTCCGAAACCACGGCGGATTTCGTGGCGTCGTTGGCGGTGCCCCGCAAGATCCTGATCATGGTCAAGGCCGGCGACCCGACCGACGCGGTGATCGACGAACTCGCCGACCTGGTCGAACCGGGAGACATCATCATCGACGGCGGCAACGCCCGGTTCGCCGACACCCGCCGCCGGCAGGCCGCCCTCGCCGAACGGGGGATCCATTTCGTCGGCTGCGGGGTCTCCGGCGGCGAGGAGGGCGCCCTGAACGGGCCCTCGATCATGCCCGGCGGCTCGGCGGAGTCGTACGAGTCGTTGGGGCCGATCCTGGAAAAGATCAGCGCGCAGGTGGACGGGGTGCCCTGCTGCACCCACATCGGCACCGACGGCGCCGGCCATTTCGTCAAGATGGTGCACAACGGCATCGAGTACGCCGACATGCAGTTGATCGCCGAGGCCTACGACCTGCTGCGCCGCGGCGCCGGCCTGACCCCCGCCCGGATCGGACAGATCTTCGCGGAGTGGAACAACGGCGAGTTGGACTCGTTCCTGATCGAGATCACCGCCCAGGTGTTGGGGCAGGTCGACGCCGCGACCGGGGCACCGTTCGTGGACGTGGTCACCGACGCGGCCGGGATGAAGGGCACCGGCACCTGGACCGTGCAGACCGCCCTGGACCTGGGCATCCCCGTGTCCGGGATCGCCGAGGCGGTGTTCGCCCGCGGCCTGTCCTCGCAAACCGGCCAGCGGGCCGCGGCGGTCGGGGTGCTGCCCGGACCCACCCCGCAGGCCCCGGCGGATGTGGACGGGTTCGTGGAGGATGTGCGGGTCGCCCTGTACGCGTCGAAGATCGTGGCCTACGCGCAGGGATTGGACGAGATCCACGCCGGCGCGGCGGAGTACGGGTGGGACATCAACGTGGGCGCGGTCGCCCGGATCTGGCGGGGCGGCTGCATCATCCGGGCCAAGTTCCTGAACCGGATCACCGACGCCTACGACATTCCCGACCGTGATCGGGTGCCGGCGAGTCTGCTGCTGGCCCCGTATTTCACCGACGCGATCACCACCGCCCAGGACCCGTGGCGGCGGGTCGCCGCCTACGCCGCCGGTCACGGGATCCCCACCCCCGGGTTCGCCGCCGCCCTGTCCTACTACGACGGGCTGCGCTCCGAACGGCTCCCGGCGGCGCTGATCCAGGGGCAACGCGACTTCTTCGGCGCCCACACCTACCAACGCGTCGACCGGCCCGGCACCTTCCACACCCAGTGGTCCGGCGACCGCACCGAAACCCGAACCGCCTGACCCCCGGGGCCGGCCCGGGCCGCCCGCCGCACACCGTTTCACCGCTGCCTCCCCGCGCGGATGAAGTCGTCAACACCCGTCCCACCAGTCACAAACGGTGGGGTTTCGGCCGCGCGGCGTAGTTGATCCGCGCGAAAGGCGGAGGCGGGCCGCGAGGCCGGCCAGGGGTGTCGGGTCGGTGGGATCGAGACCGGACCCGGGCAATGCGAACGGGGCGGACACCGGCGTGGTGTCCGCCCCGTATCGGTGTCAGCCGCTCCCGTCCGGCGGGATGCGGGGCGGCTGCCCTTCGATCACCGGAAGTCGCCGGCGGCGAAGGACTCCTCCAGCTGCTCCAGCGAGCGACCGCTGGTGTTGGGCAGGAACTTCCAGATGAAGG
>JBDHZW010000188.1:0-10220 GCA_039812105.1 Nakamurella sp.
GTTGACCGCCGCCCAGGCGCTGCGCGGCTACACCACCGCGGCGGCGGAGGCGGCCGGGTTGGGTGGCGTCGCCGGCCGGATCGCGGTGGGTTACCGGGCCGACCTGTCGAGCTTCGGGCTGGATCCGCTCGCGGCCGGCCCGGACGAATTCGCCCAGGCGCCGGTGCCGCTGACCGTCGTCGACGGCGCGATCGTGCACCGGGCAGACTGACCACCGTGCCCCGCCCGTCCCAGCCCATCCTGTCCCGCGAACTGATCTGCCGGACGGCGCTGAACCTGCTCGACCGCACCGGCCGGTTCACCGTGCCGGAGATCGCGCAGAAGCTGGGGGTCAGCGTGTCCTCGCTGTACCACCACGTGGCCGGGCGGGCCGAGATCGTCGAGGGCATCCGGGGTCTGCTGGCCGGCCGGTTCACCCCGCTCGCCGACGACACGAATTGGCAGGACGGCGTCGCGGCGTGGGCGCGCAGCTACCGGGACGCGTTCGCCGCCCACCCGGCGGCCATCCCGGCCCTGGTCGCGCAGACCATCACCGACCCGGTGACCCTGCGGCAGTACGGCGCCCTGGCCGGGCTGCTGAACCGGGCCGGCTTCGGGCCGGACGCGGTGGTGCTGGCCGTCACCGTGCTGGACAACCTGTGCCTGGGCGCCGCTCTCGACGTGGGGGCGCCCTCGGTGATCTGGCAGGACAGCCCGGCCCTGGACTCGCCGTTGCAGGCCGCCCTGGGCCGGGCCACCCTCGGTTCGGACCGGGCGGAGAAGGGGTTCGAACTGGGGTTGTCGCTGACCCTGCGAGGGCTGGCGGAGCTGCTACAGCGGGACCGCGACCAGATCCGGGTCGACGATGTGGAATTCCTCCCACAGCCCGACGGCTGTGCGGTTGGCGATCAGTGATCCGGTGCCGCCGCCCTCGGCGACGACGTAACGGCCGTTCGCGACGGCTCGCAGGCTCACCGTGCCGTCGCCGTTGCGGATCGGCCCACATCTGGTCGGTGTGACCCAGGCCGGTGTAGAAGGCCCGGCCACCGGAGTAGTCGTGGCACCAGGTGATCGGCCGGTCCCCGGCGGCCGCGCCGCGGTCGGTGCCGCTCTGCACCGTCTGCAGCACCCGCACGATGCCGCGGGGGTCGGTGCGGAAGCGGTACCACACGTCGACGGCGACCCATGGTTGGGCCGGGCCACGACCTCCCGGGGCGGTGGCCGGGTGGGTGGCGTCCTCGGTGTGGATCCAGGCCTCCTGAACGGGTGGGTGGTCGGCGAACCAGGCACCGACCAGGCCGCCGTACCAGGGCCAGTCGTACTCGGTGTCCGCGGCCGAGTGCACACCGACGTACCCGCCGCCGTCCTGCATGTACTGCTCGAAGGCCGCCTGCTGCTCGGCGTTCAGCACGTCGCCGGTGGTGGACAGCCAGACCACCGCCTGATAGCGGGCGAGGTTCTCGGCGGTGAACTGCCCGGCATCCTCGGTGGCGGTCACGGTCACGCCGTTGGCCCGGCCCAGTTGCTCGACGGTCGCGATGCCGGCCGGGATCGACGAATGCTCGCCGGCCGCCGGCCCACGGCGCACCAGGCGGAGGCGTCCAGCGTGAACGGCTCGTCCGGGCGGTCGAACTGCCCCCGGCACGCCTCCCGCAGCGACGCCCGGTCGGCCGGGTCCAGTGAGCGGCAGTACACCCCCGCCGGGCCGATGCCAAGGGTCAGCGGCGTCCACCAGTCGTCGAACCCGGAATAGCTCGCCCGCGCCGCGATGGTCGTCTCGTGCACGTCGTGCAGGCCGGCGCGGCCGAGCAGGGCCGACAGGTCGCCCTCCCGGCTGCCCAGCCGGGCGACCTCGCCGCGGGCGGCGCCGGCCAGGTCGGCGACGCCGGCCCAGAACCGGCGCAGCATCTGCATGCGGGCCAGGTCCCAGAAACAGACCGCCACGACCCCGCCCGGCCGGGTCACCCGGGCCATCTCGCCGATCCCGGCCGACGCATCCGTCATGAACCCGACGACCAGGCAGGCCAGCGCGGCGTCGAACTCGTCGTCGGCGAACGGCAGCTGCTCGGCGACGCCGACCCGCACGTCCACCCCCGGGTTGCGGTCGCGGCAGGCGGCGACGAATGGCTCGGACGGGTCGATCGCGGCGACGTGGCCGGCGCCGGTACGGGCGACCAGCTCCCGGGTCAGCCCGCCCGGTCCGCAGCCCACGTCCAGCACTCGACGGTCCGGTCCGATGCCGGCGGCATCGGCGAAGGCCGGCGCCAGGGTGGGTAGGTAGCGGCCCATCAGGGCGTCGTAGCCCTGGGCGGGGGCGACGAACGAGTGGGCGATGTCGGTGGGCGAGCCGGTCGGTGAGGCGGTCATGGCAGGAACGATCCGCCGCAGCGACAAATCGGACAACGGTGATACCACCCAATCGACCACCCACTCTGCCAGGATCATGCCCGTGCCTGCCTACCTCGGCGGACCGGTGTGGCCCGAACTGGACGCGACGCTGGCCGTCGGCGACCTGCCGGGTGCCGCCCGGCTGGCCGAGGACGAGGCGGGGGTCGACCCAGCGGAGCGGCAGTTGGTGATCGGCATCTGCTGCTCGATGACCGGGCAGGGCGAGCGGGCGGTGGCCGCGCTCTCGGAGAGCCTGCGCACGTTCGCGCCGGCCCGTCCGGCCCGGGCGGCGGTCGCCGCCGTCTTCCTGGGCCGGTTGCACTTCTTCGGGTTCGACAGTCCGGTGGTGGCCGACGGCTGGTTCGCCCGGGCCCGCAGCCTCGTCGCCGGCGCACCGGATTCGCTGGAGGCGGCGTTGGCGGCGGTGCCGTTGCCGGGGTGCGACCGGCCCGACGTCCGGCAGTTGCATGACGACGCGGCGCGAGCGCTGGCCATCGCCGGGGCGGTCGGCGAACCGAACATCGAGGCGAAGGCGCTGGCCGACCTGGGCACGGCGCAGGTGTCCCGGGCCCTGGTCACGGACGGGCTGCAGCTGCTGGACCGGGCCATGACGATGGTGCTCTCGGGCGAGGCGAGCAGCCCGATCGCCGCCGTCGAGGTGGTCTGCAACCTGCTGTCGGCCTGTGCGCGGGTCGGCGACCTGGATCGGGCCGACCAGTGGACCCGGGCGGCGGAGTTGCATCTCGGGCTCGGTGTGGATCGGGGTCCGGCCTTCCTGTACGCGCACTGCCGCGCGCACCTGGGCCTGATCCTGTGCGACGCCGGCCGGTGGGACGAGGCGGATGTGGCGTTGCGGCTGGCCGGCGGCCGGGCCCCCTACGGCGGGGCCCGGATCACCGGGCAGACCAGGGCCGCGCTGGCCCAGCTGTGCATCGCGCAGGGCCGGCTGGCCGAGGCCCGGCGGCTGATCGCCGACCGCGCCGACCATCCGGACAGCGTGCTCCCGCTGGCCGCGCTGCAACTGGCCGAGGCGCGCTACGCCGATGCCGTCGCCACGACCCGGCGCGGCCTGCAGACCATGGGCGACGACCGGGTGCGGGTGGCCCGGCTGCTGCAGATCCAGGTGCAGGCCGATCTCGGCCGCGGCGACGTCGAGGGCGCGGGCGCCGCGGCCGAGGGCCTGGACTCGCTGGTCGCCGGCAGCGAACTGCCGGTGCTGCGGGCCCGGGCGGCGCTGGTCCGGGGGCTGGTCGCCGAGGCCGCCGGCCGGTCCGACGACGCCGACCGGGCGTACGCCGATGGCCTGACCGCGTTGATCGACCGGCAATGGCCGATCCTGCGGGCCGAACTCCAGCTGGCCAGGGCGCGGCTGCTGGCCGGGCGCGACCCGGCCACGGCCACCGCCCTGGCCCGGTCGGCGCACCTGACCTTCGACCGGCTGGGTGCGCCGGCCGCGGCCGACACCGCCGGCCTGCTGGGCGAGCTCGGCGTTCCGGTGCGGGCCCGACCGGCCCGCAGCGACGCGGCGGCCACCCTCTCGGCCCGGGAATCCGAGGTCCTGGAATTGCTCCGGGAGGGCCGGTCGAATGCCGAGATCGCCGCGCGGCAGCACAATTCGGTACGGACGATCGAGCATCACGTCAGTTCGATCCTGGCCAAGCTGGGCCTGCGCAGCCGGGCGGAGGCCGCCGCCTATGCAGTCTCACTGGAGGTGAACCGATGAGTTTCGATGTGGCCGCGACGGCCTACGGACGCTTCATGGGGCGGTATTCCGAACCGCTGGCCGACGAGCTGGTGCGGCTGCTGGAGCTGTCGCCGGGCCGGACCGCGCTCGACGTGGGTTGCGGGCCGGGCGCGCTGACCGCCCGGCTGGTCGACCGGTTGGGCCTGCCCGCCGTCGCCGCCGTCGACCCGTCGGCGCCGTTCGTCGCCGCCGCCCGGGACCGGTTCCCCGGCCTGGACGTGCGGCAGGGACAGGCCGAGGACCTGCCCTGGCCGGACGACTCGTTCGACGTCGCCGCCGCATCCCTGGTCGTGCACTTCATGCGGGACCCGGTCGTCGGGCTGCGGGAGATGGGCCGGGTGGCCCGCCCCGGCGGCACGGTGGCCGCCACGGTCTGGGACCACGCCGGCGGCAACGGTCCGATCTCGCTGTTCTGGCGGGCGGTGAGGTCGCTGGATCCGGCCGCGCCGGACGAGTCCGACCTGGCCGGGGCCCGGGCCGGACACCTCGCGTCCGTGTTCGTCGAGGCCGGGTTGGACCTGCTGTGGGACACCGCGCTGACGGTGACCGTCCGGTACGAATCGGTGGAGCAATGGTGGGAGCCGTACACCCTCGGGGTCGGACCGGCCGGCGCCTACCTCGCCGGGCTGGCCGACGGCGACCGGGAGGCGGTGCGCCGGCGGTGCCAGGAACTGCTGCCCGACCCGCCGTTCGACATCGATGCCACCGCATGGTGCGTGATCGGCCGCTCCTGATCACCGGGCGGGATCGGCCCACCTCCCCTACGGTTGTCCGGTGCCCGTCTGCCGGCGGGGCGGGAAAGGGGCGTGGGATGCCGGACCTCGGCCACGATCTCGCGTTCGGCCTGTTCCTGCCCAACCCCGCGTCCCAGGCGGCGACGGTCGTCCGGTTGGCGCAGATCGCCGAACAACGCGGGTTGGACGTCATCGGCATCCAGGACCACCCGTACAACCCGGACCTGCTGGACACCTGGACGCTGCTGTCCCACATCGCGGCGGCGACGTCGACGATCCGGCTGTTTCCGGACGTCGCCTGCGTGCCGCTGCGGCCGCCGGCGGTGCTGGCCCGGTCGGTCGCGTCGCTGGATCTGCTGACCGGCGGCCGGGTCGAACTCGGTCTCGGCGCGGGGTACTTCCTGGAGCCGATCGCCCGGATGGGCGGACCGCGACTGACCCGCGGGCAGGCGGTGGACGCGCTGGCGGAGGCGATCGGCGTCATCCGGGCGGTCTGGACGTCCGCCGAGCCGATCGCCATGCCCGGCACGCACTTTCCGCTCGACGGGGCCGCGCCTGGCCCGGAACCCGCGCACCCGGTGGAGATCTGGGTCGGGTCCTACCGGCCCCGCATGCTCGCGTTGACCGCCCGGCTGGCCGACGGGTGGCTGCCTTCCCAGGCGTACGCGCACCCCGGCGAGACCGCCCGACTGAACGATCGTCTCGACGAGTTGGCGGTCGAGGTCGGCCGCGCCCCGGCCGACATCCGGCGGATCTACAACGTGAACGGCCGGTTCGCCGCCCGGGGCACCGGCTTCCTGGACGGGCCGCCGTCCAGCTGGGTGGCGCAGCTGACGGATCTCGTTCTGGAGCAGGGCTTCTCGTCCTTCCTGCTGGCGCCGTCCGGTGACATCGTCGCGTCGATCGAACGTTTCGCCGACGAGGTCGTGCCCGCCGTACGGGAGCGGGTGAGCGCCGCGCGGGGCGGCGACGGGTTGCCGGTCGACGAGCCTGCACCGCAACCGGTGTCGATCGCCGGTTCCGGCGGCGAGCGGGACGGGCGCTGGGGTGACGCCGGTGGTCTGCGGGTGCAGGACCGGCCGCGCGCACCGCAGGTCGATGTCGCCGCCGCCGGCGGCCCGTCCGGCCCGGACAACTTCCACAACCTGGTCGCCATCCACGACCACCTGCGGGCCGAGCTGGAACAGATCGACGAGGCCGTGCGGCGGGTCGCGGAGGGGGAGCTCACCCCGGTGGACGCGCGCACCCTGATCAGCCGGATGACGGTGCGGCAGAACCACTGGACGCTCGGCTCGTTCTGCGCGTCCTACTGCCGGATCGTCACCATCCATCACGCCGTCGAGGACGCGCACATGTTCCCCGGGGTACGGGCGGTCGCCCCGCAGGTGGGCGCGGTGGTGGACCGTCTGGAGGCCGAGCACCGGGTGATCGCCGGCGTGCTGGAACGTTTCGACCGGGCGCTGGTCGACCTGGTCCGGGAGGAGGGCGCGGGCGGACCCGGTCAGGCCGGCATCACCGAGATCGGCTCACTGGCTGAGCATCTCGGCGAGATCCTGCGCTCGCACCTGGCTTACGAGGAGGATTCGCTGGCGCCGGCGCTGGCCCTGATGCCCAGCCAGATCTGATCGACCGGCAGGTCGACCGGACGGCGTCAGGCGCTTGCGGTCTCGGCCTCGGTCGACCGGCGCCAGCGGATGCCGGCCTCGATGAAGTCGTCGATCTCGCCGTCGAACACCGCGGTCGGATTGCCCACCTCGAAGTTCGTCCGCAGGTCCTTGACCATCTGGTACGGGTGCAGCACGTAGGAGCGCATCTGGTTGCCCCAGGAGTTGCCGGTGTCCTTGAGCGCGTCCATCGCGGCCCGTTCCTCCTGGCGGCGGCGCTCCAGCAGCTTGGACTGCAGCACGGCCATCGCCGAGGCCTTGTTCTGGATCTGCGACCGCTCGTTCTGGCAGGACACCACGATGCCGGTGGGCAGGTGGGTGATCCGGACCGCCGAGTCGGTGGTGTTCACGCCCTGCCCGCCGGGGCCGGACGAGCGGTAGACGTCGACCCGCAGATCCTTCTCGTCGATGTCGACGTGATCGCTGGTCTCCACCACCGGGGCGACCTCGACGCCGGCGAAGCTGGTCTGCCGGCGGCCCTGGTTGTCGAACGGGGAGATGCGGACCAACCGGTGGGTGCCCTGTTCGACGGACAGGGTGCCGTAGGCGTAGGGGGCCTTGACCTGGAAGGTGGCCGACTTGATGCCGGCCTCCTCGGCGTAGGAGGTGTCGTAGACCTCGGTGGTGTAGCCGTGCCGCTCCGACCAGCGCAGATACATGCGCATCAGCATCTCGGCGAAGTCGGCGGCGTCCACCCCGCCGGCCTCCGAGCGGATGGTGACCATCGCCTCCCGCTCGTCGTACTCGCCGGACAGCAGGGTGCGCACCTCCTGCGCGTCGATCTCCTTGGTCAGCGCGAGCAGTTCCTCCTGGGCCTCGGTGTGGGTGTCCGGGTCCTCCTCGCCCAGCTCGAACAGCACCTCCAGGTCGTCCAGACGTTGGCGCAGGTCCCTGATCCGCTTCAGCTCGGCCTGGGCGTGGGAGAGCCGGCTGGTGACCTTCTGCGCGTTTTCCTGGTCGTTCCACAGGTCGGGGGCGCTGGCCGCCTCCGAGAGCTCGTCGATGGTGGCCTGCAGCCGCTGGACATCCATGACCGTTTCGATGCTGGTCAGGGTGGTGTCCAGGGCCTTGACCGCGGCCGCGTCGTCGAGATTCACAACATGTCAGCCTACGCGGGCGGCGGGGACGTTCGGCCCGGCTGGTGGGCTCGTACTGTATGCGGGTGCTCGGCGACGCGACGGTGCTGGTCAACCCGCATGCCGGGCGGGGTCGGTCGCGGCGGGTGGCCGGGGTCGCGGTCGCCGAGTTGCGCCGGCTGCGGGTGTCGGTCGAGGTGGTCGTCCCGTCGTCGGCGGCCGAATGCTGCCGCGCCGCCGTTGCGGCTGCGTCGTCGGGATCGTCGGCCGTCGTGGTCTGCGGCGGGGACGGGGCGGTGGCCGCCGTGCTGCCGGCGCTGGCCGGTTCCGGGGTTCCGTTGGGGATCCTGGCGGGTGGGTCGGGCAACGACTTCGCCCGGGGCCTGGGTCTGCCGGTGCGGGATCCGGTCGCGGCCGCGCGGGTGGTTGCGCTGGGCCGGTCGGGTTCCGTCGATCTGGGGCGGGTGGGCGATCGCTGGTTCGGCACGGTGGTGGCGGCCGGCTTCGATGCCCGGGTGAACGAGCGGATGAACGCGATGACGTGGCCGCGCGGCCGGCTGCGCTATCACGCCGCCCTGGTGGGGGAGCTGGCGTCGTTCCGGCCGCTGCCATTCGTGCTGTCGGTGGACGGCTCGCCGATCGAGTGCGAGGCGATGTTGGTGGCGGTCGGCAACACCTCAAGCTACGGTGGCGGGATGCGGATCTGCCCGGCCGCCCGCGTCGACGACGGGCTGCTGGACGTGACGGTGGTTCGCTCCCTGAGCCGGACGAAGCTGGTGCGGCTGTTCCCGTCGGTGTACCCGGGTCGGCATGTCCGGCGTCCGGAGGTGCTGACGTTGCGGGGCCGGTCCGTCTCGGTGGCGGCGCGCGATGTGGTTGCCTACGCCGACGGGGAGCGGGTCGGGACCCTGCCCGAGACGGTGTCGGTGGTCCCGGGGGCGTTGTCGGTGCTGGGTGTCGGAGGTCCGTGAGAGGCTGCATCTGCGCCGAGTCTGGTCTGGTTCGATCTGTTCGAAAAGTATGATTTCAGCTGCAGTTTCTATCTTGCTCTGGCTGCCTGGACAGAGTATTCTCGAACACATGTCGACGATCCAGGAGGCCGCTGCCGCGTTCGTCGCGCTGCTGGCCGGTTCCGGGGTCGACGGTGCGGACGCGCAGCTGGTGGACGAGCTGACCGCGTTGGAACGGGTGAAGTCGGCGGTGGGCGCGCGGCAGGCGCGAGTGACCGACACGTTGGCCCAGTCCCAGCGGGCGAAGCTGATGGAGGCCGGCGCCCGGGGTCGGGACGCCAGCCGCTCGGTGTGCGCGCAGGTCGGGCTCGCTCGTCGGGACAGCCCGCAGAAGGGCAACCGGCACGTGGGCCTGGCGGCGATGCTGGTACGCGAGATGCCGGGGGTGCTGCGGGTCCTGGAACAGGGTGAGACCAGCGAGTGGCGGGCCACCATCATCGGCCGGGAGACGGCGCACCTGACGGCTGAGCAACGGGCCGAGATCGACGCCGCGATCGAGGGCGAGTTGCCCGGGTGGGGCGATGCCCGGACCGAGCGGGAGGTGCGCGCCCTGGTGCAGCGGCTGGACCCGCACGGCGCCGCCGATCGGGCGGCGAAGGCGGCGGTGGATCGGCGCGTGACGATCCGGCCGGCGCCGGACTGCATGACCTACCTGACCGCGTTGCTGCCGGTGAAGGACGGCTGCGCGGTGTTCGGGGAGCTGCATCGCGCGGCGATGTCGGGCGCGGTGGATCCGGACGAGCACCGCGGCAAGGGCCAGATCATGGCCGACGAGCTGGTGCGACGGGTGCTGACTCCGGGTGAGGGCGAGGCCGTGGTGCCCGGTGTCGAGGTGCATCTGGTGATGACGGACCGCACGCTGCTGGATGCCGATGACGAGCCGGCCCAGGTGGTCGGGTACGGCCCCGTTCCGGCGCCGGTCGCGCGGGATCTGGTTCGTGCGGACGAGAAGACCAAGGTGTGGGTGCGGCGGCTGTACACCGACGCCGAGACCGGGGAACTGGCCGGCACGGACGCCCGCAAGCGGGACTTCCCCGAGGTCGCCCGCGCGTTCCTGACCGCCCGAGATCAGATCTGCCGCACGCCGTACTGCGGGGCGCCGATCCGGCACGCCGACCATTCGCTCGCGGTGAGCAAGGGCGGGGTGACCGACGTACGCAACGGCGGCGGACGGTGCGCCTGCTGCAATTTGGTCAAGGACACCATCGGCTGGGCCACCCTCGTCCGGGAAGACGGCACCATCGTGACCACGACACCCACCGGGCAGCGGTACAGCAGCCCGGTCCCTCGGCCACCGCGGTCGGGGCCGTGGAAGCCGGAGATCGTGTACGACATCCAGTGGCCCGACACCGGGTGAGCTGAGCGGGCGTCAGCCCCCGGGGCCCTGGACGAGGACGGTGCGGTACTCGCCGATCTCCAGGGCATCGTTTCCGGTCGCCGACAGCGTTCCGGAGCCGGACACTCCGGTGTTGGATTGCCAGGTGACGGTCCAGTTGGACGTGGCCGTGATCGGCCACGTGCCGGAGCCGCCGGTTCGTTCCTTGGTGGACATCCAGGTGTACTGGTGGCCGCAGGGTGGCTCGGCCTTCCAGTCGTAGTTCGCCGGCGGAGCGCTTCCGGTGCCT
>JBDHZW010000189.1:0-10190 GCA_039812105.1 Nakamurella sp.
CGCCCCCGGCGTCCCGTTGCCCGGTTGGGCGGTCCGGCTACCCGTGTCGGCGGCGCCGGGGCTGCGCACCGGCCGCCCGGCCGTGCTGCCCCGGGTGCACGACGGCGCCTGCCTGGTCGACCCGCGGTGCATCCCCGACACCGACGACGACCGCCTGCTGGACGCGATCCGCGCCGCGCTCGCGAGCCCGTGATGCACGTCGTCGCGACCGCCGGGCACGTCGACCACGGCAAGAGCACTCTGGTCCGCGCGCTGACCGGGATGGAACCGGACCGCTGGGCCGAGGAACGGCGCCGCGGCCTGACCATCGACCTGGGTTTCGCGTGGACCACGTTGCCGTCCGGCCGGGAGCTGGCGTTCGTCGACGTGCCCGGCCACGAAAGGTTTCTCGGCAACATGCTGGCCGGCCTCGGGCCTGCCCCGGTGGTCGCCTTCGTGGTCGCCGCCGACGAGGGGTGGCGCGCCCAGTCCGGCGACCACCGGGACGCGGTCGCCGCGCTGGGCATCGCGCATGGGCTGATCGTCATCAGCCGCGCCGATCTGGTGGCCGACGGCGGCGCCGCCGCGCTGGCCCAGGCCCGCATCGAGCTGGCCGACACCGGCCTGCACGACGCGCCGGCCGTCGTCGTCTCGGCGGTCGACGGTCGCGGGCTGCCGGAGCTGCGTTCCGGGCTCGACGACGTGCTGGCCGGGTTGCCGCCGCCGGACCCCGCGGCCCGGCTCCGGTTGTGGGTGGACCGGTCGTTCAGCGTCACCGGCGCCGGCACGGTCGTCACCGGCACCCTGGCGGCCGGCACCGTCACCCGCGGCGACCAGCTGCACGTCCTCGGCGCCGGGCCGCGTCCGGTCACCGTGCGCGGCCTGCAGAGTCGCGGCCGGGCCCACGAGTCGCTGGGTCCGGTGGACCGGGTGGCGTTGAACCTGCGCGGGGTGGCCGTGGACGAGGTGCGCCGCGGGGACCTGGTCGTCACCCCCGACGCCTGGCCGGTCACCGCCGTCGTGGACGTCCGGCGGGTCACCGGCCCCGCCTACCCCGACGGCCCCGAGCACCTGACCGTGCACGTGGGTACCGCCGCGATCCCGGCCCGGCTGCGCCCGTTCGACGACGACCACGCCCGGTTGACCCTGGACCGCCGCCTGCCGCTCGTGCTGGCCGACCGCCTCGTGCTGCGGGACCCCGGCACCCGGCGCATCCTCGGCGGGGCCCAGGTGCTGGACGCCGACCCGCCGTTGTTGCGCCGCCGCGGCGCGTCCGCCCGGCGCGGATCGGCCCTGGCCGACCTGAGCCCGACCGGCGACCTGCTGGCCGAGGTGGCGCGGCGGGGCGCGGTCCCGCAGGCGCGGCTGCGCCGGCTCGGGTTGCTCGGGCCGGCCACCGCGACCCCGGACGGCGTGCTGGTGGTGGACGGCTGGTGGGTGCACGCGCCCCTGTTCGAGACCTGGCGGCAGCGGCTCGACACCGCCGTCACCGCCATCCACGACCGAGACCCGCTGGCCGCCGGGCTGTCCCGGGGCGCGGCGGTGGATCTGCTGGCCCTGCCGGACAAGTCGTTGCTGGCGGCGGTGATCGACGCCGCCGGCCTGGCCCAGGAGGGCGGGCACGTCCTTCGGCCCGGGCACCGCCAGGACGTCGGTCCGGCCGAGGCCGCGGTCGCCGCTCTGGAAACTCGGCTCCGGGAAAACCCTTTCGCGGCACCCGAGGCCGGCGATCTGGCCGCGCTGAAGCTGGGCGTGCGGGAGCTGGCCGCGGCCGAACGGGCCGGCCGGGTGCTGCGGCTCCGGGACGGGGTGGTGCTGTTGCCGTCCGCCCCCGCCCTGGCCATGCGCGAGCTGGCCGGGCTGCCACAGCCGTTCACCACCAGCGACGCCCGGCTGGCCCTGGGCACCACCCGGCGGGTGGCGATCCCGCTGCTGGAGCACCTGGACGGCCGGGGCTGGACCCACCGGTTGGACGCCGGGCACCGGGAGGTCGTGCGCCGGCGACCGACGTCAGCCGACGACCACGGCAGCTGAAGGACAGGACGGCGTCAGGAGGTCAGCTGGACGCTGGCCTCGGCGGTGTAGGCCAGGAACGTCAACGACTCCTGCAGGTAGAGCTGGATGTGGGCGGCGTCGTGGGACAGGTACCCGATCGACACGTCCTGCCCGAGGTGCAACGCGTAGTCGCCGCCGCGGGTCGACACCAGCAGCGCCCCGTCCAGGGCCGGCGCCCAGATCGCCTCGCCCTCGCCCATCAGCCGGGCGATGTGGTCGCGGACCGGGTAGCCGTGCACGGTGGACTCGGCGACCGCGGTGTACAGCTCGGCGGACAGCAGCAGGCTGTATGGCCCGTCGACCCCGGCCAGCCGCAGCATGCTCATCGCGTGCGCGACGGCGTCCGGCAGGTCGCCGACGTCGGGCGGCAACGGCTGCGCCGGGTTGGAGCTGCTGGGCCCGATGCCGGTGATGCCGGCCGACTCCCAACCGTGGAAGATCATCCGGTCCTCGGCCCGGGCGATCTCGGTGGCGGCGTCCTTGACCGGCTGCCAGTCCGAGTCCTGGGAGCCGCGTTCGACGTCGTCCACCGCCTCCCGGGTGACCGAGAACGGCACCCGCAGCTCGACGATCGGCTGCACCAGCCGCTCCCGGACGAGCACCCCGTCGGTCGGCGGGGCCAGCGGGCGCAGGTGCCCGGTGCCGACGGCGGCCAGCGTGGGGCCGGCCGGCCCGACCAGATCGACCACCCGGCGACCGGCGATCGACCGCTTGAAGGTGCGGCGCGCCTCGTCCTCGATCTGCTCCCAGGCGACCTCGGTGATCGGCGCGAGTTCCCGATGCAGGTTGTTCACGATGCAGTACTCCTTCGCAGGCTTCCGATGCCCAGTGAACCGTCGGTCGGTGGCGAGTTGTCGGTCGGTGTCGGGCCGTCCGCCGGTGCCGGCCCGTCGGCCGGTGCCACGGCCGTCCCCGGGTCGGCCAGGAAGTCCAGGGTGGGCACGAAGAAAAGGTTGCCGGTGACCGCGGTGGAGAAGTCCAGGATCCGGTCGTAGGTGCCGGGCGGGTTGCCGACGAACATGTTCGTCAGCATTTGTTCGATCACGTCGGGGGTGGCCGCGTACCCGATGAAGTAGGTGCCGAATTCCCTGCTGCCCACCGATCCGAACGGCAGGTTGTCCCGGACGATCTGACGCTGGTTGCCGTCGTCGTCCTCGATGGTGTTCAACGCGACGTGCGAGTTGGCCGGCTTGACCGCGTCCGGCATCTCGATGTCGGACAGTTTGCTGCGGCCGATCACCCGCTCCTGCTCCTCCACGGGCAACGCGTTCCAGGCGTCCATGTCGTGCCGGTACTTCTGCACGACGACGTAGCTGGACCCGGCGTAGGCCGGGTCCTCGTCGCCGACGAACACCGCGGCGGCGGCCGCCGCCCCGCCCGGGTTCTCGGTGCCGTCGACGAAGCCCAGCAGGTCCCGTTCGTCGAAGTAGCGGAAGCCGTGCACCTCGTCGGTGACGTCGGCCCGGCCGTCGAGGCGGTTCATCAGCTGGGTGGCCAGCTCGAAGCACAGGTCGAAACGCTGCGCCCGCAGGTGGAACAGCAGGTCACCGGGGGTGGACACGGCGGCGTGCTCGGCGCCGGCGAACACCGGCAGCGGGTGCAGGCCGGCCGGCCGGGGACGGTCGTACAGCCGGTCCCACAACCGCGCGCCGATGCCGGCCACGCAACTGAGCTGCAGTTCGGGCTCGCGGAAGCCGACCGCCCGGGTGAGCCCCTCGACGTCGGCGAGCAGGTCGAGGACGTCGTCCTCGGCACCCGGACGGACCGTCACGACGAGGAAGATGGCCGACCGGGCCGGCGGCGCCAGCACGGCCTGCGCCTGGGTCGGCTGGGTCATCGTCGGACCGGTCTCTTCCTCGCTGGTCGGCCCCCGGATCGGCACCGCCCGGGGTTGGGCGTCCATCAGGCTACGACGGCGGGCCCGGCGCCGCGGTTCCGGGTGCCCCGCCCGCTCTCGACCCTTCTGTCCGACTTGCGCCGTCGCTGCGACATCGTTCGTGTGGCGCGCATTGTCACCGGTGGGCGGCGGGCGCAGACTGGCAGCAGGTCCGTCACCGCCGCGCCGGACACGTCGATGCGCCCGCATGTACCGGGTGGCCGGCCGGGCGGGGGCGGTTCGCGCCGCCGAAGGGATGACCGCACATGCAGACACCCGCGCCCGTCGACTACGCCCGGGCGCACAGCGTCGACGAGGCGCTGGCCCTGCTCGCCGAGCACGAGGGGGAGGCCCGGCTGATCGCCGGCGGGCACAGCCTGATCCCGATGATGCGGCTGCGGCTGGCCCAACCCGAGTGCGTCGTCGACATCAACGGGCTGACGGAGCTGGACTACATCCGGGTCGACGGCGATCGGCTGGCGATCGGTGCGCTGACCCGGCACAAGACGGTTCTCGCCTCCCCGGTGATCGGCGAGCACTACGCGATCCTGCACGACGCCGAGCGGGTCATCGCCGATCCGATCGTCCGCAACCGCGGCACCGTCGGCGGGTCGTTGTGCCAGGCCGATCCGGCCGAAGATCTCAGCGCCGTCCTGTCCTGCCTACGGGCCGACGCGGTCATCCGCTCCGCCAACGGATCTCGCACCGTGCCGGTCCGGGAGCTGGCCGACGGGCCCTACCAGACCGTGCTCGACGACGCCGAGATCCTCACCGAGGTGCGCATCCCGATCCGGCCCGGGGTGGGCAGCGCGTACGAGAAGGTGGAGCGCCGGACCGGGGACTGGGCGGTCGCCGCGGTGGGGGCGTACCTGGTGCTGGACGGCGACACGGTCCACGAGGTGGGCCTCGGCATGGCCGCGCTGGGCGTCGAACACGGCTGCCCCGCACCGGCCGAGGAGTATCTGCGCGGCCGCGCGCTGACTGCCGACGCGATTGAGGAGGCGGCCCGGTTGGCCGCCGCGGCCGCCAACCCCAGCCCCGACCAGCGCGGCCCGGTCGCCTACAAACGGCACCTGGCCGACGAACTCACCCGCCGCGCGCTACGCCGCGCCGCCGACCGCGCGCAGGGAAGGATCTGACATGCAGGTTTCGATCACCGTCAACGGTGTCCAGCACACCGACGAGGTGGAGGGCCGTCAGCTGCTGGTGCACTACCTGCGGAACACGCTGGGGCTCACCGGCACCCACTGGGGCTGCGACACCTCGCAGTGCGGCACCTGCGTCGCCTGGCTGGACGAGGAACCGGTCAAGACCTGCACCGTGCTCACCGCGATGGCCGACGGGCACCGGGTGCGGACGGTCGAGGGCCTCGCCCAGGGCGGCACTCTCGATCCGGTGCAGGACGGGTTCATGGCCGAGCATGGCCTGCAGTGCGGGTTCTGCACCCCCGGCATGATGATGACCGCCCGACACCTGTTGGACCACAACCCGGATCCGGACGAGGCCACCATCCGCGAGGCGATCTCCGGGCAGATCTGCCGGTGCACCGGCTACGAGAACATCGTCCGCGCGGTGCGGCACGCGGCCGGGCACCCCTCGTCGAGTGACCAGGAGGTGTCGGCATGACGACCACCGAGCAGCGCCGGAGCCCGGCCGGCAACCCGATCGGGTTCGGCCGGATGCACCGCAAGGAGGACGCGAGATTCCTGCGCGGGCAGGGCAACTACGTCGACGACGTCCGGCTGCCCGGCATGCTGGAATCGGCGATCCTGCGCTCGCCGTACGCGCACGCCCGGATCCGGTCCATCGACACCGCCGCCGCGGCGGCGGTGCCGGGCGTGCACGCGGTGATCACCGGCGAGACCCTGGCCGGGCTGAACCTGGCCTGGATGCCGACGCTCTCGGCCGACGTGCAGGCGGTGCTGGCCACCGACAAGGTGCGGTTCCAGCACCAGGAGGTGGCGTACGTGGTCGCCGACACCGAGTACATCGCCCGGGACGCCCTGGACCTGATCGAGGTCGACTACGAGCCGCTGCCGGCCGTCGCCGACGCCAAACGGGCCCTGGACCCGGACGCCCCGGTCATCCGGGACGACGTGCAGGGCCGCACCGACAACCACATCTTCGACTGGGAGGCCGGCGACCGGGCCGAAACCGACCGGGTGTTCGCCGACGCCGAGGTGGTCGTCACCCAGGAGATGCTCTACCCGCGGGTGCATCCCGCGCCGATGGAGACCTGCGGCACCGTCGCGCACATGGACCCGGTGACCGGCAAGCTCACCGTGTACTCGACCAACCAGGCGCCGCACGCGCACCGCACCGTGTACGCGCTGGTCGCCGGGATTCCCGAGCACAAGATCCGGATCATCTCGCCGGACATCGGCGGCGGGTTCGGCAACAAGGTCGGCATCTACCCCGGGTACGTGCTGGCGGTGGTCGGGTCGATCGTCACCGGGCGGCCGGTGAAGTGGATGGAGGACCGCAGCGAGAACCTGATGGCCACCAGCTTCGCCCGCGACTACCACATGACCGGCAGCATCGCCGCGACGCGGGACGGCACGATACAGGGTTTGCGGGTGGACGTGCTGGCCGATCACGGCGCGTTCAACGGCACCGCGCAGCCGACCAAGTTCCCGGCCGGCTTCTTCCACATCTTCACCGGTTCCTACGACCTGCAGGCCGCACACTGCAAGGTCTCCGGCGTGTACACGAACAAGGCACCCGGCGGCGTCGCCTACGCCTGTTCGTTCCGGATCACCGAAGCGGTGTATCTGGTCGAGCGGATGGTCGACCTGCTGGCCCGGGAACTGGACATGGACCCGGCCGAACTGCGCCTGAAGAACCTGCTGCGGCCCGAGCAGTTCCCGTACACGTCGAAGACGGGGTGGGAGTACGACTCCGGCGAGTACCCGCGGGCCCTGCGGCTGGCGATGCAGATCGCCGGGTACGACGCGCTGCGCAAGGAACAGGCCGAGAAGCGAGCCCGCGGTGAGTTGATGGGGATCGGCATCTCCTTCTTCACCGAGGGCGTCGGGGCCGGGCCGAAAAAGCACATGGACATCCTGGGCCTGGGCATGGCCGACGGCTGCGAACTGCGGGTGCACCCGACCGGCACCGCCCAGCTGCGGCTGTCCGTGCAGACCCAGGGGCAGGGGCACGAGACCACCTACGCGCAGATCGTCGCGCAGGAGCTCGGCATCCCGCCCGAGGACGTCGAGGTCATCCACGGCGACACCGACAACACCCCGTTCGGGTTGGGCACCTACGGGTCCCGGTCGACCCCGGTCTCCGGTGCCGCGGCGGCCATTGTCGCGCAACGCATCCGGGCCAAGGCCAGGATCGTCGCGGCGGCCGCACTGGAGGCGTCGGTCGACGACCTGGAGTGGGAGCACGGCCGCTGGCAGGTCAAGGGCGACCCCGAGCAGGGCAAGACGATCGCCGAGATCGCCATGCTGGCCCACGGCACGCTGGAGTTGCCCGAGGGCGTCGAGGGGCATCTGGACGCGTCCGTCGTCTACGACCCGCCGAACCTGACCTACCCGTTCGGCGCGTACATCTGCGTCACCGACGTCGACCCCGGCACCGGCGAGGTGAAGGTTCGCCGGTTCATCGCCGTCGACGACTGCGGCCCGCGGATCAACCCGATGATCGTCGAGGGGCAGATCCACGGCGGCTTGGCCGACGGCATCGGCATGGCGTTGATGCAGCTGATCGCGTTCGACGAGGACGGCAACTGCGTCGGCGGTTCGTTCATGGACTACCTGCTGCCGACCGCGCTGGAGTGCCCGAGCTGGGAGCTGGGTGAGACGGTGACGCCGTCGCCGCACCATCCGCTGGGCCTCAAGGGCGTCGGCGAGTCGGCGACGGTCGGCTCGCCGCCCGCCGTGGTCAACTCGGTGCTGGACGCGATCGCCCCGTTCGGCGTCCGGCACGCGGACATGCCGCTGACCCCGGCGAACGTGTGGATGGCGATGCAGGGCACGCCGGTGCGCACCGACCTCGCGGTGACCTGATGAACCGGGCGAACCTGGACTCGCGGGCCGCGCAGCTGCGCGCGGCCGGTGAGCCGTTCGTCCGTGCCCGGGTGGTGCTGGCGCACCGGCCGACGTCGGCCCGGGCCGGCGACGAGGCGATCGTGCACGCCGACGGGTCGATCGAGGGATTCGTCGGCGGATCGTGTGCCGAGTCCACGGTGCGGACGCAGAGCCTGCGGCTGCTCACCGTGACCTCTTCGGCCGCCGGGCCGGAGCCGCTGCTGCTGCGCATCACGCCCGACGCAGCGCCGGGGTCCGCCGCCGCCCACGAGAACGGCACGCTGACCGTGCACAACCCGTGCCTGTCCGGCGGCGCGCTGGAGATCTTCCTCGACCCGGTGGTGCCGCCGCCGCTGGTGCTCGTGCACGGCGACGGGCCGCTGGCCGCCGCGATCGCCGCCGTCGCGCAGGCGGCCGGTTACCGCTGCGGCCCGGCCGGCGGCTCGGTCGCGGACGCGGACGCGGTGGTTGTCGCCTCGCACGGCCGGGACGAGACGGCGGTGCTCTGCGCGGCCGTCGAAGCAGGCGTGCCGTACATCGGGCTGGTCGCCAGCCGCCGCCGGGGCGCCGCGGTGCTGGCCGAGATCGCCGCCGACCGGCCCGACCTGGCCTCCGCGCTGGGCCGGATCGACACCCCCGCCGGCCTCGACCTGGGCGCGCGCACCGCCGGCGAGATCGCCATCTCCATCCTCGCCGCCCTCATCGCGGCCCGCCCCCGCCCTGATCCGCGCGGGCAGGGGACGTCGGTTGACCCGGTGTGCGGGATGACCGTGGCGACGGTGGAGGCGAGCCTGCACTGCGAAGACAACGGCCGGACGGTGTGGTTCTGCGGACCTGGCTGCCGGCGGGCTTTCCAAGAGAACCCTGCTCGGTACCCTGAGTCGTGACCGCTCCGGCCGATCTGTCCCAGTTGCTGCCACGCGTGGACGCGCTCGCCGAGCTGCTGCGCTCCACCGGCTACCTCACCGACGACGGCCTGGCCACGGCCCTGTTCTGCGCCGCCCGGCTCGGCCAGCCGCTGCTGCTGGAGGGCGAGGCCGGTGTCGGCAAGACGTCGGCGGCGCTCGCGTTGGCCACCGCCCTCGACACCCCGCTGATCCGCCTGCAGTGCTACGAGGGCATCGACATCGGCGAGGCCGTCTACGAGTGGAACTACCCCCGCCAACTGCTGGCGATCCGGCTGGCCGAGACCGAGGGGCACGACGTCGCCACCGGCGACCTGTTCCGCCGCGAGTTCCTGGTGCAGCGACCGCTGCTGCGCGCGGTCGATCACCCCGGCCCCCGGCCCGCCGTGCTGCTGATCGACGAGATCGACCGGGCCGACGAACATTTCGAGGCCTACCTGCTGGAGCTGCTGGCCGAGCGGGCGGTCACCATCCCGGAGATCGGCACCCTGCGCGCGGCGCTTCCACCGATCGGCATCCTCACGTCCAACCGCACCCGGGACGTGCACGACGCGCTCAAGCGCCGCTGCCTGTACCACTGGATCGCCCATCCCGAGGTGGCCCGGGTGGTCGCCATCGTCCGGTCCCGGGTACCGGGGGTCGGCGAGGCGCTGGCCACCGCGGCGGCCGTGGCCGCGGCCAGGCTGCGCACCCTGGACCTGCAGAAGCCGCCGGGCACCGCCGAGGTGATCGACTGGCTGCGCGCGCTTCAGGTGCTGGGCCACGACGTGCTGGACGACGACGCGCTGGCGGCCACCCTGGGATCGGTGCTCAAGTACCGGGAGGATCAGGAGGTGGCGGTCGCCGCCGGGCTGACCTGGCTCACCAATGCCTGATCCCGCCCCGGACCTGGCCACCCTCGGCGCCGAGTTCGCCGGCCGGCTCGCCGCGAACGGCGTCCCGGTGCCGGTGCACCGCACGGTCTGGTGGACCCGCGCGGTGATGGCCGGCGCACCCGCGACCGTCGACGAGCTGTACTGGCTGTCCCGGGTCACCCTGGTGGACCGGAACGAGCACCTGCCGGTCTTCGATGCCGTCTTCGCCGTCGTGTTCGGCACCGGGACGGCGCCCGGCGCCCAGGATCCGGCCGCGTTCCGCGGGGACAGCGCGCGTCAACCAACGGCGGCGACGGCCGGCGCACCGCAGCCCGCCGCGGCGGAGAGCGCGGCGGGCCGCGACGACGAGCGCTCGGCACCCCTGACGGTCGGCGATCAGGGAGGCGATGACGACAGCGCCGGTGAGGATCAGCAGCCCGACGTCGCCACCGTCGCCTCGGAGATCGAGCTGCTGCTCGGCAAGGAT
>JBDHZW010000190.1:0-10180 GCA_039812105.1 Nakamurella sp.
GCCGGCGCATCCCGCTCGCCGCGGGCGCCGGCCTGGGCGCGGCCCTCGGGGTCACCGTCGCCCGGGTGATCGACGAGGTGCGCTGGCGGCGCAGCGCGGTGTGCATCGAGCTGCCCGAACCGGACGCGGTGCTGGACCTGCTGCAGGCGGTGCGCGCCGAGGGCCTGCAGGCGGACATGATCCGGTCGAGCGACGGCCCGGCCGGCAGCGGGTACGCCCTGCGGTACCGGGCCCGGGACGACCGCCGGGTCCGCGCGGTGCTGGCCGCCCAGCAGAGCTGATCCCGCGCGAGTCCGCCCGGTCGCTCGTGGTGAGCTGGCGGAGTGAGTGCACCGATCCCCTTGACCCAGCCACCGACCCAGCCACTGACCGATCCTGACGTCGTCGACCGGCTCGGTGCCGACCTGCGCGCGGCCGGCTTCGACGCCGAGGGGGTCCCCGACCTGCTGGGCGCCGCCGCGCACCGCGCGTTGGGCCGGGGCGAACCGGCCGCCGCGGTGCGGGCGACCCGGGACGGCTCGGCCCGCTCGACCCTGATCCGGCTGTTCCTGCTGGGCGCGGCGGTGGACGAGGCGGCCGCGGCCCGGGCCCTGCCGACGACGGGGTTGCCGGCCGCCGTCGCCCAGGGGGTGCTGGACCGGGACGGCGACGAGGTCCGGGCCGCCCTGGACGTCCGGCCGCACGGCGCCGACGACGCCGAGTTCCTGCTGGTTTCCGACCTCGACTCGGACGTCCGGCCCGGGCCGGTGCGGCCGGACCACGTCCTGGGTCTGGGCTCGGCGTCGATCACCCTGGCCCGCGCGGTGATCCGCGATCCGGTCGGCACCGCGCTGGACCTGGGCACCGGCTGCGGCATCCAGGCCCTGCACCTGGCCGGGCACGCCGGGTCGGTCGTCGGCACCGACGTCAACCCCCGGGCGCTGGCCCTGGCCGCGGCCACCGCCCGGCTCAACGGCCAGTTGTGGCAGCTGCGGCCCGGGTCCCTCTACGAGCCGGTGGCCGGCGACCGGTTCGATCTGATCGTGTCGAACCCGCCGTTCGTCATCGGCGACGGCACCACCCGCTACACCTACCGCGACTCGGGGCTGCCCGGCGACCGGGTCGGGCGGGCCCTGGTCGAGGGCGCACGTGCGCATCTCACCGAGGGCGGCACCGCCCAGCTGCTGGCCAACTGGCTGGTCGTCGACGACGCCGACTGGCGCGGGCGGGTGGGCGAGTGGGTGGCCGCGAGCGGCTGCGACGCCTGGGTCGTGCAACGCGAGATCGCGGACCCGGCCGAGTATGTCGGGTTGTGGCTGGCCGACGCCGGGGAGGACGGCCGGTCCGGTGGGGACCGGGCGGCGGCGCGGCGGCTGGCCGTCGACTGGCTGGACTGGTTCGCCGCGCAGAAGGTCACCGGCATCGGCATGGGCCTGATCACGCTGCGGCACCAGGGATCGGCCGACCCGTCGGTCACCCTGGACGAGATCAGCGGCGAGGACATCACCGGTGACGAGGTGCGCGCCTTCCTGCGCCACCGGGCCTGGGTGGAGTCGACCAGCGACGCCGGGCTGCTGGCCACCCGGTTCGAACTGGCGCCGACGGTGATCCTGGAACAACGGGCGCTGGCCGGTCACGAGGGCTGGAACGTCGTCTTCCGGATGGCCCGCCGGCAGGGCGGCCCCGGCGCCACCCTGCAGCTGGACGAGTGGGGTCAGTCGCTGCTGGCCGGCTGCTCCGGCGTCGCCCCACTGCGCCTGCTCGTCGAGCTGCTGGCCTCTGCCCACGGGGTGCCGGCCGACGCGCTCGCCGGCGCGATCCTGCCGTCGGTCCGGGTGGCCGTCATGCGGGGACTGCTGCTGCCGGCCGGCTGAGCGATCGGGCCGGCCCGCGACGGTTCAGCGCGGCCATGCCGCCCAACGCCGCCCAGGTCGTCCGCCGGCCGGCGCCGAAACGGGCCAGCACGGACAGCGCCGAGCAGACCGACCCGACCGAGGCGAACGAGAACAGGGAGGCGACACTCGCCGCGGACCCGATCGAGAGCAGCGACCCGGCCGAGCCGATCGACAGGATCGAGCCGGCCGACCCGATGGACAGGATCGAGCCGGCCGACCCGATCGACAGGATCGAACCGTTCGATCCGATGGACATCAGGGATCCGTCGCCACCAGCCATCGGCCCATCGTCCCGCACCTGACACGATCGGCACCATGCGAGCCGTGACCAGCCGGGTGCTGTCCGCCAGCGTGGAGGTGACCGCCGACGGCGCCGCCGACGTCGGGGGCGCGGCCGGCGGCGCGATCGAGGTCGCCGGCCGGATCGACCGGCCGGGCCTGCTGGCCCTGATCGGCGTCACCCACACCGACACGACGGACACGGCCCGTTCGATGGCCGGCAAGCTGCACGAGCTGCGGATCCTGCGCGGCGACCTGTCCTGCGCGACCACCGGCGCCCCGCTGCTGGTGGTCAGCCAGTTCACCCTGTACGCCCGGACGGACAAGGGTCGCCGCCCGTCCTGGGACCGGGCGGCGCCTCGGGAGGTGGCCGAGCCGCTGGTCGACGAGGTGGTCGCCGAGCTGCGCCGGCGCGGCGCCGAGGTGGCCAGCGGCCGGTTCGGTGCGATGATGCGGGTGGCCAGCGTCAACGACGGGCCGTTCACCGTGATCCTGGAGATCTGACCACCCGCCGGTGGCCGCTGTGACCTATCTCACCCTGGCGGCCGATGGCGTGACGGCGCCGCCCGCAAGACGTCTGAACGGTGACAACCAAGGACGTTGGTCGGCCCCCGACGGTCGTTTCCCATGCAGTTCCCATGGTCGGCACACCGCAGATCACAGCGGTCCGGGATTGGGTACTTGCACACCGGACCGCATCGTCGGCGCCACGCCACCCCGATCGATTCACGCGCTTCGCACGGGGAACTAAATGGGGCTGACAGACGTTCGAATAGTCAGCGGGTCAGCAACAAATGGCCCGTCACGAACGTGAAGAAGGGAGCAGCACATGGTCGCACCCTCATACGACCTCAATAACGCACGGCCCACCGCCACCGCCACCCGCGTCATCAGCCACGACGAGGACCTGGATGCCCAGGGACCGTCCGCCGATCTGGTGCGCGTGTACCTCAACGGTATCGGCAAGACCGCGCTGCTGACGGCCGAGCAGGAGGTCGAACTGGCCAAGCGGATCGAGGCCGGCGTCTTCGCGGCGCATGTGCTCGAGTCCGATGTGGAGATGTCGCCGCAGCGCCGCAAGGACCTGCGGATGGTGGTCCGGGACGGCGGGCGCGCCCGCAACCACCTGCTGGTCGCGAACCTGCGGCTGGTCGTCTCGCTGGCCAAGCGGTACACCGGGCGGGGCATGCCGCTGCTGGACCTGATCCAGGAGGGCAACCTCGGCCTGATCCGGGCGGTCGAGAAGTTCGACTACACCAAGGGCTTCAAGTTCTCCACCTACGCCACCTGGTGGATCCGGCAGGCCATCTCCCGGGGCATGGCCGATCAGGGCCGCACCATCCGGCTGCCCGTGCACCTGGTCGAGCAGGTCAACAAGCTGTCCCGGCTCAAGCGGGAGCTGCACCAGCAGCTGGGCCGCGACGCCACCCTGGCCGAACTGGCCCACGAGTCCGGCATCCCGGAGGAGAAGATCGCGGACCTGCTGGACCACGCCCGCGACCCGGTCAGCCTGGACATGCCGGTCGGCTCCGACGAGGAGGCGCCGCTGGGCGACTTCATCGAGGACAGCGAGTCGACGTCGGCCGAGGCCGCGGTGGTCGCCGGCTTCATGCACGACGACATCAACCGGGTGCTGCGCACCCTGGACGACCGCGAGCAGACGGTGGTGCGGCTGCGTTACGGCCTGGACGACGGGCGCCCGCGCACCCTGGACGAGATCGGTCGGCACTTCGGCATCTCCCGGGAACGGGTGCGGCAGATCGAGCGCGACTCGATGGCCAAGCTGCGGGTCGGCGACCGCTCCGAGGTGCTGCGCTCCTACGCCAGCTGATACCCAGCGGCGAGCGCCTCGACAACGGGGTTCTGCGCGCCGTCGCGAGAGGGACCGGGTCTGTGATCACACGGACCCGGTCCTTCACACTTTTTCCGGCCCGTTTCATCCGTTTCGGAGCATCCTCGCGGGCCCGCCATGGTCGACCATCGACCGGTGACCGCCGCTGCCCCGTCCCGATCCGCGACCGGCCTGGTCCTCACGGTGCTGGCCGCCAGCCAGTTCCTGATGACCCTGGACAGCTCGGTCATGAACGTCTCGATGGCCACCGTGGCCGCCGACCTGGGCACCACGATCACCGGCATCCAGACCGCGATCACCCTGTACACGCTGGTGATGGCCACCCTGATGATCACCGGCGGGAAGCTCGGCTCGATCATGGGCCGCCGTCGGGCGATGGGCATCGGCATGGTCATCTACGCGGCCGGCTCGTTCGTCACCGGCATCGCGCCGAACCTGCCGGTGCTGCTGGTCGGTTGGTCGTTCCTGGAGGGCGTCGGCGCGGCCCTGATCATGCCGGCCATCGTCGCGCTGGTCGCCGCGAACTTCCCGCCCGAGCGCCGGGCCGGCGCCTACGGCATGGTCGCCGCCGCCTCGGCGGTCGCGGTCGCCGCCGGCCCGCTGATCGGCGGCGCGATGACCACCTACCTGTCCTGGCGGTACGTGTTCTTCGGCGAGGTCGTCATCGCCCTCGCCGTCCTGGTGACCCTGCGCAAGCTCCGCGACACCCCGGCGGTGCCGGGCCGCGTCGACTACCTCGGCTCGCTGCTGTCGGTGGTCGGGCTCGGCCTGCTGGTCTACGGCGTCCTCAAGTCCAGCGAGTGGGGCCTGGTGGCCCCCAAGGCGGGCGCGCCGGCGCTGTTCGGCGCGTCGCTGTCGACCTGGTTCATCGGCACCGGCCTACTGGTGGTCTGGGTGTTCCTGCACTGGGAGCGCCGCCTGGAGCGGCGCTTCGACGAGGATCCGCGCACCCTGCCGCCGCTGGTCCGGCCGAGCCTGCTGCGGGTGCGGCAGCTGTCCGGCGGCCTGTCCATGTTCTTCGCCCAGTTCATGATCCAGGCCGGGGTGTTCTTCGCGATCCCGCTGTTCCTGTCGGTGGTGCTGGGGCTGTCGGCGCTGGAGACCGGGGTCCGGCTGGTGCCGCTGTCCATCGCGCTGCTGGTCGCCGCGGTCGGCATCCCGAAGGTCTGGCCGCGGGCCAACCCGCGCCGGGTGGTCCGGATCGGCCTGCTGTGCATGATCGTCGGGATCGGTTTCCTGGTCGCCGGCATGGACCCGGACGCGGACGCCGCGGTGGTGACGATCCCGCTGCTGCTGATGGGTCTCGGGCTGGGCGCGCTGGCCTCGCAACTGGGCGCGGTCACCGTGTCCGCGGTGTCCGAGGACCAGGCCGCCGAGGTGGGCGGGCTGCAGAACACGGCGACCAATCTCGGCGCCTCGATGGGCACCGCGCTGATCGGGTCGGTGCTGATCGCCACCCTGAGCACCGCCGCCCTGACCGGGGTGGCCGGCAGCTCGACGATCGACGACGCCGTCAAGTCCCAGCTGACCACCGAATTGGCCGCCGGGGTGCCGTTCATCTCCGACGCCCAGGTGGACGCGGCGCTGACCGCGGCCGGGGTGTCGGCGACCGACGCGCAGGAGATCGCCCAGATCAACGCGGACGCCCGGCTGCAGGCGCTGCAGGTGGCGTTCGCCGCCGCCGGCCTGGTCGCCATCGTCGCGCTGTTCCTGACCGGCCGGGTCCCGGTCGTCCCGCCCGGGTCGGCGACGTCGTCGGAGCCGGAGTCCGAGGAGGCGCCGCGGCCCGACTGACCCGCCGCCACCCGCGAGTCAGCACCGGGAGTCAGCATCGGGAGTCAGCGCAGCCGGCGCCGCCAGTCGTCGAACGCCGAGGGCGGCCCGATCCGGCCCCGGGCGCCGGTGATGGCGACCCCGGCCGGCCCGGCCAGCACCGGCTGCAGCTGCAGGGCCAGCACCTCGGGCAGGTCGTCGGCCAGGGCCGACAGCCGCAGCGCCAGGTCGACCAGCGGCTCCTTGGGCACCACCTGCGCCCCGCGGTAGCCGCCCAGCAGCGGCGCCGCCCGCGGCGCGTCGATCAGGTCGGCCGCGTCGGCGTCGGTGAGCGGGACGGCCCGGTAGGCCCGGTCGTCCAGCAGCTCGGTGGCCACCCCGCCGATGCCGAACGAGACCAGGGCGCCGAACGACGGGTCGGCGGTGATCCGGAACACCGTCGGCACCTCGGACTTCACCCTCGGCACCTCGCGCTGCAGGTACAGCCAGGGCCCGGCGATGGCGGACAGGCTGTCGTAGCCGTGCCAGACCTGTTCGGCGTTCTGCAGGCCCAGCCGGATGCCGGCCTGGTCGATCCGGTGCCGCAGCACCTCGTCGAACGACTTGAGCGCCACCGGATAGCCGATCCGCTTGGCCGCGGCCACCGCCTGCTCGGCGGAGGCGATCGCCTCGAAGTCCTCGATGACGATGCCGTAGCAGCCCAGCAGGGTGACCAGCTCGGCGTCCGTCATCGCCCGGGCCGGATCGTCCGGGGCCCGCATCGCCTCGATCGCGGCCCGCGCCGCCGCCGCGTCGACGCCGGGCAGATCGGGCACGGTGCCGGCCGGCCGGCTGCGCCAGGCCCCGTACCGGACCGCGTGGCCGAGCGCGGCGACCGCCCGCTCCAGCGTCCGGTAGGACGGCACCGAACCCCGGGCCGGGTGGCCGTTCTCGTCCGGCACGGCCAGGTGCTGGGTCAGCCCGTCCACGGCCAGGAAGGTGGTGACGACCGGAATCGGGGCGTCCAGCAGGGCGTCGCGCAGGGCGGCGGCGTGCTCGTGGCCCTCGGTGGCGACCGGCGGCACCCAGCCGATGACCAGGGCGTCCAGGTCGGTCCGGCGGGACATCTCGCGGACCGCCTCGGCCAGCTCCCGGGCCCCGACCTGCACGCCGAGGTCGACCGGCGGGTCGGGCACCTGCAGTCCCTCGTCCAGGCAGAAGTCGACGGCCAGCACCCCCAGCGCACTGGAGTTGCCGACGATGCCGATCCGGTCGCCCGTCGGCACCGGCTGGGTGGACAGCAGCTGGGCGACGTCGAACGCGGTGGTCAGCCCGGGAGTGCGGATCACCCCGGACTGCTCGAACAGGGTGGCCACCACGTCCTCGGTCAGCGCCGACGACGTCGGCTCCAACCCGGACACGGTCCGGGCATGCCGGCCGGACTTGACCGCGATCACCGGCTTGGTGCGGCCCAGCACCCGGGCCAGCCGGGCGAACTTGCGCGGGTTGCCGAACGATTCCAGGTACAGCAGGACGACCTCGGTGCGGTCGTCGCCGTGCCAGTACTGCAGCAGGTCGTTGCCGGACACGTCGGCCCGGTTGCCGGCCGACACGAAGGTGGACAGGCCGAGGCCGCGGGCGGCGGCGTCGGCCAGGATGGCCACGCCGAGCGCCCCGGACTGGCAGAAGAAACCGATCCGGCCCGGCGGCGGCACGACCGGGGCCAGCGAGGCGTTCAGCTGGACGGCCGGGTCGGTGTTGATCATGCCCAGGCAGTTCGGCCCCAGCAGCCGCATCCCGGCGCCCCGGACCACCGCGGCCATGTGCCGCTGGGCCTGGGCCCCGTCGTCGCCGGCGTCGCCGAACCCGCCGGTCATCACGACCAGCCCGTGCACCCCCTTGTCCCGGCAGCTCTCGACCACGTCGGCGACGGTGTCGGTGGGCACGGCGACGACGGCGACGTCGATCGGGTCCGGGATGTCGGTGACGCTCGGGTACGCGCGGACCCCGCGCACGGACACCGCGTTCCCGTTCACCGGGTAGACCGGCCCGGCGAAGTTCTCCCGGAGCAGGTTGACCAGCACCGCGTGGCCGATCTTGCTCGGATCGGTGGACGCCCCGATGACGGCGATCGACCGGGGCGAGACCAGCCGGGCGATGGACCGGGCCTCGGCCCGGTGCTCGCGGGACAGCACCACCGCCCGCGCCTTGTCGGTGGGCGCGATGTCGAAGACCAGGTCGATCACCCCGGAGTCGTACTCGCGGTGCACGGAGTACCCGGCGTCGATGAAAACCCTGACCATCTGGGTGTTCTCGCCCAGTACCTCGGCGGTGAAGCGGCGGATGCCGCGTTCCTGGGCGGCGGCGGCCAGGTGCTCCAGCAGGATCGAGCCCAGCCCGCGTCCCTGCTGCGAGTCCTCCACCAGGAACGCGACCTCGGCCGATTCGGAGTCGCCGGTCGCGGTGTTGCGGTGCGCGGTGCCGGCCGCGATGATCTCGCCGCCGAGCACCACCACCAGCCCGATCGCGGTGTCGTGGTCGACGTCGGTGAACACCGCCACCTGCGCGTCCGACACCTCCTTGACCGCCGAGAAGTACCGCAGATAAAGGGATCTGGCACTCACCCGGCCGTGCATGGCGCGGATCTCGGCGGCGTCGGCCGGGGTGGCCGGCCGGACGTGGGCGACACCGCCGTCGGCCAGCACGACGTCGGCCTCCCACTGCTGGGGGTAGGCCGGGGCGCCGTGCTCGGACACCGTGCTCGGGGCGGTCTCAGTCACGGGGATCCCTGGGGTCCAGGCCGTGCAGCGGGTAGACCGCCTCCCGGGTCTGCAGGATCGCCCGGTCCACGGAGGTCTCCTGGTGACCGGCCCACGGCTGGTGGGCGATCGGACCCGGCTCGCCGTCGGACATGTCGATCGGCAACTCGATGTCCGGCCGGGCGGTCGCCGCCCGGGCGACCCAGTCCGGCGGCATCGGCGTGGCCGGGGCCAGATCCTTGTCCGCGACGATCGCCAGCAGGTGCGTCCAGGCCCGCGGCACCACCCGCACCGGGGAGTAGCCGCCGCCGCCCAGGGCCAGCCAGCGCCCGCCGGTGACCTCCCGGGCCAGCTCCCGCAACGCCAGGTAGATGGTGCGCTGCCCGTCGACGGTGAGCATCAGGTCGGCCAGCGGGTCCTCCCGGTGCGCGTCGGCGCCCTGCTGGGTGACCAGGATCTCCGGCCGGAACGCCCGGATCAGCCCGGGCACGACGGCGTGGAAGGCCCGCAGCCAGGCCGCGTCCCCGGTGCCGGCGGGCAGCGCGACGTTGACCGCGGTGCCCTGGGCCGCGCCCACGCCGAGCTCGGTCGGCCAGCCGGTGCCCGGGAACAGGGACAGCGGCGACTCGTGCAGGGAGACGGTGAGCACCCGCGGCTCGTCGTAGAACGCGGCCTGGACGCCGTCGCCGTGGTGGGCGTCGACGTCGATGTAGGCCACCCGCTGGACGCCGGCGTCCAGCATCGCCCGGATGCCCAGGGCGGCGTCGTTGTAGACGCAGAAGCCGGAGGCGCGGTCGGGCATCGCGTGGTGCAGGCCGCCGCAGAAGTTGACCGCCCGATCGACCTGGCCGGTGGCGATGGCCCGGGCGGCGTCCACGGAGCCACCGGCGATCAGCGCCGCGTTGTCGTGCATGCCGGGGAAGATCGGGTTGTCGTCGGTGCCCAAGCCGTGCCCGACCGACATCGGCACCGAGCTGGACGCGGCCCGGACGGCGGCGATGTAACCGGGGGTGTGCACCCATTGCAGGGTCCGGTCGTCGGCCTGGTCGGGCACCAGCACGTCGTAGGCGTCCAGCACCCCGAGTTCGGTGGCCAGCGCCCAGGTCAGGTCCCACCGCAGCGGATGCAGCGGATGGTCACCGCCCAGGTCGTAGCCGAGCATTCGTCGATCCCAGACCACCAGCGGCGCCGCCATGCGACGAGGCTATCGAGGACCGGGGCGCGTGGCAGCCGGGCCGGGCGTGCCGATGATCACCCGGCCCGGGCGACCTTCGCCTCTGGACGCCGGGCCCCGGGACCCTCCGTCAGCCCCCGGTGGCCACCGGCCGGCCCAGCGCGCACCACTGCGAGTACGACCCGGGATACAGGGTGGCGTCGAGCCCGGCGATGCCGGCGGCGAGCACCAGCTGGCAGGCGGTCACCCCGGACCCGCATGAGGCGATCACCGTCGTGTCGGTCCCGACCCCCACCCCGGCCAGGGCGTCCGCGATCTCCACCGCCGGCCGGTAGGTGCCGTCGTCGCGCATCAGCTGGGCGATCGGCAGGTTGGCCGCGCCGGGGATGTGGCCGCCGACCGGGTCCAGCGGCTCCTCGTCGCCGCGGTAGCGGGCGGCGGCGCGAACGTCCAGCAGCACCCCGGTGGGCGAGCCGGCGACGGCCGCCGC
>JBDHZW010000191.1:0-10050 GCA_039812105.1 Nakamurella sp.
GACCGGGGGGCGGAGCCGGGTGGCGGCCGTCGGCCGGCTGGCGCTCGGATGTCTCGGCAGCACGCTGGCCCTGCTGCTGGTGACGGTCGCGACGGTCGGCCGGGCGCACGGTCGGACCGGGCGGGTGACCGTGGCGGTGCACCTCGGATCGCGGATCGTCCTGCGCTCGCTCGGGGTGCGGACGGTGCGCCGAGGGGCCGTTCGCGACGGCGCGGCGTTGGTCGTCGCCAACCACATCTCCTGGATCGACGTCCTGGTGATCGCCGGAACGACACCGGTGGTGCCGGTGGCCAAGTGCGAGGTCGCGGACTGGCCGCTGATCGGGCCCGTCGCCCGCCGGACCGGAACGGTCTTCGTGCGCCGTCGGGTCGGCCGGGACCTCGTCGAGAACGTCGACCGGATCGCCGCGCTGCTGCGTCGGGGGCACCGGGTTCTGCTCTTCCCGGAGGGCACCACCACGCCGGGCGGCCCGCCGGGAACGTTCCGCCGGGCCGGTTTCCAGGCCGCGGTGGACGCCGCGGCTCCGGTCCAGCCGGTCGGCCTCGAGTACCTGGACGGAAACGGACGTCCGACGGCCGCCGCCGCCTTCGTCGGCGACGAGCGGCTGCTCGGCTCGGTCTGGCGGGTCCTGCGGTCCGGGCCGGTGCTGGTCCGGGTCCGCTGGCCGGCGCCGTCCCCGGCCACCGTCGACGGCGGCCACCGCGCGCGTCATCGGGCCCGCGCGGCCGGGCGGGCACACGGCCGGATCAGCCACGCCCTCGCGAGCTGAGCCGGCCGGGCGAACCTCAGCCGGTCTTGCCCGACAGCGCCACCAGCACGCCGGCGACCGCGAAGTACTTGTTCGAGCCCAGATCCTTGATCGTCTTGATGCCGAGCTCGGCGAGCAGGGTGTCGTGCTTCTCCGTCAGGCCGGCCAGGGCCGACGGTGGCGCCGCCAGGATCTCCTCCAGGCTCGAATTCTCGTACGCCTTGTCCAGCGCCTTCTCCAGGTTCACCGAGACTGCCATCTGCGCAGCTCCCCTCCTCGGGCCGCTCCGTGGGCGGCCGTGCCCACCCAGGGTGGGACAGGAGGCGCGCATCGGCAACGCGACGGCCCGGCCCGAGGGGTGAACATTCAACGAACTCGATTCGGGGTACCGGCGGGGGAAGACCTACGCTGGAGGCGCGATGACCTACCTCGACCATGCCGCGACCACTCCGGTGCTGCCGGAGGTGGTGGCCGCGATGTCCCAGGCGATGACCCTGACCGGCAACGCCTCGTCGCTGCACACCTCGGGACGGGCCGCCCGGCGACGGGTCGAGGAGTCGCGGGAGGCGATCGCCGACGCGCTGGGCGCCCGTCCGAGCGAGGTGGTGTTCACCTCGGGCGGTACGGAATCGAACAATCTGGCCGTCGCCGGCATCTTCCGGGCGCGGCTGACGGCCGATCCGCGACGCACCCGGATCATCGCGCCGGCGATCGAGCACCACGCGGTGCTGGACGTCATCGAGCACCTGGTCACCGCCGAGGGAGCGGCCGTCACCTGGCTGGAGGTCGACGACTTCGGCCGGGTGCACGCCGACACGCTGGCCGCGGCGATCGCCGAGAACCCGGCCGATGTGGCGTTGGTCACGGTCATGTGGGCGAACAACGAGGTCGGCACCGTCAATCCGATCCGCGAACTGGCCGAGGTGGCGCGCACCCACGGCATCCCGTTCCACACCGACGCGGTGCAGGCGCTCGGGCAGCTGCCGGTCGACTTCACCGGTTCCGGGGCCGACGCGCTGACCGTGACCGGGCACAAGATCGGCGGACCGACCGGCGCCGGACTGCTGCTGGCGCGCCGGGACGCCCCGATCGCGCCGATCATGTTCGGCGGCGGCCAGGAGCGCTCGATCAGATCGGGCACCGTCGACGTCGCCGGCACCGTCGGCCTGGCCGTGGCCGTGCGGGATGCGGTGACCCACCGGGCCGAGCGGGCGGCGACCCAGGCGAGCCTGCGGGACGAGCTGATCCGGGCCGTGACCTCCCGGGTGCCCGACGCGCTGCTCACCGGGGATCCGGGCGCCGGCCTGATGGACGGCGGACCGTCCCGGCTGCCGGGCAACGCCCACCTGCGCTTCCCCGGCTGCGAGGGCGACTCGCTGCTGATGCTGCTGGACGCGGCGGGGATCGAGTGCTCGACCGGCTCGGCCTGCACGGCCGGGGTTCCCCGACCCTCGCACGTGCTGCTGGCGATGGGGCTCGACGAGCGGGCGGCGCGCGGTTCGCTGCGGTTCTCCTTCGGGCACACCTCGACCCCGGCCGACGTGACCGCCGTCGCCGACGCCATCGGCCCGGCCGTCGACCGGTCCCGGCGGGCCGCCCTCGCCGGCGCCCGCCGGCGCTGAATCGGGGTCGACGTGGGCATGCGGGTGCTCGCCGCGATGAGCGGTGGGGTCGACTCGGCCGTCGCCGCGGCGCTGGCGGTCGAGGCCGGTCACGACGTCACCGGGGTGCACATGGCCCTGTCCCGGACCCCGGGCACCCTGCGCACCGGGTCCCGGGGCTGCTGCACAGTTGAGGACGCGTTCGACGCCCGGCGGGTCTGCGACCTGCTCGGCATTCCCTACTACGTCTGGGATTTCAGCGAGGACTTCCTCGACGACGTGGTCGCCGACTTCCTGGCCGAGTACGCGGCCGGCCGCACCCCGAACCCATGCCTTCGGTGCAACGAGAAGATCAAGTTCGCCGCCCTGCTGGACCGGGCGATCGCTTTGGGTTTCGACGCGGTGTGCACCGGACACTACGCCCGCCTGGTGGACGGCACCCTGGTCCGCAGCGTCGATCTGGCCAAGGATCAGTCCTACGTGCTGGCCGTCCTGACGCCGGAGCAGCTGGCGCACAGCATGTTCCCGCTCGGCGGCCTGACCAAGCCGCAGGTGCGGGCGCAGGCGCAGCGCCGGGGATTCGCGGTGGCCGGCAAGCCCGATTCGTACGACATCTGCTTCATCCCGGACGGCGACACGCACGGCTATCTGGTCGAGAAGCTGGGCGCCCGACCGGGTGCCGTCGTCGACGCGACCACGGGTGAGCGGTTGGCCGAGCACGACGGGTTCTTCGCGTACACCATCGGTCAGCGCAAGGGCCTGCGGCTGGGGCGGCCGGCGGCGGACGGGCGACCGCGGTACGTGCTGGGCATCGAGCCGGTGACCGGGACCGTGACCGTCGGCCCGGCCAGCGGTCTGGACGTCGAGATCGTCGTCGCGGACCGGGTGGTGTTCCCGAGCGGCCGGGCACCGGACTTCCCGGTGCGGGTCCAGGCCCAGTTGCGGGCCCACGGCGGAACCGTCGGCGGTTCGGCCGATCTCGTCGACGGGATGCTGCGGTTGAGCCTGGACCGGCCGACCCGCGGGGTGGCCCCCGGGCAGACGGTGGTGCTCTACGGAGGGCCGGGAACGGACACCGGGCCGGCCATGGTCGGCGGGGATCCGCTGCCCGACCAGGTCGTGCTGGCCGCCGGCACGATCGTGCGGACCGCGGGATGAGCGAGGCCGGGGTGAGCGAGCCGACACCCTCGTTGCTCGAACAGTTCCCGGTCGCACGGGCCTGGCATGCCGGTGCGGCGACCGGCATCGGCTCGCTGCCCGGCACGTCGCCCGGCGAGGCCGCGGCGATGGTGGCCGGCGAGCTGCCGGACCTGCCCCACCTGGCCGAACTCCCCGCCCGGGGCGTGGGCGCCGAGATGATCGGCCGGACGGCCGGGTTGCTGGTGGACATCTGGGCCGAGGTGGTCCCGTCCGGCTGGCGGATCACCCGGCGGCCGGGCCGGGACATGCTGCGGGCCCGGGACCTGATGGCGTGGGATCTGGACGCCGCCGAGGAGCACTACGCCGGCGCCGAGTGGGTGAAGGTGCAGGTGTGCGGGCCGTGGACGCTCGCGGCCAACCTGGAGCTGACGTCGGGTCATCGGGCCCTGACCGACGGCGGCGCGGTGCGCGACCTGACCGAGTCGTTGGCGGAGGGTCTCTCGACCCACCTGGCCGAGGTCGGCCGCCGGGTGCCCGGCGCCGGTGTGGTCGTGCAGATCGACGAGCCCGGCCTGCCCGCGGTGCTGGCCGGGAGCCTGCCGACGGCCAGCGGTTTCGGCACGATCGCGGCGGTCCCGACGGTGCGGGCCCAGGAGCTGCTGACGGGCCTGGTCGAGTCCGTCGGCGATCACCCGACGGTGGTGCACTGCTGCCATCCGTCGGCGCCGCTGAAGCTGTTGCGGGCGTGCGGGTTCGACGCGCTGGCGGTGGACCTGACCGCGGTGGGGGAGCAGACGTGGGCGCTGGACGCCATCGGCGAGCTGCTGGACGGCGGCGGGATCCTGCTGGCCGGAATCATTCCGACGACGGCGCCGGCGAGATCCGATGTGCCGCTGGGCCGGTGGGCATTGCCATTACTGGACGCGTGGAACCGGTTGGGCTTCCGGCGCGAGGCGCTGGCCAACCGGGTGGTGCCGACCCCGACGTGCGGGCTGGCCGGGGCGGATCGGGCCTGGGCGGTGCGGGCGATGCGACTGTGCCGGGAACTGGCCGACGCGCTGCAGGACCTGCCCGAGGGCTGGTAACCGGTCCCGGCTCAGCGGGGGCTCTTGCGCAGCTCCTGGGCGACCAGGGCGGCGACCTCGGCCCGGCTGGGACGCCAACCCTCGTAATAGCCCTGGGAGATGCGGGCGATGAGGCCGCGCCGCCGACGCGGGCTCAATGGTGCGAGCAGGTCGGCGAAGCGGTCGGCGATATTGGGGGTCGCCGAGCGCGCGTCCACCCGGCGAGTCTGCTGCTGAAGATGGGGCGTGCCTGATCCGGCGGCCGGAGCGAAGCTGACGCGCTGGTTCATGTCCGGTGCCCTTTCACGTGATATTGCGCTTCGGGTGGGTGCGATGCGCCAGGCCCGTTCGCCCCGGCGGGAGGGCGGGGCGAACGGACTCGGGAAGAAGGGGATGTGGTGTCACGACCGCCCGGGAGTGCGTTGTCCCCCGGGCGGTCGTGAGTCCGGTGTGGGCCTCGCTCAGGCAGCCGGAGCGAGCGCGGCGAACAGCTTGTCCGCGGCCGCGCGGTTCTGCGCGATGACCTTCTCGGCGAAGTCGAAGCCGGCGGCGGTGACGTCCTGCGCCTTGGGCAGGTCGGCCGGAACCGGAACCTCGACGGCCGGCTTCGGCAGCTCGGGGAGGGCCTTGACGAAGGCCGCGACGGCCTCGACGAAGTTGTCCTGCACCTTGGCGACGGTGGCCAGGAACTCGTCGGCGGTCTTGCTGGCCTCGGCGACGTAATCGGTCATGAGAATGATCCCTTCGGAGTGGCTGGTGACGTGGTGTTGCTGTCCAACTGACAGTGCTTAGTCTGCCAAGCAATCCGAAGTATGTCAAGCACCTTGCTTGATAAATCAAGCAGAATCTCGGAGCGTCCGGTACATGTGCAGCAGGGCGTCCTTTTTGTCCTGGGTGAGCGAGTCGTCCAGCCGGATCGCCTCCTCCACGCTGACCCGTGGGGCCTGGTCCTCGTCCGTGTCGAGCAGGCCGAACTGGGCAAACAGCACGGCCGGTGCGATGTGCAGGGCGCCGGCGATGCCGCGGAGTACCTCGGCGGACGGCCGGTACTGGCCGCGCTCGATCTGGCTCAGGTACGAGTCCGACATCCCGCTGGCCTTGGCCAGCTGCCGCTGGGAGATGTTGGCCAGCCGGCGCTGCGCCTTGACGAAGGCGCCGAACGCCTCGGCCATGTCCGTGGGCTTGTCCATGGGCGGCCTTCCCTGCCAGTCGACATGCGCGGCGATGCGATGTGCACCAAGCATGCCACGGTTCACCTCGGGTCGCGGTCAGGCTCGCTGGGCATGCCCCAGCACCCGCTGCACGGTGATGATCAGCGCCACCCGGCGCGGGTTGACCCGGGGCGTTCGGTAGCGCCGGGCGTAGCGGCGTTCGGCCTCGCCGATCTCGGCGGGGTCGCGGCTGACCCGGACCGGACCCTCCAGGCTGGCCCACCGCCGGCCGTCCACCTGACCGACCGCGGCCCGAGGCGCCGCCCCCCGTTCGGCGTTGCGGACCTTCGCGCTGCCGTCGCTGGTGATCACCCGGACCAGGCCGGCGTCCGGGTCGAAGGTGAAGCCGACCGCGACCACGTGCAGCGAACCGTCCCGGCGCACCGTGGACAGCGTGGCCAGGTGTCGCTCGGTCAGGAAGCCGAGCAGGTCGGGGCGAAGATCGGTCGATAAGTGCGACATGGGGCGAGCATGGCAGGCGTCGCTGTCGGCCCGGTGTCGGTGGTCGGACCTACTGTTGTCGACGTGAGCGAATCAGTGACCGACCAGGTGCCGGCCGCCGCGGAGATGCCGGGCGTCGGCGTGCCCGAGGACGCCGCCCAGCGGCACGCCGACCTGGCCAAGACGATCACCGACGCCCAGTTCCGGTACTACGTGCTGGACGCGCCGACGATGACCGACGGCGAGTTCGACACCCTGCTGCGGGAACTGGACGCGATCGAGCAGCAGTACCCGGCGTTGCGGACGCCGGATTCGCCGACCCAGCGGGTGGGCGGCGGGTTCTCCACCGAGTTCGGCGCCGTCGAGCACGCCGAACGGATGCTGTCGCTGGACAACGTGTTCTCCGCGGACGAACTGGCCGGCTGGCTGCAGCGCACGGTCCGGGACGCCGGGACGGAGGTCGGCTGGCTCACCGAGCTGAAGATCGACGGCCTGGCGATCAACCTCACCTATGAAAAGGGCCGGCTGGTCCGGGCGGCCACCCGCGGCGACGGCCGGGTGGGCGAGGACGTCACCCTCAACGTCCGCACCATCAAGGCCGTGCCCGAGCAGCTGCGCGACGACGGCGCCCACGACGTGCCGGAGTTCGTGGAGATCCGCGGCGAGGTGTTCTTCCCGCTGTCCGCCTTCGAGGAACTGAACGCCTCGCTGGTCGCGGCGGGCAAGGCGCCGTTCGCCAACCCCCGCAACTCGGCGGCCGGCTCGCTGCGGCAGAAGGATCCGCGCATCACCGCCGCGCGGGGGCTGACCATGCTGTGCCACGGCATCGGGGCCCGTCGCGGGTTCGACATGGTGCGGCAGTCCGAGGCGTACGACCGGCTGCGGTCGTGGGGGCTGCCGATCTCCGAGCACAACCGGGTGGTGCACACCGACGCCGAGGTGGTCGACCGGATCGGCTACTGGGCCGAACACCGGCACGACCTGTCGCACGACATCGACGGCCTGGTGGTCAAGGTCGACGAGATCGCGGTGCAGCGCCGGCTCGGTTCGACCTCCCGGGCGCCCCGGTGGGCGATCGCCTACAAGTACCCGCCGGAGGAGGCCACCACGCTGCTGCGGGACATCCAGGTCAACGTCGGCCGCACCGGACGGGTCACCCCGTTCGCGGTGCTCAAGCCGGTGCTGATCGCCGGCTCCACCGTCGGCATGGCCACCCTGCACAACCAGGACGAGGTGGTCCGCAAGGGGGTCAGGATCGGCGACACCGTGGTGGTGCGCAAGGCCGGCGACGTGATCCCGGAGATCCTCGGCCCGGTCGTCGAGTTGCGCGAGGGCCGGGAGCTGCGCGACTTCGTCATGCCCACGCACTGCCCCGAGTGCGGCACGGCCTTGGCGCCGGCCAAGGAGAACGACGTCGACATCCGCTGCCCCAACTCCCGCAGCTGCCCGGCGCAGCTGCGGGAGCGGGTGTTCCACCTGGCCGGGCGGGGTGCGTTCGACATCGAAGGGATGGGCTATGAGGCGGCGATCGCGCTGCTGCAGGCCGGTGCGATCACCGACGAGGGCGGCATCTTCGACCTCACCGAGAGCAAGCTGCTGACGGTGCCGCTGTTCACCACCAAGGCCGGCGCGCTGTCGGCCAACGGCGGCAAGCTGCTGCAGAACCTGCAGCAGCGCAAGGCGCAACCGCTGTGGCGGGTGCTGGTCGCGTTGTCGATCCGGCACGTGGGGCCGACCGCCGCGCGGGCACTGGCCCAGCAGTTCGGTTCCCTGGACGCGATCCGCGCCGCGACCCGCGACGACCTGGCCGCCGCCGAGGGTGTCGGCCCGACCATCGCCGACGCGGTCATCGAGTGGTTCACCGTCGACTGGCACCAGCGGATCGTCGAGGCGTGGGCGGCGGCCGGGGTGCGGATGGCCGACGAGGTGTCCGACCGGCCCGAGCAGACGCTGGCCGGCCTGTCCATCGTGGTCACCGGCGGGCTGGAGAGCTTCTCCCGGGACGAGGCCAAGGCCGCGCTGCTGGAACGCGGGGCGAAGGCGGCCGGGTCGGTGTCGTCCAAGACGGCGTTCGTGGTGGTCGGGGAGAGCCCGGGAGCCAAGTACGACAAGGCGGTGTCGCTCAAGGTGCCGATCCTGGACGAGGCCGGCTTCCGGGTGTTGCTGGCCGACGGGCCGGACGCGGCCCGGGCGGTCGCCACCAACGCCCCCGAGCCCGAGCCCGAGCCCGAGCCCGAATCCGAGCCCGAATGACCCCCGAGGAGCTGGGTTTCGACCCGTCGTCGCCGACCTTCCTGGCCGATCCCTATCCGGTGTACGCGCGATTGCGGGACGCCGGGCCGGTGCTCTGGCACGAGCCGCGGCGGGTGCACCTGCTGACCAGGTTCGAGCACGTGCACGCCGCGCTGCGGGACCGCCGGCTGGCCCGCGGCTACCAGCCGGACCCACGCTGGCCACGCTGGGCCGAGTCGGAGCGCTGGTCCCTGCTGAACCTGGAGCCGCCCGACCACACCCGGCTGCGGCGGCTGGTCAGCGCGGTGTTCACACCCCGGTCGGTGGCCGCGCTGCGGCCGGTCATCGAGGAGTACAGCGACCGGACCCTTTCCGCAGCCATGGATCTCGGCGATTTTGAGCTGATCGCCGATTACGCGCAGCCGTTCTCGGTCGCGGTCATCTGCATCCTGCTCGGTGTGCCGGTGTCCGACGGTCCACGGCTGCTGGACTGGTCGCACGCCATCGTCAAGATGTACGAGATCAGCACCGACGACGCGCACCGGGCGCTGGCCGAACGGGCCGCCGGCGAGTTCATCGACTACGTCAGCGCGTTGATCGCGGACCGTCGCGCGCGGCCGCGGGACGACCTGATCACCAAGCTGATCGGAATCGCGGACCAGGGCGACCGGCTGACCCAGGACGAGATCGTCTGCACGGTCATCGTCCTGCTCAACGCCGGGCACGAGGCCACCGTGAACACCCTGGGCAACGGGATGCGGGCGCTGCTGCGGCATCCCGACCAATGGGCGCGGCTGGTCGACGGCGCGGTCGAGCCCGGCGTCGCGGTGGAGGAGATGATCCGCTGGGACGGCCCGTTGCAGCTGTTCGAGCGGTGGGTGTGGGAGGACGGCGTGCAGATCGCCGGGCGGCCGGTGGGCCGGGGGGAGCGGATCGCCATGCTGTTCGGCTCGGCCAACCGAGACCCGGATCGCTTCCCCGATCCAGATCGGTTCGACATCGGCCGCGGCGACACCGGTCACATCGGCTTCGGCGGGGGCACCCACTTCTGCATCGGCGCCCCGCTCGCCCGGCTGGAAATCGCCGTGTCCCTGGACCGGTTGCGCCGGGACTGCCCGCGGATCGAGCTGGTCGCCGAGCCCGAATACGAGCCGTTCTTCGTCATCCGCGGGCTGCAGGAGCTGCGCGTGCGGTGGTGAGGAGGGCGACGGCCCGGCCCGTCCGGGCCATCCGCGGGGATCCCGTCGTCGCCGACGGCTGGCCGTGGGACGTGCCCGCCGTCCGGCAGTTCCTGACCGACGGGCTGGAGCCCGGCGCGGTGACGATCCTGGTGGGCGAGAACGGCAGCGGGAAGTCCACGCTGGTCGAGGCGATCGCGGTGGCCTACGGTCTGTCCGCCGAGGGCGGCTCCACCGGGGCCCGGCACACCACCCGGCCGACCGAATCGCCGCTGCACGAACGGCTCTCGCTGGTCCGCAACCCGGGTTCGGCCCGCTGGGGCTTCTTCCCCCGGGCCGAGACGATGCACGGCTTCTACTCCTACCTGGAGGCCAATCCCGGCGGACCCGACCCGGCGTTCCACGAGATGTCGCACGGTGAGTCGTTCGTCGCGA
>JBDHZW010000192.1:0-10049 GCA_039812105.1 Nakamurella sp.
CCGGAACCGCCGCGCTCTCGGCTCATCCAGTCGCAGGGGGATCATGTGAAAACTCGACTCGTCGGCGTCGCGTTGCTGGTTGCGTCCAGTCCCGCGGCCCTCAGCTCGGCCGCCGCCGCCGTGTCCTCGGCGAGGTCCGCCGCCGCGGGCGCGATGTCCTCGGCCGCGGGCGCCGCGACGTCGGCGATGTCGTCGGCGGCCGCCGCCCTGTCGTCGGCCAAGTCCGCGGTTGCCGGGGCGGTGGCCTCGGCGACCGCCGGAACGGGAGCCGGCGCCCTGGCGTTCGACGTCTGCACGATCCTGCCGTACACGGAGGCCGCCCAGCTCACCGGCCTGCCCTACACGCAGGGCGAGCCGGGTTCGACCGACACCCTGTCGTCCTGCGCGTACGACAACGACGACGCGACCGTGACCGGCGTCAACGTCGAGATCCTGGCCGATCCGGCCGGCGACACCTGGTCCGTCGTGCACGTCGACGGCGTGACGGACATCTCGGGACTGGGTGACAAGGCAATGTGGGACAACGACAACACCCTGTACGCGGTGAAGGGCAATTACGTGATCCAGGTCAACGGTCTGGACAACGACCAGGCCCACTCGGAGGCGCTGGCCAAGGTGGTGATCGCCGCCCTGCCGTGATCACCTGACGCGCTGCCGCAGCTTTCCCACCTACTGTTGGGGGCATGTCCGGACGACTCGGCGATATCCACCGGCGCCTGCGCGCCGACCACGTGCCGTGCGTGCTCGAGTACCGCCCCGGCCTGGGCACCGTGGTGCTGGCCGGGATCGACCGCGAGCACCCGATCGGCCGGACCGCGGTGCTGCTGCACGAGGCCGGCGGCCGGTACTGGATCCGGCAGGGCGGCCAGACATTCGCGATCCCCCCGGACGCCGACGACGAGACGGTGCTGAACTCGGTGAAACTGCGGGTCGTGCACGGCTGGGCCGAGCAGGGCGACCGGGACGCCGCGGCGGTGCTGGCAAGAGTGCACGAGATGGTCGGGCCGCAGCCGCGCCCACCGGCGGCGGCCGCCTTCCCGGACCCGTTCGCGCTGGCGTTCGAGATGTTCGAGTCCGCGTTCCGCTTCGGCTGGACGATGACGGTGCCCAGCCCGTGGGGGTTGGTCCGCACCTCGTTCAGCGTTCGCTGAGGTTCGGCGTTCGCCGAGCCCGCTGCGGGGGTCAGCCGGCCCAGGCGGTCAGTTCCACCTCGACCAGCATCGCCGGGTCGACCAGCCCGGCCACCACGACCATCGTCGCCGCCGGCCGGACGTCGCCGAACACCTCGCCGTGCACCGTGCCGACCGGATTGGCGTGGTCCCGGTGCACGATCGACACCTTGGTGTTGATCACGTGCTCGGGGCCCAGGCCGACCTCGGCCAGCGCGGCGAGCCCGGTGCGGAACGCGATCCGGGCCTGCTCGGCGGCGTCGCCGGGTGACTGCACCTGCCCGTCGACGACCGAGGTGCAGCCGGCCGTCACCGCCAGCGGCCCGACCCGGACCACCCGGGAGTAGCCGTACCACTCCTCCCACGGTCCGCCGGAGCCGCGGCGGTCGCCGACGCCGGGCACGTCAGGCGGCCACGGCCGCGAGCGCCTGCGGCAGGGTGAACGCGCCGGCGTACAGGGCCTTGCCGACGATCGTCCCCTCGACCCCGATCGGGGCCAGGGCGGCCAGCGCCACCAGGTCGTCCAGCGAGGAGACACCGCCGGAGGCGACCACCGGCGCGCTGGTCGCCTCGCACACCTGACGCAGCAGCTCCAGGTTCGGCCCGCGCAGCGTGCCGTCCTTGGTGACGTCGGTGACGACGTACCGGGCGCAACCCTGCGCGTCGAGCCGGATCAACGCCTCCCACAGGTCACCGCCGTCCTGGGTCCAGCCGCGGGCGGCCAGGGTGGTGCCGCGGACGTCCAGGCCGACCGCGACCTGGTCGCCGTACCGGGCGATCGCGGAGGCACACCAGTCCGGCTTCTCCAGCGCCGCGGTGCCGATGTTCACCCGGGTGCAGCCGGTGGCCAGCGCGGCGGCCAGGGACTCGTCGTCCCGGATGCCGCCGGACATCTCCACCTTGATGTCCAGCTTGCCCACCACCTCGGCCAGCAGGGCGGCGTTCGAACCGCGGCCGAACGCGGCGTCCAGGTCGACCAGGTGGATCCACTCGGCGCCATCGGCCTGCCAGGCCAGGGCCGCGTCCAGCGGTGCGCCGTAACGGGTCTCGCTGCCGGCCTGACCCTGGACCAGGCGGACGGCCTGGCCGTCGGCGACGTCGACCGCGGGCAGGAGTTCGAAGTGGTCGGACCGGCTGACGCTCTCGGGGTTGACGCTCACGGCGACCAACCCTAGTGCGCGCGCCCGAGCGGCCCCGAAATCGCTCAGGCCCGTCCCGCTCGGCGTGTCGGCCGAACTGTCGGTGTGTCGCGTGCCCGCCCCCATGATCAACTCGGATGGTGAGGCCCGTCGGCGCGGCACCAGAACGCCTGCGCCTGCCGGCCGATCCGGGCCACGACCAGGGTGGCGGCGTCCCGGGTCGGCCCGGTCAACGCCGGTCGCAGCCGTTTCCGTAGCTCGTCGGGCACGATCGGGGTGCCCCGCTGCTTGATCTCCAGGGTGCCGACGCCGTCCCGGCGGGCCCACTGCGCGACGGTCCGTTCCCGGTACGGCGCCTGGTCGAGGATCCGGAACCCGCGGACACCGGGCGGCACGGCCGGCCCGGTCAGGTAGGCCAGGTGCGGGTCGAGCTGCCACAGGCCGTGCCGGGCGGCGTACTGCCGGACCAGGTGGCTCCGGACCACCGCCGGATCGGGGTCGACCAGGTACTCCCCGGCCGACGCCACGGCCACCTCGGCCGGCTCGTCGCTGGTCACCTGCCAGGTCTCGCGGCCGCCGGCCAGGACGCTGGCCCGACGGGTCGGCCCGGCCAGTTCGGCCGGCCACAGCACCGCCTCGCGGACGACGCCGTCCAGCGACACCAGCTCGACCTCGCCGGGTCGGGCCAGCGCCTCGTAGTCGATCCCCGGCGGCACCCGCAGCACCGGCGGCCGGGCGGCGTGCCCGGCGTCCAGGTCGGCGATCGACGGCACCGTGGACGCCGAGGTGATCCGCCGGCCGCCGTCGCGACGGGCGGGGTCGGCGTAGCCGAGCAGGCCACGGGTGGTCCGGCTGAGGGCGTCGGCCACCAGCAGCCGCGGCTCCCGGCCGGCCGCGAGCAGGTTGTGCCGGGCCATCGCCACCCGCACCGGGTCCAGGTCCGATCCCACCGCCAACCGCGAAACGGACGCCAGGGCAGCGAGATCGGCGCCGATCGAGCAGGTGAGGTCGTGCACCCCGATCCCGGTCAGGCGCGCCGCCCGGTGCCGCGCCACCGGCAGCGGGGTGGCCTGCTGCAGCGCCTCGTCGGTGAACAGCCAGCGCCGCGCGTCGTCGCCGAGCTTGGCGGCCGCGCGGCGGCGCAGCCGCACCGTCTCGACCACCGCGCCCGCCCGCTCCCCCGCCACGGCCCGGAGCCGGGTGAGATCGGACAGCAGCGTCGCCTCGCCGAGCGGCAGCACCGCGGCCACCGCGAGCGCGTCGGCGCCGGCCGGGCCGGTCAGGAAGCGGACGTCGTCCAGGTCGAACCGGTACGCCACGCTGCGGTCAGCCGGCAGCGAAGGCGAAGTACCGCTCGCCCCGGGTCTCCAGCACCAGCTTCATGTCGAACGTCTCGGACAGCGCGTCGGCGGTCAGCGTGTCGGCGAGCGGGCCGGCCGCCACCACCTTGCCGCCGCGCAGCAGCAGCACGTGGCTGAACGCCGGCGGGATCTCCTCGACGTGATGGGTGACCAGCACCGTGGTCGGTGCGTACGGGTCGACGGCCAGCCGCGCCAGCCGGGCCAGCAGGTCCTCCCGGCCACCCAGGTCCAGCCCGGCGGCCGGCTCGTCGAGCAGCAGCAGTTCCGGGTCGGCCATCAGCGCCCGGGCGGCCAGGGTCCGCTTGCGCTCCCCCTCGGACAGGGTGCCGTAGCTCCGCTGCGCCAGCGCCGCGACGCCCATCGCGTCCAGCAGGCCGCGGGCCCGGTCGAAGTCCTCGTCGTCATACCGTTCCCGCCACCGGCCGACGACGCCGTAGCCGGCGGAGACGACCACGTCCAGCACCCGCTCCTGCGGCGGCACCCGGCCGGCCAGCGCGGCCGAGGACAGGCCGATCCGCGGCCGCAGCTCGGACACGTCGACGGCGCCCAGCCGCTCGCCCAGGATGTGCACCCGCCCGCTGGTCGGGAACAGCAGGCCGGCCGCGATCTGCAGGAGCGTGGTCTTGCCCGCCCCGTTCGGGCCCAGGATCACCCACCGCTGATCCATGTCCACGTTCCAGTGCACGGCGTCCAGCAGCACCGCCGGGCTGCGCCGGACGGTGACCTCGGTCATGTGCAGCACCGAGTCGGGGCCGGGAAGGATGGACACGGACGGCGTGGGGCGCGGACTCACGCGCGCCATTGTCGCCTACCGCTGATTTCATCCGTGGCCGCCCGGTCGGTGACAATGACCCGCATGCTCCGTCCCGGCCGTGACCCCAGGCGCGCGAAGGCCAAGCCCATGGCCGGGCGCCGGCGCGGGCGTCCCGGCCAGCCCGACCCGCTGGCCCTGCCTCGCGAGGGGTCGTCCCCGTTCCCGGGCCTGCCCTACCCGCTGGGCGCGACCCCCTACGCCGGCGGCACCAACTTCGCGGTGATCGCGGACGGCGTGCCGGGGGTCACCGACGTGCAGTTGTGCCTGCAGGACCCGGACGATCCGGCGCTCACCCGGCACACGATCACCATGGACGAGCGCACCTACGGGATCTGGCACACCTTCGTCCCGGACGTCGGTCCCGGCCAGGTGTACGGGTTCCGGGTGCCGGCCCGGGACCCGGCGAAGCTGCTGCTGGACCCGTACGCCCGGCAGGTCACCGGCACCGACTACGACCTGGTGGCCGCCGCCTCGTTCGGCGCGCAGACGGCGGGCCTGGTGCCGGCCGCCGTGGTGGTGGACAGCACCGCGCCCGGGCTGCGCTCGGCGTCGGTGCGGCCCTGGGTGCCGTGGGAGCAGACCGTCATCTACGAGGCGCACGTCAAGGGGCTGACGAAACTGCACCCGGCGGTGCCGCCGCGGCTCCGTGGCACGTTCCTGGGGGTGTGCCATCCCGCCGTGGTCGAGCACCTGCAGCGGCTGCAGATCACCACACTGGAGCTGCTGCCGGTGTTCGCCAGCGCCGCCGAACCCGGGCTGAAGGCGACCCACCGCCACAACTACTGGGGCTACTCGACGCTGGGCTACTTCGCGCCGCACCCGGGGTACGCCAGCGTGCCCGGGCAGGAGATCGCCGAGTTCGTGACGATGGTCGACGCGCTGCACGCCGCCGGCATCGAGGTCGTGCTGGACGTGGTCTACAACCACACCTGCGAGGGCGGCCCCGGCCTGTCGGTGGACCTGTCCACCCGGGGCCTGGCGTCCGAGTCCTACTACCTGCCCGACGGGCGGGACCTCACCGGCACCGGCAACACCGTCAACGCACGGACCCTGCCGGTGATCCGGCTGACCACCGACTCGCTCCGCTACTGGTCGGAAACGCTTGGTGTGGACGGCTTCCGGTTCGACCTGGCGTCGGTGCACGCCCGGCCGGACGGCGGCCCGTTCGACGCCGGGTCGGCGTTGCTGTCGGCGATCGCGGCCGACCCGGTGCTGTCCACCCGCAAGCTGATCGCCGAGCCGTGGGACGCCACCGGGGACGGCTACGCGGTGGGCCGGTTCGGACCGAACTGGACCGAGTGGAACGACCGGTTCCGGGACACCAACCGCGACTTCTGGCGGGGGGTACCGGGGGTGCGCGACCTGGGCTACCGGCTGTCCGGCTCCTCCGACCTGTACGCGCCGATCCGGCGTCCCTGGGCGTCGATCAACTTCGTCACCGCGCACGACGGCTTCACCCTGCGGGACCTGGTGTCCTACAACCACAAGCACAACGAGGCCAACGGGGAGAACAACCGGGACGGCGGGGATCACAACCGGTCCTGGAATCACGGGGTCGAGGGCGAGACCGACGACGCCGCGGTCGTCGAGCTGCGCACCCGGACGGCGCGCAACCTGGCCGCCGGCCTGCTGCTGTCCACCGGCACGCCGATGATCACCATGGGCGACGAGATGTGGCGCACCCAGGGCGGCAACAACAACGCCTACTGCCAGGACAACGAGATCAGTTGGCTGGACTGGGAACTGGACAGCCCGCAGGCCCGGGACATGCTGGCCTTCTGCCGCCGCACGCTGCGCATCCGGCGCGGCGCGCCGGCCCTGCACCAGGGCGAGTTCTTCGACGGCCGCGCCCCCGGCGGTGGCGACGGCCTGCCGGATCTGATGTGGTTCAACACGTCCGGCCAGACCATGACCGATCACGACTGGTTCGACGACGGCCGGCAGACCCTGCAGATGTGGATCAGCGGGCACGACGTTCGCGGGCACACCGCCACCGGGCAACCGCTCTCGGACCGCTCCTGGCTGCTGGTGCTGCACGCCGGCGCCGAGCCGGTCGATCTCACCCTGCCCGGCTCGCCCTACGCCACCTCGTACGTGCCGACGATCGACACCGACCGGCCCACCGGCGAACCCGTATCGACCGACGAGATCGACGGCGGATCAACCATCCTCGTGCCCGGCCGGACCGTCCTGCTGCTGCGGGCGCGGCGTCACCCCGGCCCGGATCAGGCCGTGACCACCAGCCCCAATTCGGCCGGCGAGGCCAGCAGGTCGTGACGGGGCACGATCCGGACGGTGTAGCCGACCGGGCCGGACCGGGCCAGCGTCAGTGCCACCTCGTACCGCGCGACGGCGTCCGGTCCCACCCCACTGGAGTCCACGAAAGTCATCTCCACCACGTCGATGTCGTGCAGCTGCTCGTTGGCGTCGACCCGGCCGATGACGGCCTGCACGGTCACGTCCGCCGGCGTGAGGCCGCCCAGGGCGCAGTGCGCGCGGACGGTCAGCACGTTGCCCAGTGACGGTTCGGTGCCGATGCCCGAGGTGTCCACGGTCAGCACCTTGACGCTCGGCCAGGCCGCGCGCACCGCGGCCGTCCAGGCGGCCAGCGACCGGGCCACGGTCAGGTCCCCGGTCACCGCCCGGGAGAACGCGGCGGCCGGTGCGTAGTAGCCGGTGACGTAGTCGCGGACCATCCGGGTCGCCTGCACCCGCGGCCCCAGGTAGGCCAGGGTGTGCCGGACGGTGTCCACCCATCCCTCGGGCAGCCCGACCGGGTTGCGCCGGTAGAACAGCGGCGCCACCCGCTTCTCGATCAGGTCGTACAGCGCGGCCGCCTCCAGGTCGTCCCGGCGGCCCGCGTCCCCGACCCCGTCGGCGGTGGGGATCGTCCAGCCGTCGTGCCCGTCGTACAGCTCGTCCCACCAGCCGTCGGAGATGGACAGGTTCAGCACGCCGTTCAGCGCCGCCTTCATGCCGGACGTGCCGGACGCCTCCTGCGGCCGGATCGGGTTGTTCAGCCAGACGTCGGCGCCGGCGCAGAGCACCGCGGCCATGCCCATGTCGTAGTCGGGCAGGAACACGATGCGATGCCGGATCGACCGGTCGTCGGTGAACCGGACCATCTCCTGCATGTAGCGCTTGCCGCCGTCGTCGGCGGGGTGCGCCTTGCCGGCCACCACGATCTGCACCGGCCGCTGCGGGTCCAGCAGCAGCGAGCGGAGCCGGTCCGGGTCGCGCAGCATCAGGGTGAGCCGCTTGTAGGTGGAGACCCGGCGGGCGAAGCCGATGGTCAGGATGTCCGGGTCCAGGATCGACTCGGTCCACTCCAGTTCGGCCACCGTGGCGCCGCGTTGCCGCTGGGACCGGTGGGTGACCGCCCGGGCCAGCTCGACCAGCCGCCGGCGCAGCGTGTTCCGCAGGTGCCACAGCCGTTCCCGGGACACCTTGTCGGCCGACGGCCAGACCTCGGCCGCGGCCAGGTCGTGCCAGTCGGCCATGTCCCCGGCCACGTCGTACATCTCCCGGGCCGCCCAGGTGGGCAGGTGCACCCCGTTGGTGACCGATCCGATCGGCACCTCGTCCGGCTCGAAGCCCGGATACAGGCCGGCGAACATGTTGCGGGACACCGCCCCGTGCAGCTTGGCCACCCCGTTGGCCCGCTGGGCCAGCCGCAGGCCCATGTGGGCCATGTTGAACCGGCCGGGGTCGTCCTCGGCGCCCAGGGCCAGCACCTCGGACACGCCGACCCCCGGCAGCAGGGCGGACGACCCGCCGTCGGCACCGCCCAGGTAGTGCCGGACCAGGTCCACCGGGAACCGGTCGATGCCGGCCGGCACCGGGGTGTGGGTGGTGAACACGGTGCCGGCCCGGACCGCGGACAGCGCCTCGGCGAAGGTCAACCCGCGGTCCGCGATCAGCGAGCGGATGCGCTCCAGGCCCAGGAAACCGGCGTGCCCCTCGTTCATGTGGAACACCTCGGGCAGCGGGTGCCCGGTGACGGCGGCGTAGGCGTTGATCGCCCGCACCCCGCCGATGCCCAACAGCATCTCCTGCTTGATCCGGTGGTCCTGGTCGCCGCCGTAGAGCCGGTCGGTGGTGGCCCGCAGCGCGTCGTCGTTGTCCTCGTTGTCGGCGTCCAGCAGCAGCAACGGCACCCGCCCGACCTGGGCGAACCAGATGCGGGCGGTGAGCAGCCGGTCGCCGGGCATCGGCACGGTGACCGCCAGCTGCTCGCCGTCCGGGCCGAGCACCCGCTCGATGGGCAGGCCCTGCGGGTCGTGGGCCGGGTAGTGCTCCTGCTGCCAGCCGTCCGGTGACAGCGATTGCCAGAAGTACCCGTACCGGTAGAGCAGGCCGACCCCGACGATCGGCACCCCCAGATCGGAGGCCGACTTGAGGTGGTCGCCGGCCAGGATGCCCAGGCCGCCGGAGTAGTTGGGCAGCGCCTCGGTGACCCCGAACTCCATCGAGAAGTAGGCGATGGCCGACGGATACCGCGCGCCGGCCGCGATTTGGTGCTGATACCACCGAGGGTCGGTCAGGTAGTGGTCGAGATCGGCGGCCAGGCCGTGCATCCGGGCCAGGAACGCGTCGCTGGCGGCGAGTTCCTCCAATCGGGCCACCGAGACCGCGCCGAGCAGCTTGACCGGGTCGCCGTGCAGCCGGGCCCACAGGGTCCGGTCGATGTCGGCGAACAGGTCCTGGCTGGCCGGGTGCCAGGCCCAGCGCAGGTTGCGGATCAGCGGTCCCAGCGGCTGCAGGGCCGGCGGTAGCTGGGGCCGGACGGTGAATCGACGCAATGCCTTCACGGCTCCTGATTCAACCGCAGCACCGGCCCTGCGTCCTGTCGGTGGGACCGGTAGGTTGGCCGCGTGGCGGACCGAATCGACGACATCGACGCGGCACGCTTCGGCTCGGCGCGGCCGATCGCGGGCGGCGAGCACGACCGTCAGTGGTACAAACGGGCGGTCTTCTACGAGGTGCTGGTCCGGTCGTTCCTGGACTCCAACGGCGACGGCACCGGCGACCTGCGCGGGCTCATCGACAAGCTGGACTACCTGTCCTGGCTGGGCGTCGACTGCCTGTGGCTGCCGCCGTTCTACGACTCGCCGCTGCGCGACGGCGGCTACGACATCAGCGACTACCGCAAGGTGCTGCCCGAGTTCGGCACCGTCGAGGACTTCGTCGCGCTGCTGGACGCCGCCCACGAGCGGGGCATCCGGGTCATCACCGACCTGGTCATGAACCACACGTCGGACCAGCACTCCTGGTTCCAGGAGTCGCGGCGCCATCCGGACGGACCGTACGGCGACTACTACGTGTGGGCCGACGACGACACCGGCTATCCGGACGCGCGGATCATCTTCGTCGACACCGAGCCCAGCAACTGGACGTTCGACCCGGTGCGCAAGCAGTACTTCTGGCACCGGTTCTTCGCCCACCAGCCGGACCTGAACTACGAGAACCCGGCCGTGCGCGACGAGATGATCGACATCCTGCGGTTCTGGCTGGACCTGGGCATCGACGGGTTCCGGCTGGACGCGGTGCCCTACCTGTACGTGCG
>JBDHZW010000193.1:0-10035 GCA_039812105.1 Nakamurella sp.
CGTTGGTGGCGGTCCGCTTGACCGTCACCAGGCCCGGCAGGGTCGGCACGTCGATCGACGGCTGGTTCAGATCGGCAACGGCGACGGGGTTCTGCCCGGCCTTGAGGAACCCGCGGGCGGACTCGTCGAAGGTGACGCCCGGGTTGCCCGCCTTGGTCAGGTCGATTCGCCCGGCGCCCATGTCATAGGGGTCGGCCGGGGTGGTGGTGTCCTCCTTGACCACCTTGGTGATCGCGGTGGTCATCAGGGCCGATTTGATCTGGCCCGGCGTCCAGTCCGGGTGCAGGGCCCGCAGCAGCGCGGCCGCGCCGGCCACGTGCGGTGATGACATCGAGGTGCCCGCGATGGCCTGGAAGTACTGCCCGGGGGGACCCTCGGTGGTCGACTCCGGGGTCGGCGTCTGCCCGGCCAGGATCTCCACGCCCGGCGCGGTGACGTCCGGCTTGATCGACGAGCCGGCCGGGCCGCGGGAGGAGAACGCGGCCATCACGTCGCCCTGCCCGTCGGCCTTGGCGCCGGCGGTGAAGGTGGCGCTGGCTCCCGGGTTGGCGGCCATGTAGGCCAGGAAGGCGGTGCCGTCGGCCAGGTGCACGGTCGGCAACCAGTGGTTGTCGGTTTCGATGTCGGCCAGTGCCGGGTTGTACAGGATCATGCCGACCGCGCCGCCCTGTTTGACGTTGTAGCCCTTGTCGACCCGGGCGTTCCCGCCGCGTTGGCAGGCCACGATCTTGCCCTCGAACACCCCGGCCGGGGCCGGGGTCGAGCACAGCGCGTTGCTGTACGGCGCGTCCGCGGCCAGGACGACCGGAGCGGGGCCGGCACCGGCGGTGATGGAGGCTCCGGTGGCCACGAACGGCGCGGCGCCGCTGCCGGTGACGGTCAGGGTGGACTGGAAGGCTCGCGTCTGCGTCGAGGCGGCCACCGTGGTCACCCAGGGGCTCAGGTGGTTGGCCGTGCCGGCGCCGGGCCCGTCGTTACCGGCCGACGTGGACACGAAGACGCCGGCCCCGTAGGCGTCCAGGAACGCCAGTTCGACCGGGTCGGTGAACGGGTTGGTGCCACCGGAGATGGAGAAGTTGATGACGTCCACGCCGTCCTTGATGGCCTGCTGCACCGCATCGGCCGAGTCCGAGCTGTAGCAGCCGGCGGCCCCGCAGACCTTGTAGACGGCCACGTGGGCGCCGGGCGCGATGCCCTGGATCGCACCGCGGCTGACCCCGAGCGTCTGGGCGTCCGCGACCGGCGACCCGGCGGAGGTCGACGCGGTGTGGGTGCCGTGCCCGTTGCTGTCCCGGGCCGAGTCCGGGTAGATCTCACCGGAGTTGTTGTCGTTGTAGGTCTCCAGGAATGGCTGGCCGGAGATCAGCTTGTTGGTGCACCGGAAGACGTCATTGGCCGGGGTGAGCGGATTGTCGCCGAAGTTGCAGGTCCGCGGCTGCCCGTTGGCCAGTGGCGGCGGGGCCGGCAGGCCGGGGTCGACGAAGGAGGGATGTTCCGGCCAGGCGCCCGAATCGAGCACGCCGACGATCACCCCGGAGCCTGCCGTGGTCGAGGATCCGAGCGCGTTGTAGATGGTGGGGGCGCCGATGAAGGCCGGGCTCGAATCCGTCAGCGGCTGATTGAGGTGGTCGGCCTGGACCGCGACCACGCCGGGAATGTCGAGCAGGTTCTTGGCCTGGTCGGCGGGCAGGCGGACGGCGACACCGCCGTAGACGGTCCGCAGCCGGGAACCGACCTCGGCCTCGGGGACGGCGGCGGCGAGGTCGGCCACGAACGAGTCCTCGACCCCGGCGACGTGCTGCTCGTACTCCTGCACCGCCCCGGCGTTGTCCTGCAGACTCTTGTCGGTCTCGGCCGGGCTGGTCGGGGCCAGGTCGGCGACGCCGCCGGTGTAGGTGGCCACCGAGTCGTAGTCGAGCTTGACCATGACCGGCACGGTGTCGGTGCCGGTGGCGGCCAGCACCGCGGGATCGCTTTCGGCCAAACGGCTGGTGGCGGCCTTGGGTACGGAAACCCGGTCCGCGACCTCGATGGCGGTGCCGGTGAGGTTCCCGGCGTCGGCCGGCTCGGCCCCGGCGGTGGCCGGCAGCAGGGCGCTGGCCAGCAGCGATGCCGTCACCACCCCGAGAATCCGACTTGTCCGACGCTGACCGGTTCGCCTGATTCGCATGTGGTTCCGCCCGTTCTCGCTGTGCCGGCGCTGTGTTTTCCCGGACTGTAAGCCCGCGCTCCGACCCAGGCATCTCGGCATTCAGATGACATTTCGCGCCGCCTTTGGGTCACTTTCGGTGAGCAAACGCGCGTAGTGACAACTGATTGGCTCGGATAGACGATGGCGGGCGCAGGGCCGGTGCCGGTTACGTTCCGTTCGCGCCGGCTGCCCGCACGTACTGTGGCGATCATGAGCCTTGCCCGTACCGAACGTGCCGCCCTGGCCGATCTGTTCACCGACGTCGGACCCGATCAACCGACCCTCTGCGAGGGCTGGCAGACGCGGGATCTGTTGACCCACCTGCTGATCCGGGAGCGCGACCCGCTGGGCGCGGTCGGCACCCAGGTCAAGCCGCTGCACTCGTTCACCGACAAGGCCGAGCAGGGGTACCGCGCCCAGCCCTGGGCGAAGCTGATCGAGCAGTACCGCGCCGGACCGCCGGCCTGGAACCCGACCGGATGGGGCCCGGTGGACGAGCTGGTCAACAGCAACGAGATGTTCATCCACCACGAGGACGTCCGGCGTGGCCGGCCCGGGTGGCAGCCCCGCCAGCTCTCCGCCCAGGACACCGCGGAATTGGCCAAGAGCGTCACCTCGCCGCTGTCCCGGCTGATGGTGCGCAAGGCCCCCACCGGCATCGTCGCGCACATCCCCGGACACGAGCCGGTGGTCCTGCGCAAGGGTGAGCCGGTGGTCACGCTGACCGGGGAGCCCGGTGAGATCGTGCTCTGGCTGTCCGGGCGCGACGAGGTCGACCTGGAGTTCGGCGGCGACCCGGCCGCGGTCGGTGCCCTGCGCACCCTCCAGCGGGGTTTCTGACCGCTCGCCGGGCCCCGATGCCGCATCGGGCCGGCCGGGTCGTGGCCGCCGGGGGTCCCCGGTGACGGTAGGTTTCCGGGTATGACGACGCTTTCCGCGGGACCGGCAGGTCGGCCGGGCCGGCCCTTCGGCACCGTGCTGACCGCCATGGTCACCCCCTTCACGGCGACCGGCGAATTGGACGTGCACGCCACCGGGCTGCTGGCCGAGCGCCTGGTCGCCGAGGGCAACAACGGCCTGGTGGTCAACGGCACCACCGGCGAGTCCCCGACCACCAGCGACGCCGAGAAGGAGCTGGTGATCCGCGCGGTGGTCGACGCCGTCGGCGACCGGGCCACCGTCGTGGCCGGCGTCGGCACCTACGACACCGCCCACTCGGTCAAGCTGGCCAAGGCGGCCGAGAAGGCCGGTGCGCACGGGGCCCTGGTCGTCACCCCGTACTACTCCCGCCCGCAGCAGGACGGCCTGCTGGCCCACTTCGCCGCCGTCGCCGACGCCTCGGACCTGCCGGTCATGCTCTACGACATCCCCCCGCGGGCCGTCGTCGCCATCGCCCCGGAGACCCTGCTGCGGTTGGCCGAGCACCCCCGGATCACCGCGGTCAAGGACGCCAAGGGTGACCTGTACGCCGGCTCACTGGTGATGGGCGGGTCCGACCTGGCCTACTACTCCGGCGACGACCCGCTGAACCTGCCCTGGCTGTCCATCGGTGGTGTCGGGGTGGTCAGCATCATCGGGCACGTGCTCGGCGGCCACCTGCGGGCCATGGTCGACGCGGCCGAGGCCGGCGACTACACCAGGGCCCGCCGGCTGCACTACGACCTGCTGCCCGCGCACCGCGCGATGACCCGCTGCGGCGGCGGATCCGGCCTGGTCTTCGCCAAGGCGGCGCTGCGGCTGCGCGGCTTCGGCGTCGGCGACCCGCGATTGCCCCAGATCCCGGCCACGGCCAAACAGACCGAACTGATCGCCCAGGACCTCGACGAGATCGGGCCCTTGTTGTGAGCCGGTCGGCCGGTCCCGGATCCAACTCACCGGCGGGTCGGCCCGAGCAGGCGGCCGCTCGCGTGCGCAAGCCGGCGCCGCCGAAACCACCGGCCAAGGACGCCCTGCGGGTGGTGGCCCTGGGCGGCATCGGCGAGATCGGTCGGAACATGACCGTCTACGAGTTCGACGGCCGGCTGCTGATTGTCGACTGCGGCGTGCTCTTCCCCGAGGACGGCCAGCCCGGGGTCGACCTGATCCTGCCCGATCTGCGTCTGGTCGAGGATCGCATCGACGACATCGACGCCGTGGTCATCACCCACGGCCACGAGGACCACATCGGCGCGCTGCCCTGGTTGCTGCGGCTGCGGCCGGACCTGCCGGTGCTGGGCGCGCGGTTCTCGCTCGCGCTGATCGCGGCCAAGTGCCGTGAGCACCGGCTGACCCCGACCCTGCAGGTCGTCACCGAGGGCGAACGGCGCAAGGCCGGCCCGTTCGACCTGCGCTTCTACGCGGTCAACCACTCCATTCCGGACGCCCTCGCGGTGAGCATCCGGACCCCGGCCGGCACGGTGCTGCACACCGGCGACATCAAGCTCGACCAGTTGCCGTTGGACGGCCGGCTCACCGATCTGGGCGGCTTCGCCCGGCTCGGCGACAAGGGCGTCGACCTGTTCCTGGTCGACTCGACCAACGCCGAGGTGCCCGGATTCGTCGCGCCCGAACGGGAGATCGGTCCGGTGATGGATTCGTTCATCGCCAAGGCCACCCAACGGGTCATCGTCGCCTCCTTCGCCAGCCACGTGCACCGGGTGCAGCAGATGCTGGACTCGGCCTACCGGCACGGCCGCAAGGTCGCCTTCGTCGGCCGGTCGATGGTGCGCAACATGCAGATCGCCCAGGAGCTGGGCTTGCTCACCGTGCCGGACGGGCTGGTCCGCTCGCTGGACAAGGTGCTCGAGCTGCCGCCGGATCAGGTCATGCTGGTCTCCACCGGCTCGCAGGGCGAGCCGCTGTCCGCGCTGTCCCGGATGTCGCGGGGCGAGCACCGGCAGGTCAACCTGACCGCCGGGGACACGGTCATCCTGGCCTCGTCGATGATCCCGGGCAACGAGACCAGCGTCTTCACCATCATCAACGAGCTGGCCAAGATCGGCGTCACCGTGGTGCACCAGGGCGTGGCCAAGGTGCACGTGTCCGGGCACGCCTCGGCCGGCGAATTGCTGTACCTGTACAACGCGGTCAAGCCGCGCAACGTGATCCCGGTGCACGGCGAATGGCGGCACCTGCGGGCCCAGGCCAAGCTGGCCATCGCCACCGGCGTGCCCGAGGACCGGGTCATCCTGGCTCCCAACGGCACCGTGGTGGACCTGGTCCGCGGCCGGGCGACGGTGGTCGGGCACGTCGAGGTCGGCATGGTCTACGTGGACGGCAACGCCGTCGGCGACGTCGGCGACAACACCCTGTCCGACCGGCTGGTGCTGGGCGAGGGCGGGTTCATCTCCATCACCGTGGCCATCGACTCGCACACCGGCCGGGCGATCGCGTCCCCGACCATCTCCGGGCGCGGCTTCTCCGACGACCCGAAGGCGCTGCACGCGGTGGTGCCGCTGGTCGAGGCCGAGCTGTCGCGGACCGAGGCGGACGGGGTCACCGACCCGCACCGGGTGGCCCAGGCGGTGCGGCGGGTGGTCGGCCGCTGGGTCGGCGACACCTACCGGCGCCGGCCGATGATCGTGCCCACCGTGCTGGCGGTCTGAGGCGGGCCGGAGGTGGCCGAGCCGATCTTCCACTGCAGCCGGCTGACCGACTGGCGGGCCGCGCAGGCGGCCGGGGAGTACACGGTCTCCACCCGGGGCCGGACGCTGGCCCAGGAGGGCTTCATCCACGCCGCCTACGCCGATCAGGTGGACGGCGTGCTCAGCCGGTTCTACGCCGACGTCACCGAGCCGATGGTGCTGCTGCGGATCGACCCGGACCGGCTCGGCGTGCCGGTCGTGCCGGAGCGCCCGCCGGGGGTCGACGAGCTGTTCCCGCACATCTACGGGCCGGTGCCGGTGACGGCGGTGGTCGCGGTGACCGAGCTCGACCCGATCTGACGGACTGGTCCGGCGTCACCGGACGTGATCGGGCCGGCCTCGCCGGCCGGCGTGATGTCGATCACCGCCCGCGCCGGAGGAGCGTGCGGCCGTAACATTGCGACCCGAGCTGACCGGCCCGGTCGTCCCTGCTGGCGACCCTGTGTGACGTCCCGCCCGCACCCATGACCTGCGGTTGTGAGGACAACACAATCCTGCCGTAACAGTGCGTGGTGGCCGACGAAACATCCGTGCCGACACTCGGAGATGTGCCCACCGCCCCCCGTGTCCCCACGGCGACCCATTGCCCGTACTGCTCGCTGCAGTGCGGGATCACCATGGTCGCCGGCGGCCGGCCGGCCACCCTGCAACCGCAGGAGGACTTCCCGACCAATCGCGGTGGACTGTGCGCCAAGGGCTGGACCGCGGCCGATCTGCTCGACCACAAGGAGCGGCTGCTCACCCCGCTGGTGCGGGAGATCGACGGCGACCGCACGAGTCCGCTGCGCCCGGGCACCTGGGAGGAGGCGTTCGCGCGGATCGTCGCGGCGATCACCCGCACCCAGCGCGAGCACGGCCGCAACGCCGTCGGGATCTTCGGCGGCGGCGGACTGACCAACGAGAAGGCCTACGCCCTGGGCAAGTTCGCCCGGGTCGGGTTGCGCACGGCGATGATCGACTACAACGGCCGGTTCTGCATGTCCTCGGCCGCGACCGCCGGCAACAAGGCCTTCGGGGTGGATCGCGGCCTGCCCTTCCCGCTCGCCGACGTGGCCGAGGCGGCCGCCATCCTGCTGGTCGGGTCCAACCCGGCCGACACCATGCCGCCGGCCATGCAGTACTTCGACCAGGCTCGGGCCAACGGGGCCCGGCACATCGTGATCGACCCGCGCCGGACCAGCACGGCCGAGGGCGCCTGCCTGCACCTGGCCCCGGTGCCCGGTACCGACCTGGCCCTGGCCAACGGCCTGCTGCACATCGCGATCCGCGAGGGTTACCTGGACCAGGCCTACATCGCCGAGCGCACCACGGGTTTCGCCGCGGTCAAGGCGGCCGTGAGCTCCTACTGGCCGGACTGGGTCGAACGCACCACCGGCGTCTCGGTGGCCGATATGCGCGAGACGGTGCGGACCCTGGCCACCGCGCCGTCGGCGATGATCCTCACCGCCCGCGGCGCCGAGCAACACAGCAACGGCACCGACACCGCGCAGGCCTTCATCAACCTGGCCCTGGCCCTGGGCCTGCCGGGCAAGTGGGCCTCGGGCTACGGCACCGTCACCGGGCAGGGCAACGGCCAGGGCGGGCGCGAGCACGGCCAGAAGGCCGACCAGCTGCCCGGGTACCGCCGGCTGGACGATCCGGCCGCCCGGGCGCACGTCGCCGGCGTCTGGGGCATCGACCCGGACGAGCTGCCGATGCCCGGCCGGTCCGCCTTCGAGATGCTCGACCGGCTCGGCACCGACGACGGCGTCCGCACCCTGCTGGTCCTGGCCTCCAACGTGGTCGTCTCGGCGCCGGACGCCAACCGGATCCGGCACCGGCTGGCCGCCCTGGACACCCTGGTCGTCTCCGACATCTTCCTGTCCGAGACGGCCCAGCTGGCCGACGTCGTGCTGCCCACCGCCCAATGGGCCGAGGAGGAGGGCACGATGACCAACCTGGAGGGACGGGTCATCCGCCGCAAGATGGCCCTGCCGCCGCCCGACGGCGTGCTCGACGACCTGCAGATGATCACCGAACTGGCCACCAGACTCGGCCGCGGCCAGTACTTCTCGGACAAGCCGGCGGAGGTGTTCGAGGAGCTGCGGCGGGCCTCCGCGGGCGGGGTGGCCGACTACTCCGGCATCACCTACGACCGGATCGAGACCGAGCAGGGCGTCTTCTGGCCGTGCCCGTCGATCGATCACCCGGGCACCCCACGGCTGTTCACCGACACGTTCCCGACCCCGGACGGCCGGGCCCGCTTCATCCCGGTGATCCACCGCGCCCCGGCCGAGACCCCGGACCCGACCTACCCGTACGTGCTGACCACCGGCCGGCTGCTGCAGCAGTACCAGAGCGGCACCCAGACCCGCCGGCTGGGCGGCACGATGGTGCCCGACCCGCACGTGCAGCTGCACCCGAACCTGGCCCGGGCGCTGTCCATCGAGGCCAGCGACATGGTGGAGCTGCGCACCCGCCGGGGGGCGGCCGTGTTCCGCGCCCAGATCACCGACGCCATCCGGCCCGAGGTGCTGTTCGTGCCGTTCCACTGGGGCGGGGCATCGAACGCCAACTCGCTCACCGACCCGGCCCTGGACCCGTACTCGAAGATGCCCGAGTTCAAGGTCTGTGCGGTCGCCGCCCGCCGCATCGGCGGCCCGGACGACACCCACCTGCTGTCCGCCCTGCCCAGCCAGCCGGATGTGCGGCCGTTCCGCCCCCGTCCCGCCGCCACTCGTTCGACCGCCCGCCGAAGCACCACCACCCGACCGCCGACTCAGAAGGGCTCTTCCATGCACAGCAAGAACCGTTTCCTGCAGGGCATTTTCCAGTTCACCGGCGCCGGGGTGGACAAGCCCGCGCCGATCGACGGGACCTTGACCTACGTGGTGCCGGACGGGTCGGTGGCGCAGGCGCTGTACTTCCGCGGTGGGAACACCACCGACGAGCTGATCACCGTGGTGCTGATGCGCGACGGCGTGCCGATGCGGTACTTCCCGATCGGGGCCAAGGCCGACGTGCACGTCCCGCTGCGGGTGGTCGAGGACCTGGAGGGTGGCACGGCCCTGGAGCTGGCCGTGGCCGCGCCCGACAAGCTCAGCGGCACCGTCATTCTGGATCTCGGGCTGGTGGAGGTCTGATGACTCTGGCCGAGGACGCGATGACCGAGTTCGAGGAGGAGTTCGGCGACACCCGCCGAAAACTCGTGGTGATCGGCAACGGCATGGCCGGGGCCCGCACGGTCGAGGAGATCCTGTCCCGGGGCGGCGCCGAGCAGTTCGCCATCACGATGTTCGGCGACGAGCCGTACGGCAACTACAACCGGATCATGCTCTCGCATGTGCTGTCCGGGGAGGAGGCCGAGACCGACATCTTCCTCAACAGCATGGCCTGGTACGCCGAGAACGACATCACCCTGTACGCCGGGGTGCGGGCCACCCGCATCGACCGCTTCGCCAAGATCGTCTACGCGGAGCACACCCTCGACGGCACCAAGTACGAAACCCCCTACGACGAACTGATCATCGCCACCGGCAGCCGGTCGTTCATCCCGCCGATCGACGGCGTGCGGATGGACGACGGGTCGCTCAAGCCCGGCGTCTTCGCCTTCCGCACCATGGAAGACACCCAGGGGATGATCGCCTACGCGCAGCACGAGGACCACCGCCGCGCCGTGGTGATCGGCGGCGGGCTGCTCGGCCTGGAGGCCGCCCGCGGCCTGCAGGGCTTCGGGCTGCAGGTGGACGTGCTGCACGCCGGCCCGCACCTGATGAACGCGCAGATCGGGCCGGAGGGCGGCGACATCCTGCGCAAGAGCGTCGAGGAGCTGGGCATCTACGTCCACACCAAGGCGCGGACCACCTCGATCATGGGGCAGGACAAGGTCGAGGGCGTCTGGATGGCCGACCACCCGCTGCTCGAATGCGACATGGTGGTCGTCGCGGCCGGCATCCGGCCCAACGTCGACCTGGCCGTGACCAGCGGTTTCACCGTCGAGCGGGCCATCATCGTGGACGACCAGATGCGCACCGTGGACGACCCGGACGTGTACGCGGTCGGCGAGTGCGTGCAGCACCGCGGCGAGGTCTACGGCCTGGTGCAGCCGCTGTGGGAGCAGGCCGTCGTGCTGGCCGAGCACCTGACCGGCACCGACCCGCACGCCGCGTATCACGGTTCACGGACCTCGACCAAGCTCAAGGTGGCCGGCGTCGACGTCGCCGCCATGGGCGTGCAGGGCCC
>JBDHZW010000194.1:0-10033 GCA_039812105.1 Nakamurella sp.
GCCGCGGCCGGCGGCTACCTGTTGTTCGGGGCGGCGCTGGCGGTCCCGTCCACCGCGATCGGCGGCGTGCTGCCGAGCGCCGAGTCGTTGCGGCTGCTCACCGTCGGCGTGGTCAGCTCCTGGCGGCAGCTGCTGACCGTGGCCGTGCCGGTGGGCACCTCGGGCGCGCTGATGATCCCGGCCTACCTCAGCGCGCTGGTGCTGACCGCGATCGGGGCCGCCGTCGCCGTCCGGACCCGACGTCCCCGCTGGGCCCTGGTCGCGCCCGCGGCCATGCTGGTGATCGCCGCCCTGTTCGGCGCGAGCGCCGCGTGGCTGCCGCTGGTCAGCGGCCTGGGCGTGGCGGTCGGCGGGCTGTTCTGGGCGTCCTGGCGGTCCCGGACCGCCGGCTCCGGCATCGGGCTGGACCTGCGCCGGCCGGTGTCCGCGCTGGTCGTGCTGGCCGCCGCGGTCGCCGCCGGCTACCTGATCGGACCGCAGGTCGACGTCGGCGAGCGGTACGCGCTGCGGGAGAGCGTGCAGCCGCCGTTCGACCCGCAGGAGTACCCCAGTCCCCTGGTGGGCTTTCGCAAGTACTTCAAGGACCAGCGCGAGGAGGACCTGTTCACCGTCACCGGGGTGCCGGCCGGGGCCCGGATCCGGCTGGCCGCGTTGGACGCCTACAACGGCGTCACCTACAACATCTCCAGCACCGTCGACCCCTACCGCAAGGTCGGTGATCAGGTCGAACAATCCAGCAGCGACATCCCGGAGGGCTCGACGGCCACCGTCGGCGTCACCGTCGACGACCTGCGGGGCGCGTTCCTGCCGATCGGGGGCTACCTGACCGCCCTGCGGTTCGACTCGGATGACGCGGCCGCCCTGCACGACGGGTTCCGCTACTCGCCCGGCAACGGCACCGGCGTCGTCGTCGGCGGGCTGTCGGCCGGCGACCATTACGTCGCCGACGTGGTGCTGCCACCGGCCGCCACCGACCTGGACCTGACCGCCACCCCGGTCGAGCAGATCGCGCTGCCGTCGCCCGGCCGGATCAGCGACGACCTGAAGTCGTTGGCCGGCAAGCTCACCGAGCAGGCCACCACCCCGTACGAGAAGGTCGTCGCCGTCCAGCGCGGCCTGGCCGACCAGGGTTTCCTGTCCCACGGCACCCAGGGCGAGGAGGTGTCCGCCTCCGGGCACGGTCTGGACCGGCTGACCGCGCTGGTCGGCGATCAGGTGATGGTCGGCGACCAGGAGCAGTTCGCCCCGGCGATGGCGCTGATGCTGCGCTCCCAGGGCATCCCGGCCCGGGTGGTGCTCGGTTTCGCGCCCGCCGGCGAGGAGACGGACGGGGGTGCGGCACCGGCGGACGGCGCCGCCTGGACGGTGCGCGGAGCGGACGCGACCGCCTGGGTGGAGGTGCCGTTCGAGGGTGTCGGCTGGGTCGCCTTCGACCCGACTCCCGACGACCAGCGGATCGAGCAGCAGCCCGACCCGCAGCCGGAGGTGGCGCCGCGGGCCCAGGTGCTGCAGCCGCCGCCACCGCCGCAACCACCGCAGGAGATCAGCACCGACGACGTCGACAAGGGCGACGCCGACCACGACGACGACACCAGCAGCAACGACGCCCTGTCCGAGACGAGCCAGTGGCTGCGGACCGTCCTGGTGGTCACGGCGTGGGTGGGCATCCCGCTGCTGATCGTCGGCGGGCCGATCGCCCTGGTGCTCTGGCTCAAGGCGCGCCGCCGCAAGCGGCGCCGGACCGCGCCCGTGGTGGCCGACCGGTTCGCCGGCGGGTGGGACCAGATCCTCGATGTGGCCACCGATTTCGGCTACCGGGCGGCGAAGGGGCGGACCCGGGCGGAGACCGCCGAGGATCTGGACGCGGCGCTGGGCGGGTCCACGCTGCTGCTGGCCCGCCGGGCCGACGCCCGGGTGTTCGGGCCGGAGGATCTGGACGACGCGGAGGCCGGGCGCTTCTGGGCGGACGTCGACGCCGCCGCGCTGGGCCTGTCCACCGGGCGCAGCCGCTGGCGGCGCTGGTGGGCGGCCGTCTCACCCCGGTCGCTGACCCGCTCGGTCGCGTCGCGGACGTCCCGGCAGCCGGGGGACCGACGGTGAGGCTGAAGTTCTCGCTGGCCCGCACCGGCCGTCCGGCGGTCGACCTGGCCGCCACCGTCGATGCCACCGTCACCGTCGGCGACCTGGCCGCCGCCCTGGACCGCTGCGACCCGGACCGCGAGTTCCGCCGGGAACCCGGTCCCGGCGACCACCCGGGCGCCCGGCTCAGCCTGCGGGTGCACGCCGGCGGCACCTCCGGGCCGAGCACCGTCCTGCCGGTGGACCTGCCACTGTCGGTCAGCGGCCTGCGGTCCGGATCCCTGGTGTCGCTGACCGCCGTCGGCGACCGGTTCACCGGACCTCGCGGCGAGGTCGGCGGCGCCGCGGCCACGCTCACCGTGCTGGCCGGGCCGGACGCCGGCCGGGAATTCGGCCTGGCCGACGGCACCAGTGTGATCGGCCGCGACGCCGGATGCGACGTGCGGCTGACCGACCCGCTGGTGTCCAAGCGGCACGCCCGGATCACCGTCAGCGACGTCGACGGTGGGCAGGCCGAGATCGTCGACACCGGTTCGGCGAACGGGCTGATCATCGGCGGGACCCAGGTGCCGCGGGCGGTGGTGCGCCCGCACGACCGGATCATCCTGGGCGAGACCGCCATCGGCATCACCGTGCACCGGAGCCTGGCGGCCGGGCCGGCGCCGACCACCGACGTCGACTTCAACCGTTCGCCGCGGTTGGACCCCACGTTCCCGGGGGAGAAGTTCGAGGCGCCGGAGCCGCCGGACAAGCCGAATCGGCAACGGTTCCCGCTGCTGGCGATGCTCGCGCCGCTGTTGATGGGCGTGCTGCTGTTCGCGTTCACCCAGAGCGTGCTGTCCATCGTGTTCATCGGCCTGTCACCGCTGTTCATGATCGGCAGCTGGCTCGACAACCGCATCGAGAACCGGCGCCAGGAGCGGGACGGGGACCGGGCCTTCGCCGAGGCGGTGCACCTGATGCGGCAGGACCTGGCCGCGGCGCTGGCCCGGGAGCGGGTGGGCCGGCTGGCCGAGTGCCCGGCCACCGCGGAGGTCGTCGACGCGATGCGGCGGCAGACCCCGCTGCTGTGGACCCGCCGCCGCGAGCACGAGCGGATGCTCACCGTGCGGCTGGGGGTCGGCACCCAGCCCAGCCGGCACACCGTGGAACTGACCGGTCGCAACCGGGCGCAGGCCCGGCACGCGCTGGCGCTGACCGCGCTGCGCGACGACGCCGCCGAGGTGCCGGGCGTTCCGGTCGTCGCGGACCTGCGGGACTGCGGATCCATCGGCGTGGCCGGGCCGCGTGGCGCATCGATCGGGGTGGCCCGCGGGGTGGTCGCGCAGCTGGCCGGCCTGCACTCGCCGGCCGACCTGACCCTGGTGGCGTTCGCCGCCGCGGAGAGCGCCGCCGACTGGGAATGGCTCAAGTGGTTGCCGCACCACGGATCCGCGTTCTGCCCGATCGACGGGCCGCAGCTGGCCGGGGAGGCCGCCGCCGGGCTCCGGCTGGTGGCCGAACTGGAGGAGCTGATCAGCACCCGCGCCGCCGGCTCCGCCGGCTGGCCCGCGGTGGTCGCGGTCGTCGAGGACGGCGCGCCGGTGGAACGGTCCCGGCTGGTCGGCCTGGCCGAGACCGGCCCGGCCGCCGGCGTGCACGTGGTCTGGGTGGCCGGCGGCCAGGAGCGGCTGCCGGCCGCCTGCCGCACCTTCCTGTCCGTCGGCGACACCGCCGGGAGCGCCTCGGTCGCGGCCGGTTTCGTCCGGACCGGATCGCGGGTCGCCCCCGTGGTCTGCGAGACGCTGGACGTCCCGGCCGCGTTGGGCGCGGCCCGCGCGCTGGCCCCGGTCAGCGACGCCGGCGTGCGCATCGAGGACGACTCCGACCTGCCCCGGTCCATCGCGTTCCTGTCCCTGGTCGGCACCGACCTGGCCACCGACCCGGACGCCGTGCTGGAGCGGTGGCGGGAATCCGAGTCGATCGTCCCCCGCCACGGGAAGCCCGCCCGGCGGCGGAATCTGGGCCTGCGGGCGGTCGTCGGCCAGTCGGCCGGCGAGCCGCTCACCCTGGACCTGCGCAGCCAGGGCCCGCACGCCCTGGTCGGCGGGACCACCGGTGCCGGCAAGAGCGAGTTCCTGCAGTCCTGGGTGCTCGGCATGGCCGCCGGGTACAGCCCGGACACCCTGACGTTCCTGTTCGTCGACTACAAGGGCGGCGCGGCGTTCGCCGAGTGCATCTCGCTGCCGCACAGCGTCGGCATGGTCACCGACCTGTCACCGCACCTGGTCCGCCGGGCCCTCACCTCGCTGAACGCCGAGTTGCGGTACCGCGAGCACATTCTCAACGCCCGCAAGGCGAAGGACCTGGCCGAGTTGCAGCGCCGGGGCGACCCGGATGCGCCGCCCAGCCTGGTCATCGTCGTCGACGAGTTCGCCGCCCTGGTGCAGGAGGTGCCCGAGTTCGTCGACGGGATGGTGAACGTCGCCCAGCGGGGCCGGTCGCTCGGCCTGCACCTGATCCTGGCCACCCAGCGACCGGCCGGTGTCATCAAGGACAACCTGCGGGCCAACACCAACCTGCGGGTGGCGCTGCGCATGGCCGACGAGGACGACTCCGTCGACGTGCTGGGATCGCCCCTGGCGGCGGACTTCTCACCGGACATCCCGGGCCGGGGCGCGGCCAAGACCGGGCCCGGCCGGATCACCGGATTCCAGACCGGCTACGTCGGTGGCTGGACCGGCCGGGGTGGCGACCGGCCGCAGCTGGAGCTGCACGAGCTGACCTTCGGCGCCGGGCGGGCCTGGGAGGAGCCGTCCGAGGCCGCCCAGGGGGCGGGGGACGACCTGGGCCCCACCGACATCGCCCGGCTCGTCACCACCATTTCCGAGGCGTCCCGCCGGGCCGAGTTGCCGGCCCCGCGCAAGCCCTGGCTGCCCGACCTGGCCGCCACCTACGACCTGCAGTTCCTGCACCAGCGCAGCGACGCGGATCTGGTGCTCGGTGTGCTGGACGACCCGGAACGGCAGGAGCAGCGCACCGTTGCGTTCCACCCGGACATCGACGGCAACCTCGCCGTCTACGGCACCGGCGGATCCGGCAAGTCGACGCTGCTGCGGACGCTGGCCGTCGCCGCCGGCATCACCCCGCGGTCCGGGCCGTGCCACGTGTACGGGTTGGACTTCGGCGCGGCCGGCCTGCGGATGCTCGAACCGCTGCCGCACGTCGGCTCGATCATCGCCGGCGACGACGGCGAGCGGGTCGTCCGGCTGATCAGGTACCTGCGAGAACTCGTGGAGGAGCGAGCGGTTCGGTACGCGGCGGCCCGGGCCGGGTCGATCACCGAGTACCGGCGGATCACCGGCCGGGACGACGAGCCGCGGGTCCTGGTGCTGCTGGACGGGCTGGCCGCGTTCCGCGCCGAGCACGAATTCGCCGGCCGGGCCAACCATTTCACCACCCTGCTGCAGGTCGCCGCGGACGGCCGGCCGGTCGGCGTGCACCTGGTGATCACCGCGGACCGGCCGGGCACGGTGCCGTCAGCCCTCGCCTCGACCATTTCCCGGCGGCTGGTGCTGCGGCTGGCCGAGGACAACGACTACCTGATGCTGGACACCGGCACCGACGTGCTGGGCACCACCTCGCCACCGGGCCGCGGGGTGCTGGACGGCAAGGACCTGCAGGTCGCGGTGTTCGGCGGGGCGACCAACGTGGCCCAGCAGGCGAAAGCGATCGACCGGTTGGCCGCCACCCTGCGCTCGCGGGGGGCCGGGTCGAGCCGGTCGACCGCGCCGGAGATCCGCCGGCTGCCCGACCTGATCCGGTTCTCCGGCCTGACCGGGGTCGGGGCCGCCACCGGGCGGTTGGTGATCGGGATGGCCGACGACACCCTCGGCCCGGTCGGCATCGAACCCGGCGGAGTATTCCTCGTCGCCGGGCCGCCGGGCTCCGGTCGCACCACCACCCTGGGCGCGCTGTGCGCCGGGATGGCCCGGCTGCGGCCGCACGGCGAGCGGTACTACCTGGGCCACCGGCGCTCTCCGCTGCCCCGCGAGCTGGCCTGGACCGGCGTCGCCGACGACGCCGACCAGGTCGGCGAACTCGCCGGCAAGCTGACCGCCACGCTGGCCGCCGGCGCGCCCGCTCTGGTGGTGATCGAGGGACTGACCGACTTCCTGTCCGGGCCGGCCGAGATGCCGCTGCAGGAACTCGTCATGGTGCTGCGGGCGGGGGATCACCTGCTGCTGGCCGAGTCCGAGGCGTCGACCCTGTCCTCGTCCTGGCCACTGATCCAGGCGGTGCGCGCGGCCCGCCGCGGGCTGGCCCTGCAACCGGATCAGCTGGAGGGCGACAGCATCTTCCGGACCGCCTTCCCGCGGATCGCCCGGGCCGAGTTCCCGCCCGGCCGCGGCCTTCTCGTGGAGGGCGGGAAGACCCGCAAGGTGCAGATCGCGGTGCCCGACTGAGCCGGTCCTCCCCGACCGGGCCCGGATGGGGAGTCGTCCCCATCGACGGTCCGGGCGATCCCCGGCAGACTTGACCCAGGCCGCCGGGGAGCGGCAAACACAACAGGCGGGACCGATCCCGCCGAAGGGGAGTGAACCAGATGGCCCTCAAGGGTATGGATGTCGATCAGGTCCGGCAGCTGGCGCAGGCGCTGCACGAGGCGTCGAGCACCCTGTCCACCATGATCGGCAAGCTGACCCAGCAGGTGCAGCACGCGGAGTGGAAGGGTCCGGACCGCGAGCGGTTCGTCAACGACTGGAACTCGCATCACGCGACCGCGCTGAAGACTGTCGCGACCGCGCTGCAGGACGCCAGCACCCGGGCGAAGCTGGACGCGCAGCAGCAGGACGACGCGTCGAATTCCTGATTCGGCGGGCGATCGGGGGGTGTGGCGTCGATGAGCGGGTTCACCGGTGCGGACGTCGCCGAATTGCGCGTCCTGGCTGATGTTTTCACCTCCCGCGCATCGGCGCTGCGCACGCTCGAGTCCGGGCTCACCGGGCGCATCAACGGCGTCCGATGGGACGGCCCGGACGCCACCCGATTCGTCGGCGAGTGGAACACCCGGCACCGCAAGGCGATCGCCGCGACCACCGCGCTGTTGGACGGTGTGGCGCGGGATCTGCGCAGCAACGCCGACCAGCAGGACCGGGCCAGCGCCGCGGACGGGGGCGGCGCCGGCTCGTCTCCCGGCGGCGGCCCGGACCAGCATCGACGACAGCTGCGAACGCAACTGGATTCGATGACATCGGCGCCGGCTCAGGACGTCCGGCTTTGGTGGAACTCGCTGTCCGACGCCGACCGGACCTACCTGCTGCAGGGCAAGGACCCGCAGACCGGTCTGCCGCTGGCCAACACGCTGCTGGCCCTGCAGGACAAGCTGCCGGCCGGTGCGGTGGAGCAGGCCCGGCAGGCCAGGTTCGAGATCGCCAAGGGCGAGATACCGGTCTACGACGAGAAGACCGCGTTGAGTCTCGAGGGGCGGGTCGCCTGGGTGCACGGAGGTGCGCACCTGACCAGCGAGCTGAAGGTCAAGGCGGACGGCACTGCCGACCTCAAGTTGTGCGGCGACCTGGGAGGCGGCGCCAACGCTCCGGGCGGGGTCGCGGGCGCGACGTTGACCGGGGAGATCTCCCGCACCTACCACTTCAACACCCTCGCCGAGGCGTTGGCGGCCCGGGACCAGATGCTCCGGGACGTACCGCCCGACGAACTGGGTGAGGCGCGGAGCCTGATCGGGAACCCGGCGAAGTACCTGTCGGACACGCTGAACGCCGCGGCGGACGCGCACGGCTCGACCGGGCACGACGACAAGTGGAAGGGCACCTTCTCGTTGGAGGCCCAGACACCTCCGGGCGGCACGTCCAAGGACGAGGTCTCCGGCAAGCTGGCCATGAGCTACGAACAGAACGTCAGCGACGGCTCCTCCGCCGCCGAGGTCGCAGTGAGCGGCAAGGCCAAACTGGATCTCGGCGGCGGCGCATCGTTTTCCGGGTCGGCGGAGGCAAAACTGAAGGTGGAGATGGACCCACAGCATCAGATCGAGCGGGTCACCATCGAGGCGGACGGCACGTTCCTGGGGATGGGGAAGCTGAAGTTCGACGGCGCCGATGCCGGGGGAGCGGGCGCCGCCGCCGTCGACGCTGCATCTCCAGCCGCGTCGGGATCGTCAGGTTCGCTGTCGGGGGGTGTCGGGGCGCACGGATCCGTCCGCATCTCGGTGGACAACACACCGGAGAACGCCGCGGTGATTCAGGACTACGTCAACCACCTGGCGACCGGCGACCAGCATGCCGCCGGCCAGGACCTCGGCCGGCTCTACCAGGCCGGCGAGGTGGTCCTGCAGGTCGATCGGGCGGCATCCACCGAGGTGAAGGCGGTGGACGTGAGCAACGCCGCGTTCGCGCTGAAGGCCGGGATGAAGACCGACATCGAGCAGAACGTGGCCACCCTCTACAAGGCGCCGAACGACCTGACGTACCAGTTCTACGCACCCGGGCTGGCGGCCGCCGGGGCGGTGCGCTGATGTCGGGCGGCGAGTCAGGCGGGGCCGCCCGCTGGCCGGAGCCCACGGTGCGCCTCGAGTCACGCACCGGGTGGCGCCTGCGGCTGCCCGACGGATCATTGTTCCTGGAGGAACCGTCGTCGGGCCCGGGCACCGAACAGATCAGCCTCCCCGGCGACATCCTGCTCACCCTGATCCCCGACGACCGTGTCGGGCATCTCGGCCAGGTGCTGGAATGGTCGCAGCACCAGGCACAGCGCTTCGTCACCGACCGCGGCGGGGAACTGGTGGCCGAGGGCTCGATCCCGTCGGCCGGGACCGCGTACGCCTGCCTGGTCGGATTCGCCGGGCACACGGCCGATCGGTGGATCGTGGCATCGGTCGGCCTGCTCCGCGACGCGGCGTTTCTGGGCCTGCTGATCCTTTGGCCGGTCACCGACCCTGCGATGGAGCCGGACCTGACCCTGGTGCGCCGCGTCGTCAATGCAGTGGGGACCGGCGGCCCGGACGGGGCCGGTTGAGCAGGCAGAATGTGCGGATGGGCGGGGCGGGCGGATGGGGCGGCAGGTGAAGGCGGGTGCGTTCTGCGGCACCTGCGGGTCGGTGACCAGCGCCGGGTCGCTGTATTGCGGGTCGTGCGGGGCGCCGGCAGCGTCGAACGGGGCGTCCGCGGAGTCGTCCGTCCCGGCGATCCCGGTTCCCCCGCCGACGATGATCGGCACCATCGGGTCGGAGATCGGACCCGTGGTCGGGCCGGCACCGGAGCCCGGCGCCGGACCACCGGGGTCGGTCGGGTACGCGACCTTCGCCCGCCGGTCGGTCGCCTATCTCATCGACACCGTGGTGTCCCTGGCCACGTTCATGGCGCCCTACCTGCTGCTGCTCCGCGGCGCCCGTGACGAGGATCTGTGGTCGGTGCTGGCGGCGGTGGTGCTCAGCGTCGCCGTTCCGCTGACCTACTTCGGCGTCCTCTGGGCCCTGGCGGCCCGCGGCAACAGTCCCGGCAACGCCCTGCTCGGCATCCGCGTGGTGCGCGAGACCACCGGCGGCCACCCGGGCGCGGGGGTGGGCCTGGGCCGGCTGCTGCTGCGCGGGCTGCTGATCGGCATCACCCTGGGGATCGGCGGGTTCTCGCCGCTGTGGGACTCCGGCGGCCGGCGCCGGGGCTGGTGGGACCGCGCCTGCGGCACCGTGGTGCTGAACCGATCCGCGGTCGACACCTATCGATCGGTGGTCGCCGGCCGCCGGCCGCCGTCCCTCGCGGCGATGTCCATGGGGGGCCTGCCGCCGGCGGGACCCACCGGCGAACCGACCGTCGGGCTCGCTGTCGAACCCACCAGCGGGGCCGCCGCCGGGCCGGTGCCGGACCGGGGACCGACCGGGTTCGAGCGGCCGGCCTGGGACATCCCGCCCGCCCCGGCACCCGTGGCGCCACCGTCGCCGGCTCCGGCCCGCGGCACCCCC
>JBDHZW010000195.1:0-9967 GCA_039812105.1 Nakamurella sp.
CGGGCCGGCCGTGCCGCTGCCGGGCCGGACGGTCCGCCGGGGGCGGCGGCCGGTTGTTCGGCCCAGGCCGGATATCCACCGTCCAGCACCTGCACGGTGTCCAGGCCGGCCCAGCGCAGCAGCCACCAGGCCCGGGCGGCGCCCAGTCCGGGTCCCCCGTCGTAGACGACGACGGCATCACCGTCGTCGAGGCCGACCGATCGCAGCGCGACCTCTAGATCGGCCGGGTCCGGCAGCGGGTGCCGGCCGCCGGACCCGGCTTCGGCGGCCAGATCCCGGTCGAGATCGACGAAGCGAGCGCCGGGGATGTGCCCGGCCTCGAACCCGGCTGGATCGCTGCCGCCGGTCAGCGTCCACCTGACGTCGAGCACGACCGGCGGCGACGGATCGCGGAGCCGGGCCGCCAGCGCTTCGACGGTGATCAACGGGGACCGCGGGCTGTGGTTCATCGCCGACTATTGTGGAGTACTCGATGGAAAGAGGTTGCGCGCGCCCATCGGGTGTGCTGCCGGGTGCCCACCGCACGGACCCTGCACCGCCCGCGACCGGTCTTTCCGTCGGCCCACCCGAGTAGGATCGCGAGCGCCAAGAAGGAGACTCCGAGCGTGAACGACCTGATCGACACGACCGAGATGTACTTGCGGACCGTCTTCGAGTTGGAGGAAGAGGGCATCGTTCCGCTGCGGGCCCGGATCGCCGAACGGTTGAATCAGAGCGGGCCGACGGTCAGCCAGACGGTGGCCCGGATGCAGCGCGACGGGCTGCTCGTCGTGTCGGACGATCGCCATCTCGAGCTCACCGACCTCGGTCGGGATCGGGCCACCGCGGTGATGCGCAAGCACCGGCTCGCCGAACGCCTGCTGCTGGACGTCATCGGTCTGGACTGGCAGGACGTGCACGTCGAGGCCTGCAGGTGGGAACACGTGATGAGCGAGCAGGTCGAGCAGCGGCTGGTCGCTCTGCTCGGTCACCCCAGGACATCCCCGTACGGCAACCCGATCCCCGGACTGGACCACCTGGGCGAAGCGGCGCCGCCGGTGACCGAGACGCACCGCGATCTGATCGGCGCCGACGTGGCCGCCGGCCGCGGCGGCCGGTACGAGGTCCGCCGGATCATCGAGATCGTGCAGAACCAACCGAACGTGATGGACCGCCTGCACCGGGGCGGTGTCGTCCCGGGAGCGGTGCTCGAGTTCGCCGTCCGGGGTGATGCGATGGTCGTCGTCGACGGCGCGATCACCACCGAGCTCGCGCCCGACATCGCGCACGGCATCCATGTGCGGCCGGCCGCCTGACGGGTCGCCTGACCGGCCGGCCGAGGCATGCGGGGGCCGGGTGGGCGGGTGTCGCCGCCGGGCGGGTGTCGCCGCCGGGCGGAGGTCGCGGCCTGCGGGATGATCGGCCCGCCGGCCGAAAGGGGTAACCGTGGACGACCTGTCCGTGAACGTCCTGGTGCTGCTCCCCCTGCTGGCGGTCGCCGCCCCGATCCTGGCCGCCTTCGTGGGCCGGCTGGTACGGATCCCGCTGGTGGTGTTCGAGATCGTGCTGGGCATCGCGTTCGGTCCGGCCGTGCTCGGCTGGCTGAGTCCGAACGAAACCACCGACAAACTCTCGGACCTCGGCCTGTGCGTGCTGTTCTTCCTGGCCGGCAACGAGATCGACTTCGGCCGGATCCGTGGCCGGCCGCTGAACCGGTCGATCGTCGGCTGGCTCTGCGCGCTGGCGCTGGGGGTGGCCGTCGCCCTGGTCATCTCGCCCACTCCGGCCGCGGCGATCTTCGTCGGGATCGCGCTGACCAGTACGGCCCTCGGCACGCTGATGCCGATCCTGCGGGACGTCGGCGAGCTGCTGGCGCCCTTCGGCGCCGCGGTGATCGCGATCGGCGCGGTCGGCGAGTTCGGTCCGCTGATCGCCATCTCGCTGTTCCTGTCCGGCCGCGCCCCCGGGATCGCGACCGTCGTCCTGCTGGCTTTCGTGGTGATCACCGCGGTCGCCATCTACCTGGCCAGCAGAGGGGAATATCCGCGGCTGCATTCGTTGATCACCACCACCCTGCACACCAGCGGCCAGTTCGCGATCCGGCTGGTCCTGTGCCTGCTGTTGCTGCTGGTCGCGCTGAGCGTGGTACTCGGGCTGGACATGCTCATCGGGGCGTTCGCGGCGGGCGTCATCGCCAAGCTCCTGCTGTCCGGGGCCAGCCCGCACGACCGGGAGGAGGTGGAGGGCAAGCTGGAGGCGGTCGGCTTCGGGTTCTTCGTGCCGATCTTCTTCATCAGCACCGGACTCAACTTCGATCTGGACGCCCTGCTGAGCGACGCCGCCACCCTGGCGATGCTGCCGTTGTTCCTGCTGCTGTTGCTGGCGGTCCGCGGTTCGTCGACCCTGATCACCTCACGTGGCCTGACCGGTCCGGACCGCGGGGCGGTGCTGCTGCTCGGGGCAACCGGGCTGCCGATCATCGTCGCGGTCACCGACATCGGAGTCGACGCCGGCGATCTGGCGGCGGGGACCGCGGCCGCCCTGGTGGGCGCCGGCATGCTGTCGGTGCTGCTGTTCCCGCTGATCGGGCTGGCGCTGCACGGCAGGGCCCCGGACGGCGCGGCCAAGCCGGCGGACCGGGAGACGCCGGAGATCGCCGAGGAGGGATGACGCCCGCCCCCACCCGCGCGGTCCGTAACCTGGACCGGTGAGCGTCGCCTCCACCAGCACCGTCGGCCCCCGCATCCCCGACACGCCGCGGATGGGGGCCGTCAGCGCGCCCTTGATGTCGGCCGACGCGATGGCACTCGCGTTGGCCGGGCGGCGGCTGATCGTGCTCACCGGTGCCGGGCTGTCGACCGACTCCGGCATTCCCGACTATCGCGGCCCCGACTCGCCGCCGCGCTCCCCCATGACCTACGACGAGTTCGTGTCCGGCCCTCGGGCGCAGCAACGGTACTGGGCGCGCAGCCACATCGGCTGGCAACGGCTGGGTTCGGCACGACCGAATGAGGGCCACCTGGCACTGGCCGCGCTGGAATCGGCCGGCGTGGTGTGCACGCTGATCACGCAGAACGTCGACGGCCTGCACCGGGCCGCCGGCAGCCGCGCGGTCATCGACCTGCACGGCCGCATCGACCAGGTGATCTGCCTGCGGTGCGGCGACCTGAGCGGCCGGCTCGCCCTGCACCACCGGTTGACCGAGGCCAACCCCCACTTCGCCGAGCATGCCGACGTGCACACCGCGCCGGACGGTGACGTGGAATTGGCGGACACCTCCGGGTTCTCGCTGGTGGCGTGCCGGGTCTGCGGCGGCGTGCTCAAACCCGACGTCGTGTTCTTCGGCGAGAACGTGCCCCGGGACCGGGTCGACGCGGTGTACCGCGCGATGGATTCCGGCGATGCGCTCCTGGTCGCCGGGTCGTCGTTGACGGTGATGTCGGGCCTGCGGTTCGTCCGGCACGCGGCCAAGCTCGGCTGGCCGATCGTCATCGTCAACCGCGGGATCACCCGCGGCGACCCGCTCGCCACCGGCCGGGTCGACGCCGGGTGTTCCGAGACGTTGACCGCGCTGGCCGGCCGGTGGGGCTGCCGACCCGGACGCACCTGATGTGTGGCCGAGTAGCATCAGATGCATGCGGACGACGATCGATCTGGACCCGCTGGTGCTGGCCGCCCTGAAGCAGCGCCAGCAGCTCGAAGGCAAGACACTGGGGGTGCTGGTGTCCGAGTTGCTCAGCAGGGCGTTGGCCGACGAGGAGCCGGATCCGGCTGTCGACTTCCACTGGCCGGTGAAGTCAATGGGTGCCCTGATCGACATCAACGACAAGGAAGCCTTGTCGGCCGTCCTTGACGAACCCGTGACGTCGGACGATGTCGGCGACCGTTGACGTCACCGTGCTCCTGCACGCTTCGGATGCCCAGACGGCCGAGCACGCCGCCGCCGAGAGCCTGATGGACCGACTGATCCGGGGCCCTGCCCTGATCACGCTCTTCTGGCCGGTGGTCCTGTCCTACCTCAGGATCGCCACGAACCCTCGGGTCTACGCTCGACCGCTACCCCCGTCAGATGTGATCGGGTTGATCGATCGACTGCTGGCCGAATCGACCGGGAAAGGTCCGGCCGGAAGATCAGTGCGATAGGTCCCACTCTTCTTCCGGCCGCACGACCCGATCAGGCCTTGCGCAGTTGAACCCGCACCTTGGCGTCGACCCCGGTGCCGACGACGAGGTCGACGTGGCTCCAGCCTCCCGTGAGATCGACGGACGCCGTGCGCGACTCCTGCTCGGCCGTGAACCCGACGTCCGACAGCGGCTTGGCCGGTCGACCCAGATCGGCGTTCACGGCCAGGACCTGTTCGGCGAGCCAGCCGCGGCGACCCGAGATCGCGTCGATGGCCACCGCGTCGTCCGATTCGACCTTCAGCTCGATCCGGTCGGACACGTCCAGGCCGGTGCTCTTGCGCAGGTCCTGGACGCCGCGGGCGACATCGCGGACCAGGCCGTCGGCGACCAGGTCGGCGTCCAGCGCGGTGTCCAACGCGACGAACCCGCCGGAGCCGAGCAGTCCGACCGCGTCCGACGAGGCGCCGGCCGCGGACAGTTCCAGGGTGTACTCGCCGTCGGCGAGCACGACGTCGCCGCAGGTGACGGTGCCGTCGTCGGCCACCGTCCACTCCCCCGCCTTGGCCGCCTTGATCACCTGCTGCACCTGCTTGCCGAGCCGGGGCCCGGCCGCCCGGGCGTTCACGGTCAGCCGGCGGGTGACCCGCTCGTCGTGTTCGGCCAGCTCGGTGACGTCGACCGAGCGGACGTTGACCTCATCGGCCAGCAGCGCGGCGAACGGGGCGAGGGCGGCCGCGTCCCGGACCGCCACCGTCATCGAGGCCAGCGGCTGACGCACCCGCAGCTTGCCGGCCTTGCGCACCGACAGGGCAACCGACGCCACCTCGCGGACCTCGTCCATCGCGGCCGCCAGGTCGGCGTCCAGCGGCAACTCGTCGAGCGCCGGCCAGTCGGTCAGGTGCACCGACCGGGACCCGGTCAGGCCGCGGTAGATCACCTCGGCGGTCAGCGGCAGCAGCGGCGCGGCCAGCCGGCACAGCGTCTCGAGGACCGTGTGCAAGGTGTCGACCGCGTCCCGGTCGCCCTCCCAGAACCGCTGCCGGGACCGCCGGATGTACCAGTTGGTCAGCCCGTCCAGGTACTCGCGAACCGACTGGCACGCACCGGCCAGGTCGTAGGCGTCCATCGCCGCCGTCACCACGCGGGTCAGTTCGGCGGTCTTGGCCAGGATGTAGCGGTCGAGCACATCGGTCGAGTCGGTGCGGAACGACCCGTCCATCCCGGCCGCGTTCGCATACAGCGACAGGAACGACCAGGCGTTCCACAACGGCAGCACCGCCTGCCGGACGCTGTCCCGGATGCCCTGCCCGGTGACCACCAGGTCGGCGCCGCGCAGGATCGGCGAGGACATCAGAAACCAGCGCATCGCGTCCGAGCCGTCCCGCTCGAACACCTGCCCGACGTCCGGGTAGTTGCGGCGCGACTTGCTCATCTTCTGCCCGTCGTCGCCCAGCACGATGCCGTGCGCCATGCAGGTCACGAACGACGGGCGGTCGAACAGCGCGGTGGCCAGCACGTGCAACGTGTAGAACCAGCCGCGGGTCTGCCCGTTGTACTCGACGATGAAGTCCCCGGGGTAATGACCTCCGGCTCCGCCGGGACCCCCGTCGAACCACTCGCGGTTCTCGAACGGGTAGTGCACCTGGGCGTAGGGCATGGAGCCGGACTCGAACCAGCAGTCCAGTACCTCCGGGACCCGGCGCATGGTGGACCGGCCGGTCGGGTCGTCCGGATTGGGCCTGGTCAGCTCGTCGATGAACGGCCGGTGCAGGTCGGTCGGGCGCACGCCGAAGTCGCGTTCCAGCTCGTCCAGCGATCCGTACACGTCCACCCGCGGGAACGTCGGATCGTCCGAGGTCCACACCGGAATGGGCGAGCCCCAGAACCGGTTGCGGGAGATCGACCAGTCGCGGGCGCCCTCCAGCCATTTGCCGAACTGGCCGTCCTTGATGTGCGCGGGCACCCAGGTGATCTGCTGGTTCAGCTCGACCAACCGGTCCCGGAACCGGGTCACCGCGACGAACCAGGACGAGACGGCGCGCTGGATCAGCGGGGTGTCGCAGCGCCAGCAGTGCGGGTACGGGTGCTCGTAGCTGTCCCGGCGCAGCAGCAGGCCGGCCGCCTTGAGGTCGGCGATGATCGGGATGTTGGCGTCCAGCACCTGCAGGCCCTCGTACGGCGGGACCTCGCCGGTGAACCGGCCCTGCGCGTCGACCGGGTTGACCACCTCGATGCCGGCGGCGTCGGTGACGGCCTTGTCCTCCTCGCCGAACGCCGGGGCGATGTGCACGACGCCCGTGCCGTCCTCGGTGGTCACGTAGTCGGCGGTCAGCACCTGGTGCGCGTTCGCCCGGCCGACGAAGAAGTCGAAGGGAGGCGTGTAGCGGGTGCCGACGAGCTGGGACCCGGTGAACGTCGCCAGCACGGCCGGCTCCTCCCCCAGCTCCTTGGCGTACGCCGTGAGCCGGGCCTGTGCGAGCAGGTATCGGCCGGCGAACGGCCCGCCGGACTCGACGACGACGTAGTCGATGTCCGGCCCGACCGCCGCGGCCAGGTTGGACGGCAAGGTCCAGGGCGTGGTCGTCCAGATCAGCGCGTTGACGCCGTCCAGGGCCGGGTCCTCCGACCGCAACCGCAGCGGCACGGTGACCGCCGGGTCCTGCCGGCTGCGGTAGGTGTCGTCCATCTTGGTCTCGGTGGCCGACAGCGGCGTCTCGCACCGGAAGCAGTACCAGAGCACCCGGTAGCCCTCGTAGATCAGGCCCTTGTCCCACAACGTCTTGAAGGCCCACATGACGGACTCCATGTAGTCCAGGTCCAGGGTCTTGTAGTCGTTGTCGAAATCCACCCAGCGGGCCTGCCGGGTGACGTACTCCTCCCACTCGTGGGTGTAGCGCAGCACCGACTCACGGCAGGCGTCGTTGAACGCCTCGATGCCCATGCCGACGATCTCGGACTTGTGTTTGATGCCGAGCTGCCGTTCGGCCTCGACCTCGGCCGGCAGGCCGTGGGTGTCCCAGCCGAAACGCCGCTCCACCTTGCGTCCGCGCATGGTGTGGTACCGCGGCACGGTGTCCTTGACGTAGCCGGTGAGCAGGTGCCCGTAATGCGGCAGGCCGTTGGCGAAGGGGGGGCCGTCGTAGAAGACGTATTCGTTGGCGCCGTTCTCGCCGGCGTCCCGCTGGTCGACGGACGCCTGGAAGGTGCCGTCCTTGGCCCAGTAGGCCAGGACGTCGCGTTCCAGGGTCGGGAAGTCGGGGTGGGTGGCCACCGTGTCGGCGCCGGCGCGGGGGTAGCTGGTGGGGCTGGACATGCTGGGTACTCCTCGTCGCTGCAGGTCGTCCTCACTGCAGGGACGAGGCGCGACCGGTGCCGGTCGGGTCCCGCGGTACCACCCCGCTTGCCCGGCTCCGGGGCTCGGGGAGAGCACCGGGCCGGACCGCTCGTTCGCCGGCTGTGTCGGGCCGGACCCGTTCGGGTCTAGTGAGAACCCGCCGCCCCCGATCGGTGCGGGCGGGATTCCGTTCTTCCGAATGGCTCGCCGGTGATGGCCGGGTCAACGCCGTCGTCAATGCGGTCGTGCTGCCAATCCTGGATCAAGCCTAACGCTGCCGGTCCACCGATATTCCCGTCAGTCGCCGGGGCCCGAGGTCACGGCGAGGGGCTGCTGCTCGCGCGATCCGCCGTCGTCCAGCTGGGCCAGCTGATCACTGATCCAGCTCTTGAGCCGACCGCGGTACTCCTTCTCGTAGCCGCGGAGGTCCTCGATCTTCTTCTCCAGCCCGACCCGGTCGTTGGCCAGCCTGCCGATGGTCTCGTCGTAGCGGGCCTTGGCCTCGCGGTCGAGGTTCTCGGCCTTCGTGCGGCTGTCGCGCTCGGCCGCCTCGGCGCGGGCGGTGGCGTCGGACAGCAGCGCCTCGGCCTGGGCCTTGGCGGCGGCGACGGCCTTGTCGGCGGCCGCCTGCGCCTCGCTGGTGACCTTGCCGGCCTCCGCCCGGGCCTCGGAGGTCAGCTTGTCGGCGGTCTCCTGGGCCAACCCCAGCAGCCGGGCGGCCGCGGTGTGCGCCTCTCCGGTGGACAGCGGCGCGGGAGCCGGGGCCTTGACCAGCGGCGTCGTCTGGCCGCCGACCTGATCGGCCTTGGTCTTGAGTTCGGCGTTCTCCTCGATCAGGCGGGCCAGTTCGGCCTCCACCACATCCAGGAAGGCGTCGACCTCGTCCTCGTCGTAGCCGCGCTTGCCGATCGACGGTTTCTTGAACGCAACGTTGTGCACATCAGCGGGGGTCAGCGGCATGACTTGCTCCTCGGTGGTTCTACTCAGACTCTCTGCACAGCGCTCGCCGTGATCGTTCTCGGCAAAGGATAGTCGGCCGGGGCATGGCGCAGCGGCCGATTAACTCCTCGCAACGAGGAGCCCGGGCCCACGGGTGGGCGCTACAGCGCCGCGATCGCCAGCCGCCAGACGACCTCCATCAGGATGTACACGATGATCAGCAGCACGATGATGCTCAGATCGAAGCCGATCCCGCCCAACCGCACCGTCGGGATGATCTTCCGGAACAGCTTCACCGGCGGGTCGGTAGTGACGTACAACACCTCCATGGCGACCGCCGGGCCGCCGGCCGGGCGCCAGGTCTTGGCGAAGACGCGGACGAACTCGATGACGATCCGGCCCAGCAGCGCCAGCCGGAAGAACCAGAGGAGCAGCCAGACGATCTGCCAGAGTACGTTCACCCCTCCACTTCTACCTGATGGGCGGCGCCGGATTCCACCACAGGCGGTCGCCGCGACGGGCTCGGCGCAGCGCGTCGGCGTGACGGGCGGCGTGACGGGGGATCCCTGGATACGCCGAACGCGCCGTCACCCCGGAGGGCACGGCGCGTCGCAGCGGTGGCGGGGCCGGGTCAGCGACCGGTGCGCCCCCCGGCGTACGCCTGGCGCGAGCTTGCGTAGCCGGCGTACTCGGGTTCGTAGTCGGGCAGTTCGGGCATCTCGGTGTCGGGCGGCAACAGCATGAACACCTTGGTGGTGACCTTGTCGATGGAACCGCGCAGCGCGAAGGCGAGGCCGGCCGCGAAGTCGACCAGCCGGCGGGCGCCGGCATCATCCATCTCGGTCATGTCCAGAATGACGGGCTTGCCCTCACGGAACTTCTCTCCGATGATCCGGGCCTCACCGAAGCCGGTCAGCTTGACGGTGACCGGACGGATCGCCCCGGCGGACTCCCCGTAGTCCCGGCGGACCTCCGGGCGGGCCTGGACGGCCAGGGATCCCTGGGTCATCGGCGCCTCGTAGGCGGCAGCCGGCACGGAGCGCGGCGCCGACTGGTAGGGCGACGGCCGGCCGCGATCGTAGCGGTCGTCGTACTCGGGCTCCCGATCGGCTTCGTACCCCTCGGGGTAGTTCCCGTCGTGGTACTGACCGTCCGGGTACTCCTCGCCGTACTCGTCCCGGCGGCCGTCCTCCGGCATCAGCCCGAGGAACGCGCCCACCTTGCGCCACGATCCCATTGTCGTCCCGATCCTTCCGCTGTCGTTCACTGCCGGCCAGAACGCTCATCGCGCCAGACGCTGAACTGGCCGATTTCCGGGCCCGTCGAGCAGGACCGCCCGACCTGCCCGGAGTCGCCCCGAAAGGCAGGCCACGCGAATCGATTTCCACGCCTGCCGGTGAGGTTATCGCCGATTCGCAGGCGGGATGTGGTGCGACACACCCGTTGATCATCCGATCACCGACCGGTTCCCGACGTGCGCCAGATCAGCCCGGCCTGGCGGCCGGTCGGCGCGCCGCGGCGGTGGCTGTACAGATCGGGATCGGTGTAGGTGCAACGGGTATCGACGTCGACCCGACCGACACCCAGCGC
>JBDHZW010000196.1:0-9961 GCA_039812105.1 Nakamurella sp.
CGGCGCCGGTGGCCACCCCCGCGCCGGCGGCCACCCCGGCTCCCGCCGCCGCCGGCCCGACGACGGCGGCCGACCCCACCGATGCGCCGACATCGGCTCCCACGACCAGCTTCTCGCCGTCCGCCGCGACCCGGTCGTTCCTGTCCGGCCTGCACCTGGACCTGGGATCGGGGCCGGTCACCGGCACCCTGAACGGCTCGGTGCTGACCGTCGCCGTCGGCGCGCCGGCCATCCCGTTCCAGCTGCCGGCCGGCGGTCAAACGGTGTCCTTCACCGGCGCCACCCTGACCATCGACGAATCGACGAACACCCTGACCCTGACGGCGGCCGTCGCGGCGACCAACGGTCTCGGCGGGTCGCTGACCGTGAGCGTCGCGCACGCCGACACCACCGACCTGACCGGGGCCGACCTGACCGCCACCGTCGACGTCACCGGAATCTCCGTGCTGGGCGCCACCGTGGAGGTCTCCGGTTCGCTGAGCTACTCCGCCGGCACCCTCGCCGCCTCGTTGACCGGCACGCTGAGGAGCGACGCGGTCGTCGCCGACGGGGTCCTGACCGTGAAGTCCGGCAGCACCGTCACTCTCGCCACCGACGCCGGGCTGAGCGTCAACGGCACCGCGGTCCTCGGCTCCGGGTCCACCGCCTTCACCGTCGCCGTCTCCGGCGCGATCAAGGACGGCAAGAACTGGTCGCTGACCGTCGATGACACTGCCGACACTCCGTCCTTCAGCCCGGTCGATGGCCTGACCATCAGCCCGTCGTTCACCGGGTCGATCGCCGACGCCGACGGCGCCATCACCTTCGACGTGGCCGGCGACGACACCGGCAGTTGGACGGTCGGCGGGGCCACCCTGGCGCTGACCCACGTCGAGGTGTCCAACGGCGCCGTGAAGGACGGATTGGCCTGCCCCGCCGCCGATCCGGGCCAGGTTTGGTTCGACGTACAGGGCGGCCTGAGCGATCCCGCCGCCGGCATCAGCGGTTCGGCGGAGGCGTGCGTGGTACCGGCCGCGAAGGCCTTCCAGATCACCGCGACCGCACCGACCATCACCCTGCCCAACTCGGCCCTCTTCTCGCTGGACAAGCCGTCGGTGTCGGTCACCGGCACCGGCATCGGCACCGCCCAGGCCAAGGTCGCGGTGACCGCGAGCGCGACCCTGACCGTGACGCCGGACGCCGACCACACCGCCAGCGTGCCGGTCACCCTGACCTTCGCCGACGACGGCAGCTTCACCGCCTCCGCCGGCATCGACCTGGGCGACCTCGGGGTGGGCGCCAAGGGCAGCACCGCCACCCTGGTACTGGCCAGCAAGCAGATCAGCCAGTTTGACCCGACGACGGTGGGGGCCAAGGGCCAGAAATTCGACCTGCCGGCGGGCGTCACCCTGCTGTTCGACTACCAGTCGTCGGGAGCGGTCAGCAAGGCCCTGACGAACCTGCAGCTGCCCACCCCGCAGACCATTCCCGCGCGGGCCACCCTGTCCGACACCGGGTTCGACGCCTCCGTGCAACTGCAGTTCGGCGACCGGGACCAGGGCGCCAAGCTGTTCGCGCAGAAGACCCCCGGCGGCGCGTCGGCCTACGTCAACTCCCTGGGACTGGAGTTCCAGCTCGGCGCGTCCAGCGGCTCGGTGACCGTGTCCGGCTCGGCCTTCCTGGACCTGCCCAAGCTGTACCCGAACGGCAAGGCGTCCCAGGTGGAGGTCACCCTGGGCGGCAGCCTCGGCGTCACCGCCGAGGGCGCGGTATCGGTGTCCGTCCAGTTCGACATCACCGGCCTGGGCGGACCGTGGACCGACGCCTTCGGCATCGACGGCCTGTCGGTCGGCGAGGTCGCCGGGAAGATCGGCGTCAAGGACAGCCCGGAAACCGGCGGGATCCCGCTGCCCACCCTGGCCTTCAAGGTCGACAACGTGCAGTTGCCGAAGGCCTGGAACGATGCCATCGGGATCCAGGACGGCGCGACCACATCGCTGAACCTGGTGCTGGACGTGAACAACCCCGTGCTGGGCTTCTCGATCGTCGGCAAGGACCCGAACGCCGTCGCGCTCAAGCCGTTCACCATCGTCAAGACCGTTGCCGGCGGGGCGATCCCGTCCTCCCTGCCGGACTCGGTGCAGGTGAAGACCGCGCAATTGCTGTTCGCGCCCCTGCCGGGCGCCACCGACGCCGCCGGCAAGGCGATCAGCCCCGGCGCGACGCTGGTCTTCGACGGCCAGGTGGCCGGTGTGATGGTGCACGTGGACGGCAGCGTCGCCGTGCTGCCCTACCCGAGCCTGACCGCCGATGCCACCGTGGGCTCGTATGCGGTCGGCCCGGTCACCCTGAACAACACCGACCTGAAGATCAACCTGTCCGCCGATCCGAAGCAACCGGTGGCCGACTTCAGCTTCCACGGCGGATTCACCGATAGATTCAGCGGCATCTCGTTCGTCGCCGGCATCGACGAGGGCGCCTCGGCGTCGCAGGCCAATGCCGCGGTCACGCTGCACATCGCCGGCGGCCAGCCCCAGTACCTGCAGGCCGGCGCCGACCTGACCGGATCGGTGTCGGTGAACGGCAGCGGCGCCTCGTTCTCGGCCTCCGGGAACGCGTCGGTGGTGGTTGCCAACCAGAACCTGGGCTCCGTCCCGTTCAGTTACTCCACCACCAGCGGCGCGATCTGGCAGCAGTTGCAGGGCAGCGCGACTCAGGTCGCGCAGGCGTTCAAGAACGCCTACCACTGGACCGACGCCCAGGCCGCGGCCGCGCTGAACTCCCTGCGGGCGACGCCGGCGCAGATCGCCGGGGCCCTGCAGTCCGCCTACAACGACGGCTCCGACGCGGTGCTGCGGGTGCTGCTGAACACCGGCTTCAGCATCGACACCACGGTCTCCACCGTGAAATCCGTGCTCGGCGCCGCCGACAACCAGATCGCGGCCACCCTGTCCCAGCTCGGCTACCAGCAGACCCAGATCGCCAGCCTGCTGAACCGCTTCTACGGTGACGCCGACGCCCGGATCGCCTCCGTGCTGCTGGGTCTGGGCAACACCGCGACCAGCGTCGCCGGCACACTGCACACCGTGTTCGGCGACACCGACCGCCAGGTGGCCGTGGCCTTCCAGCAGATCGGGGTGCCGGTGCAGACCATCGAGGCCGCGCTGACCAACGCCTTCGGCGACGGCCAGGCCGCGATCTACAACGTGCTGACCTCCATCGGCTCGGCCGGTTCGGGCGCCCTGGACGCCCTGGCCAGTGTGTTCAACTCCGGCGCCTACTCCCCGTCGGCCCACCCGTGGTACTCGGTGCCGCTGCTGTGGGACGTCTCCGGCGGCAGCACCGCGGACGGCGCCCCGGTCCTGCAGTGGACCTGGAACGGCGGACACAACCAGCAATGGTTCGTGCTGCCCACCGACAGCGGGTTCGCCGAGCTGGTCAACCGCAACAGCGGCAAGTGCCTGGCCGCTCCCGGCTACGGCGCCGGCCAGCAGCTGATCCAGACCGCGTGCACCGGCAACCCCGGTCAGCAGTGGTACCTGAACGTGTACTCCGGGCAGAGCATCCAGGGCCAGACCAAGACCGTCTGGAACCGCGCGACCGGCCTGTACGCCGACGTCAGCGGGGCCAGCACGAACGCCGGCGCGGCCATCGACCAGTGGTACTACAACGGGGACTGGAACCAGCAGTGGTACTTCGGGCCGGCCGTCGGCTGACCTGACCATCACCGGATCGGCCCGGGACGCGACCGCGCGTCCCGGGCCGATCCGTCTGTGCCGGGCCGTCATGTCACGCTGGGCGCAGGCCCGGCCCGACCTCTGATCGAGCTGTGAGATCCGGTCGACACACTGGCCACGTGAGCTCGACAGACCCGCTCGCCGAGGAAATGCCATGAAGCTGCCCGGGTGGATCTCCCGGCCCCCCACCGGCGCGACGCGGGTCGCCGATCGGCCCCGGATACCCGGCGACGGCGCCCCCGCGGTCGGCGACGGCATCGCCGGTGCGACGAGCGGGGTGGCCGGCAACTCACGGCTGACCGCGGCAACCGGGCTCGTCCTGCTGGTGCTGCTGGCGGTCGAGGGCGTGACCCTGCTCGGCGTCCGCGGGATGCTCACGCTGCACGTCGCGATCGGCGCCCTGCTGGTCGGGCCCTACCTGCTCAAGTGCGGCACGACGGTGTACCGGTTCACGCGTTACTACACCGGCTCGCCGGCGTATCGAAGCAGCGGACCACCACCCCTGGTGCTGCGGATCGTCGGACCGCTGCTGATCGCGTCGACGGCGGCCTTGCTGGCCACCGGGATCGCGCTGGTCGTCGCCGGCCCGGGCGAGTCCCGCCTGCTGCTCACGGCCCATCAGACCAGCTTCTGGGTCTGGGTCGGGCTGATGTCCGTGCACGTCCTCGGACACCTCTGCGAGGCGACCGTCCTGACCTGGCATGACCTGCGGTCGAGCGGTGCACCCGGCGCGGCCCGGCGGCGATGGCGGATGGCCGCGATCGCGGTCGCCCTGATGGTCGGCGTCGGCACCGCCGCCGTCCTCGTTCCGCCGGCCGCGTCCTGGAACGACCGGCCCGAACGGCCGGTCGCCCACGCCCCATCGACATCGGCTCCGCAGCCATGACACTCACCACCACGGGCCCCGGATGCCGGGATTCCTCAGCTCTGTCACAGCTCGGCACGAGGCCCCAGGGATTTCTGAGATCGCTCTGACCGAGTGGGGCGAGGATTGGCTTCGATCAGCGACACCAGCGGGACCCGACCGCGGCCCGAGGCCGCCGGAGGACACGAATCATGGCTCCAGGGCACACCGGCGACGACGGCACGACCGCGAGTTGGCGTCGCCGAGTCCGCCGGATCACCGTCGGCACGACCGTCGCGGCGGGTGCCGGTGCGGTCGCGCTGACCTTCACGCTGGCCCAGGGCGAGCACTCGGCCGCCGCCCAGGCGCCGACCGGCTCGCCGACCACCGGCGCAACCCCGGCGACCACCGCCGACCGGGCGCCCTCGACCCCGACGACCACGAGGACCACGACGACCACGACGGCACCGACGACCAGCCCGGCCGGCGCCGCCGTCGCCCCGCCGGCCACGACGATCACCACACCGAAGACCCCGGTCGCCACACCCCCCACCACCACCCGCATCGTCCCGCCGGTCACCACACCCACGGCGGGTCAAGGTCATCCGCAGGCGCGGTCCGGCGGTTCGTGACTCTCAGCGGACCATCCGGGCGCACACAGCCGGCACCCAGTCCCCACCCGGAATGTGGAGCCACCGCCCGCCGAACGGAAAGGTGGCGAATCCCGTGGACGAACCAGTCAGCCCGCATCCGACCGGTCGCCGGCTCCGGCGCCGAGTCCGCATCCTCACCGTCGGGATCACCGGGACGGCGATCATGGCCACCGTTGGTGTCACCGCGGTGCTGGCCGCCGAGCCGGCCGCGACGACATCGACGGCGAGCGTGTCCACCTCGAACCTGTCCGCCGATGACGGGTCGTCGGCCGGTACCGGCACCCGGTCCGGCTCCCTCGACGCGCCGGGTCAAGCGCCCTTCGCCGCCGCCGGCGCCGGTCACGCGTCCTCGGGCGGTTCGTGATGTCCACGGCGACCAGGCCGACCCAGGACGCCCGGGTGGACCTGACGGTGTGGTCGACCACCGCCACGCTGGTGATCACCGATCCCGACACCCTCGACCTCGCGACCGCCGCGCTCTCGGACGTCCTGGCCGAGATCGAACGAGCCTGCAGCCGATTCCGGCCGGACTCCGAGATCAACCGGATCCTGGCCGATCCCGGCCGACCGGCCACCCTGTCGCCCATCCTGAACGCGGTGATCGGGCAGTCCCTCCGAGTCGCGGCGGCCACCGGATACCTGGTGGATCCGACCGTCGCCGCCGCGGTGATCGCGGCCGGCTATGACCGGGACATCGCCGACGTCCTGGCCACGGGACCGATTGCCGATCGATCCGGGAACTCGTGGGGCGACCGGGCCCCGGGGGCCTGGCACCTCACCCACGATCCACGGTCGTCGACACTGACCGTGCCGACCGGCATCGGCATCGACCTCGGCGCGACCGCCAAGGCATTCGCGGCCGACGAGGCGGCCACCCGAATCGCCGCGGCCGTCGGTGGTGGGGTGCTGGTCGGCATCGGCGGCGACATCGCCGTCGCCGGCGACCCCCCGCCGGGCGGCTGGCGCATCGACGTCGCCGACGACCACCGAGCGCGCGGCGACGCCCGGCAGACGGTCGCGATCTCCGCCGGCGGCCTGGCGACCTCATCGACCACGGTGCGTCGATGGCCGACCGCGTCCGGCTGGCGGCACCACATCATCGACCCGCGCACCGGTCGCAATCCGGACTCGCCGTGGCGGACCGTCGCGGTCGCCGCCGCCACCTGCGTAGACGCGAACGCCGCCGCCACCGCGGCCATCGTGCTCGGTCACCGGGCCCCGGAATGGCTGATCGAGCAAGGTCTTCCGGCCCTGCTGATCGGCCTCCAGGGGACGGCCAGGGCGGTCGCCGGCTGGCCGCCGCCGGTGGTGACCGGCTGATGGACACCCAGCTGTTGTGGTTCGCCAGTCGAGCGGCCGGCGCGGTCACCCTCGTCCTGTTCACGGGGGTCCTGGTGCTCGGCATCCTCACCGCCGGCCGCGCAGAAGTCGCCGGGCTCCCCCGCGCCGGGCTGCTCCGGCTGCACCGTTCGCTCACGCTGGTGTCCGTGGCGTTCCTGGCCGTGCACATCGTCACCGCGATCGTCGACGGCTACGTCGACCTGGACTACTGGGACGTCGTGCTGCCGTTCGGCGCCGGATACTCGCCGTTCTGGATCGGATTGGCCAGCGTCGCCGTAGACCTGCTGATCGCGATCGTCGTCACCAGCCTGCTGCGCAGCCGCCTGCCGCTGCGCGTCTGGCGGGTCGTGCACGTCACGTCGTACGCGATGTGGCCGTTGGCCGTCCTGCACGGCTGGGGTACGGCGGGCGGCGACGGTCGCCAGACCTGGCTCATCCTGGTTGACATCGTCTGCATTGCAGCAGTTCTGGCGACGGTCGGGTATCGGCTGCGACCCGACCGGCACCCGGACACCGTGGCCCGCGGGACCGCCCGGACGGCGCACCCCCGGCAGCCGACGGAGGGACGTCGATGACGATCGCCGGCACGCACCCGCGAGCGCTTTCGCGTCACCCGGCCCCGGGGCCGGTGGGACGGCTGTTGCCGAGCCGGGCCGCCACGTCCTGGCCCGACCACCTCGACCGGTTGGGACCGCTCCCCGATACGTCCCCGGCGCAGGTGATCGGCCTGGTGGACGCGGCCGGGCTTACCGGTCGCGGCGGCGCCGGCTTCCCGACCGCCCGCAAGCTGGCGGCCGTGGACGCGGCCCGCCGGACCACCCGGCGACCGGCGGTCGTCGTCGTCAACTGCTGTGAGGGCGACACCACGTCGGCCAAGGACCGCGTGCTGGTCGATCGTTCGCCCCAGCTGGTCGTGGACGGTGCCCTCGCGGCGGCCGCCGCGGTGGGCGCCGATCGGGTGGTGTTCGCCGCCCACCAGGGTTCGGCCGGCCCGGCGGCCCTGCACCGCGCCCTGTCCGAACGCCCGGCTCCGGCTCCGATGGTGGACATCGCCGCCGTGCCGCGCCGCTACCTGGCGTCCGAGGCGACGTCGCTCGTCCGCCTGCTCAACACCGGTGACGCGCGTCCCACCGGCCGGCTGACCCCGATCTGGCGGGACGGCGTCGACCACCGTCCCACCCTGGTGGCGAACGCGGAGACGCTGGCGCACCTGGCGCTGATCGCCCGGTTCGGAGCCGAGTGGTTCGCTTCGGTCGGGTCGCCGGCCGAACCGGGTACCGCGCTGCTCACCCTCGGCGGGGCCGTGGCCCGGCCCGGGGTCGTCGAGGCCGCCACCGACGTCCCGATCGGCGCCCTGCTGGCCCGGGCCGGCGCCCCGCCCACCGGCTGGGCGCTGGTCGGCGGGCTCGGCGGCCGCTGGGTCGAGCTGCACAGCTCGGCCGAGATTCCCCTCGGGCCGTCGGATCTCGGGACCGGCGTTCCCCGGGGTGTCGGTTCGATCGTGGTGCTGCCACCCGACACCTGCCTGCTGGTGGAAACCGCCCGCATCCTGCAGCACCAGGCCGCCGCCGGGGCCCGGCAGTGCGGGCCGTGCATGTTCGGGCTGCCGGCCATCGCGGCCGATCTGGCCGACCTGGTGGCCGGCGACCGGGATGCACTGGGCCGGCTGCGCCGGCGCCTGCCGATCATCGACGGTCGCGGCGGCTGCGGTCATCCCGACGGGACGGTCGCCCTGGCGGCCAGCGCCCTGTCGGCGGTTGCCACCCGGCAACCCGGCCATCTGGAGTGGCACATCGGCGGGCGTACCTGCCGTCCGTCGGCGACGGTCCCGCTCGGGCCCGCGCCGGCCGGGAGCGGACCATGACCGCCCGCGCCCTCCGGGTCGACCCGATCGCCTGCCGGGCGCACGGGCTGTGCGCCGACGAATGGCCGGACGCCATCACCCTGGATGAATGGGGTTACCCGATCCTGCCCGCCGGGCCGCTTTCGGCAAACCAGCTCAAGCGGGCGAAGGCGGCCGCGAGCGCCTGCCCGGTGCTCGCGCTGCGCCTGACGGATCGCTGACCCACCCTCTGCGGCACCGCTTCTGGTCAGTGTGCCGGTCGGCCACGCGACGCCCGGCGACCCAGCACGCGGACGACCACACCGAGCACCAGGACACCGGCGCCGATCAGCACCGCGTCCGGCGGCAACGTCACCGCCAGCACCAGGCATCCGGCCAGGCCGGCGGCCGGTATCGCGCGGGACAAGCGGTGGCCGCTCCGAGGCAGCGTCCACGCCGACGCGTTGGCGACGGCGTAGTAGACCAGGACGCCGAAGGAGGAGAATCCGATCGCGCCACGCAGGTCCACGGTGGCGGCCAGCACCGCCACCACCGCACCGACGGCGAGTTGGGCGCGTTGTGGGACCCGGTGCCGCGGATGCACGGCGGCCAAGGCGGGCGGCAGGTTCCGGTCCCGGGCCATGGCCAGGACCGTCCGGGACACGCCGAGGAACAACGCGAGCAGCGACCCCACCGCCGCGACCGCGGCACCGATCCGCACCACCGGAACCAGCCAGGAGGATCCGGCGGCCGCGACCGCCTGGGCCAGCGGGTCGGCCGACGCGGCCAGCTCCGCCGGACCCAGCACGACCAGGACCGAGATCGCGACGGCCGCGTAGACGACCAGGGTCAGGCCCAGCGCCACCGCGATCGCCCGGGGAATGGTCCGCGCCGGGTTGCGCACCTCCTCGCCGAGGGTGGCGATCCGGGCATACCCGGCGAAGGCGAAGAACAGCAGCCCCGCCGCGGGCAGCACGCCGGCCGACCAGCCGGGCACGGCCAGGCGGCCCCCGGCGGCCACCCCGTCACCGACGCAGACGATCACCACCGCGGCCAGCACGGCCAGCACGACCGCGACGATGATCCTGGTCGCCCAGGCGGCCCTCTGCACCCCGGCGCCGGCCAACGCGGTCACCCCGATGACGGCGCCCACGGCCACGACGGTGGAATGGGCCGGCCAGACGTAGCTGCCGACGGTCAACGCCATCGCCGCGCACGACGCGGTCTTCCCGACCACGAAGCCCCACCCGGCGAGGTATCCCCAGAACGGGCCGAGACGTTCGCGGCCGTAGACATACGTGCCCCCGGACTGCGGGTACCGGGCGGCCAGGCGGGCGGACGAGGTCGCGTTGCAGAAGGCAACGACGGCCGCCAGGGCCAGCGCCGACAGCAGGGCGGACCCGGCCTCCGCCGCCGCCGGGGCGAGGGCCGCGAAGATGCCGGCGCCGATCATGGAACTCAGGCCGATCACCACCGCGTCGAAGGTGCCCAGCCGGCGCGCCAACCGGGAATCGCCAGGCGCGGAAGGGTCCGGATCCACCGGTCCAGTGTTCCCGAGGGTGCCCGTCGGTGGGTGCCGACCGGC
>JBDHZW010000197.1:0-9898 GCA_039812105.1 Nakamurella sp.
CGAACTGGCCCGGGAACTGGGCGCCGACGTGCCGTTCGCGCTGGCCGGCGGGACCGCGCTGGGCACCGGCCGGGGCGACCTGCTGTCCCCGGTGATGACCCGGGCCCGGCTGCACTGGGTGTTGGCCTTCTCCGACCGAGGGCTGTCCACGCCCGAGGTGTTCGCCGAGCTGGACCGGCTGCGAGCCCAGGGCAACCCGCCCCGGGTCAAGCCGGTCGACGTCATGCTGGCGGCGCTGGCCGGCGGCGACCCGGCCGCGATCGCCGCCGCGCTGGGCAACGACCTGCAGGCCGCCGCGATCTCCCTGCATCCCGAACTGCGGCGCACCCTGCGGGCCGGGGAGGCGGCGGGCGCCCTGGGCGGGGTGGTGTCCGGGTCCGGCCCGACCGTGGCCCTGCTGTGTGCGGACGCCGAATCGGCCGGTGCGGTCGCGGCCGAACTCGCCGGGTCGGGCACCTGCCGGTCGGTCCGGGTGGTTGCCGGGCCCGCGCCCGGGGCGCGGGTGGTGCCGACCGGGCGGGGCTGACGCGAAGCGCCGACTTTTCGGTGCTCGATTGCGACGGCGCTCGTCCGGGACGACCCGAACCTTCGGGTGGGTGGGCTCCAGGTGGTGTCGCTTGGCGCGTCCCACCCCGGTTCGCGGCACCTTGCGCGTTTCCGGCGCACTGTGCGCTGGGCGGGGGCACTGTGCGCGGTGGATCTGCGGCGCAGGGTGCGCCGGGCCGGCGCAGGGTGCGCCGGGTGGGTGCGGGGTGCGCCTGGGTCGCGCAGAGCAGGTGTGTGTGGGAGATCGGCTCGGGGTTTGGCGGCACTTTGCGCGTTTCGGGGGCACTGTGCGCGGGGCGGGGGCACTGTGCCGGTGGATCTGCGGCGCAGGGTGCGCCGGGCCGGCGCAGAGTGCGCCGGGTGGGTGCAGGGTGCGCCTGGGTCGCGCAGAGTCGGTGTGCCAGGGAGATCCGACCGGGCCCGACCCGGCTCGTCAGGAACGCGCCGCACCTGGCGAGCGCGGCGAGCGCACCGACGGGCGGTGATCGCGAGCCGGCCGCCGCCGGGCGAGGGTTACGGGAGCCGGTCGGACAGTTCCAGCCACTGCTCCTCCAGCGCTTCCACCTCGCGCTCGAGTTCGCCGATGGCGGCCATCTTCTCGTTCAGGCCGAGGTAGTCGGCGTGGTCGTGATCGGCGAGAGCGATGCGCCGGGCGTCGATCTGCTCGGCCAACCGGGCCAGTCGCCGTTCGATCGCGGTGAGTTCCTTCTGGGCGGCGCGCAATTCGGCCCCGGACAGGGCGTCCGATCCGGCCTCCGACGCCGACCCGGCCGCCGAGGGCGAACTCGTCGCGGACTGGGCCGCCCGCAGCCGCAGGTACTCGTCGACGCCGCCGGGCAGGTGCCGCAGCCGCCCGTCGAAGATCGCGTACTGCTGGTCGGTGACCCGTTCGACGAAGTACCGGTCGTGCGAGACGACGATCAGCGTGCCGGCCCAGGAGTCGAGCAGGTCCTCCAGCGCGGCCAGCATGTCGGTGTCCAGGTCGTTGGTCGGCTCGTCCAGGATCAGCACGTTGGGCTGGTCGAGCAGGATCAGCAGCAGCTGCAGCCGGCGGCGCTGCCCACCGGACAGATCCTTGACCGGGGTGGACAGCTGCCCGGTGGCGAAGCCCAGCCGCTCCAGCAGCTGGCCCGGAGTGAGCTCCTGCGCCTTCGACCCGGTGCCGAACGTGTAGTTGGTGCGCAGCCGCTCGATGACGATGCGGACCGGGTCGTTCAGGTATTGGTCGAGTTCGTCCATCCGCTGGGTCAGGGTGGCGACCTTCACGGTCACGCCCCGTTTGACCCGGCCCGCGGTCGGCGTCACGGTGCCGGCGATCAGCCCGAGCAGGGTGGACTTGCCGGCGCCGTTGACGCCGAGGATCCCGGTGCGTTCGCCGGGCGCGAGATGCCAGCGGATCTGGTGCAGCACCTCGCGTCCGTCGTAGGCGACCGACGCGTCCTGCAGGTCGACGACGTCCTTGCCGAGCCGGGTGACGGCCAGCGACTGCAGCTGCACCTTGTCCCGGATCTCCGGCACGTCGGCGATCAGCGTGTTGGCCGCATCGATCCGGAACTTCGGCTTGGACGTGCGGGCCGGCGCGCCGCGGCGCAGCCAGGCCAGCTCCTTGCGGGCCAGGTTCTGCCGCCGGGACTCGATGGCCGCGGCCTGCCGGTCCCGCTCCACCCGCTGCAGGATGTAGGCGGCGTAGCCGCCGTCAAACGGCTCGACGATCCGGTCGTGCACCTCCCAGGTGGCGGTGCACACCTCGTCCAGGAACCAGCGGTCGTGGGTGACGACCAGCAGCCCGCCACCGGTGGCCGGCCAGCGGCGCTTCAGGTGCTGGGCCAGCCAGGCGATGGCCTCCACGTCCAGGTGGTTGGTCGGTTCGTCGAGGGCGATGACGTCGTGGTCGCCGGCCAGCAACCGGGCCAGCGCGACCCGCCGCCGCTGGCCGCCGGACAGCGTGTCCAGCCGGGCCGCCCAGTCCAGGTCGGCGAGCAGCCCGGCCAGGATCTCGCGGACCCGCGGGTCGCCCGCCCATTCGTGCTCGGGGCGCTCGCCGACCACCGCGTGCCCGATCGTGTCGTCGTCGTCCAGGGTGTCGCCCTGGTCGAGCACGCCGATGGTGACGCCGCCGCGGACGGTCACCCGGCCGCGGTGCGGTTCCAGCCGCCCGGCGAGCATGGCCAGCAGGCTGGACTTGCCGTCGCCGTTGCGGCCGACGATGCCGATCCGGTCGCCCTCGTCGACGCCCAGCGAGACGGAGTCGAACACGACCTTGGCGGGGTACTCGAGGTGCAGGGCCTCGGCCCCCAGCAGATGCGCCATAGCCGGTCCAGCGTAGGCGACCCGGCGGCCGGCCGGTCCCGGCCCACAACACGAGGTGAGGCGCCGGTCACGCCCGGGTGGGCGCCAGCAGCCGGTCGATGTCCGCGGCGAGCGGGGCGGTGCCGGCACCGGGCCGGGTGGTGGCCAGCGCCCCTGCCGCGCAGGCCCAGCGCAGCGCGGTCGCGGGGTCGTCGCCGCGACACCAGGCCACGGCCAGCGCGCCGGTGAACGCGTCGCCCGCGCCGGTGGTGTCCACCGGCCGCACGGTTCCCGGGGTCGGGACCGCCAGGATGCCGGAGGGCCCGCGGTACCGGGCGCCGAACGCACCAAGCGTCGTGACGACGTGCCCACCGCCCGGGTGGGCGTCGCCCAGGGCGGCCCCTTCGGTCTCGTTGACCACGAGGATGTCGACCGCGGCCAGCAACTCCGGCGGTACCGGGCGGACCGGGGAGGGGTTCAGCAGCACCGGCACGCCCGCGTCGGCGGCGACCCCGGCGGCCGCCGTCACCGTCGCGATCGGCACCTCGAGCTGCAGCACCAGCAGGTCCGCGCCGGTGATCGCCGCCCGGTCGGCGTCGGTCAGGGCGACGAACGCGCCGTTGGCGCCCGGCACCACGACGATGTTGTTCTCGGCGTCGTCGGCGACGGTGATCAGCGCGGTGCCGCTGGGCCCGTGGACCCGGCGCACTCGCTCGACGTTCACCCCGGCCCCGGACAGCGTGTCGACCAACCGGGGCCCGAAGTCGTCCGAGCCCACGGCGCCGATCATCCGCACCCGGGCGCCGGCCCGGGCCGCGGCGATCGCCTGGTTGGCCCCTTTGCCGCCCGGCGAGATCGAAAAGTCCGTGCCGGTCAGGGTTTCCCCGGGACGCGGCAGGGCGGCGGCGCGGACGGCCAGGTCCATGTTGATGCTGCCGAGGACGACGACGGTCGGGGCGTCGTCGGGGTCGTGCCGCCGGTGCCGTCCAGCCACGCGCCGACGATAACGGAGCGACGCCCGCACCTCACGGACCTTCGTCCGGGCGTGGCCTACCGTGGCGGGATGAGCGCGTTTTCTGACGCCCTGCGCACCGCCGCGCAGGGCCCCAACGGTATGACAACGGGCGAGCCGCACGAGCCCGTCCGCACGTCCTGGGCCCAGGTGCACGCGAAGGCCGGCGCCGGGGCGCGGCTGCTGGCCGCGAACGGGATCGGCCCGGGCGATGCGGTCGCGGTGCTCGCGGCCAAGCCGTTCGAGGTGGCGCCGGCCGCCCAGGCCGCCTGGCTGGCCGGCGCGTCGGTGACGATGCTGCACCAGCCGACGGCGCGGACCAACCTGATGACCTACGCGCAGGACACGGCCGCCGTGCTGTCCCTGGTCGGCGCCAAGGCGGCGGTGCTGGGCGATCCGTTCACCGAGTTCGTCGAGCTGCTGGCGGGCACCGGGGTGCAGGCGTTCACGGTCGAGCAGCTGGTGACCGGCCCCGGCGGCGCGGCTCCGGACGTGCCGATCGGCGAGGACCTGCCGGCCCTGTTGCAGCTGACCTCCGGCTCGACGGCGACCCCGAAGGCGGTGCGGATCACCCACCGCAACCTGTGGGCGAACATCGAGTCGATGTGCGAGGCCGCCCAGATCCGGCCGGGCGAGGTGATGGTGTCCTGGCTGCCGCTGTTCCACGACATGGGCATGGTCGGTTTCCTGACCCTGCCGATGTGCCGGGGCATCGAGCTGGTCACCGTCACCCCGAACGATTTCCTGGCCAACCCGCTGATCTGGCCGCAGCTGATCGGCAAGTACGGCGGAACCATCACCGCCGCACCGAATTTCGCGTTTGCGCTGACCGCTCGGGTGCTGGCCCGGGCCGCTACCCAGGGTGCCGAGCTGGACCTGTCGACCATGCGGTTCGCGTTGAACGGGGCCGAACCCATCGACGTCGCCGCGGTCCGGGCGTTCCTGGCCGCCGGCGCGCCGTTCAAGCTGCCGGACACCGCGGTGGTCTGCGCCTACGGGATGGCCGAGGCGTCGCTGGCGGTGTCGTTCCATCCCTGGGGCACCCCGTTGAAGGTGGACACGGTCGACGCCGCCGCGCTCGAGTCGCAGCGGCGGGCCGTCCCGGCATCCGACGGCCGCAGCTTCCCGGTGCTCGGTCCGCCGCTGGCCGGCATCGAGGTGCGGGTACGCGGCGGGGCCGGCGAGTGGCTGGGCGACCGCGAGGTGGGCGTGCTGCACCTGCGCGGCGAGTGCATCACCGGGCAGTACCTGACGATGGACGGTCCGGTCGCCACCCAGGACGCCGACGGTTGGCTGGACACCGGCGATCTCGGCTACCTGGTGGACGGTGAGGTGGTGGTGTGCGGCCGGGTCAAGGACGTCATCATCATGGGCGGCCGGAACATCTACCCGACCGACATCGAGCGGGCCGCGCAGGCCGTGGACGGTGTCCGGGCCGGCAACGCGGTGGCGGTGCGCTGGACCACGCCGAGCGGGCGCGAGTCGTTCGCGGTGGCCGTGGAGTCGCGGGCCGCGAAGGATCCGGCGGAGGCGGGGCGGATCGAGCACGACGTCCGGTCGGCGGTGACGTCCGAGATCGGCGCGCGGCCGGCCGTGGTGGCCGTGCTGCCGGTGGGCAGCCTGCCCAAGACCCCGTCCGGAAAGCTGCGCCGGGCCGCCGCGGCGACGCTGATCGTCGAACCCGAGCCGGCCGCCCCCGTCCCGCCGGCGGCCCCCGTCCCGAGTTGATCATGGGCTGGCGGCCCTTCTGACTCCGTCAGAAGGGCCGCCAGCCCATGATCAACAGCAGGTCAGGGGGCGTGCAGGCGGTTCTGGGTGGCCTCCAGCCCCTGCTCGATCAGCAGCTCCACCGCGTCGGCGGCGTTCTCCAGATCGACCCCGAGGTCCTTGCGCTCGGCCGAGGAGAAGTCGCGCAGCACGTAATCGGCCGGATCCATCCGGCCGGGGGGCCGGCCGATGCCGAACCGGACCCGCAGGTAGTCCTTGGTGCCCAGGCTGGCCGAGATCGAGCGCAGCCCATTGTGCCCGCCCTCCCCGCCGCCGCGCTTGACCCGGATGGTCGCCGGCGGCAGGTCGAGTTCGTCGTGCACCGCGATCACCTGGGCCGGCGCGATCGAGAAGAACTTGGCCAGCCCGGACGTGGCCCCACCGGACAGATTCATGTACGACCGGGGCTTGGCCACCACGACGCGGTGGGCGCCGAACCGTCCCTCGACGATGTCGGCGCCCGCCTTGTGCGACTTGAACCCGGAGCCGAGCCGTTCGGCAAGCACGTCGGCGACCATCGCGCCCACGTTGTGCCGGTTGCCGGCGTACTGCTTGCCCGGGTTGCCCAGGCCCACGATCAGGAAGGGCCCATGTGTCATCTATGCGAGCCCGTCACGGATCAGGACTCGGTCTCGGCCTGCGGCTCGTCCCGCACGACGCCCGCCTCGGCCTCGGCCTCCTCGGTCTCCGCCTCCAGCTCCTCGGCGGTCGGCGCGGTCTGCACCGCGACGACCAGGGCCTCCGGGTCGGTGACCAGGGTCGCGCCCGCGGGCAGGCTGACGTCGCCGGCCAGGATCTGGGTGCCGGCCTCGGCTCCGGCCAGGTCGACGGTCAGGCTGTCGGGGATGCTCAAAGCCTCGACCTCGACGGACAGGGTGGTCAGGTCGTTCAGCACCAGGGTGCCGGAGGCGGCGTCGCCCTCGATGACGACCGGGACGTCGACGGTGACCTTCTCGCCGCGGCGCACGAGCAGCAGGTCGACGTGCTCGAAGTAGTCGCGCAACGGGTGCCGGACGACGGACTTGGGCAGGGCCAGCTCGTCGCCGCCCTCCAGCTGCAGGGTCAGCACGGTGTTGGCGCCGCCCTTGAGGGCGTGGGCGAACTCCCGGGCGTCCAGCGACAGGTGACGCGGGTCGGTGCCGTGGCCGTACAGCACGGCGGGCACCTTGCCGGCGCGGCGGATGCGGCGGGCGAAGCCCTTGCCGAACTCGGTGCGGGACTCGGCGATGAGGCGGACCTCGGACACTTCAGAACTCCTTGCGTGGGCGGAACCGGTGCTGGGCCGCGACGGGGACGTCGACCGCGCACCGACGCGCGGGAGTCACACCCACCGCGTCGATCACGGCCCACCCGGACCTGCGTCCGGGTCGCCCTCGCCGAGGCAACCCGACCATCCTACCCGGGCGGCGGGCGCGGGCCACATCCTCGCCGTTCTCTGCGCAGGTCGGTCCGGCCCTCGGTTCGCGCATCCCTTGTCCACGGCGCGCCGCGAATGAACGGCGCGCCGTGAGCGGAACCGGCGCGAAGCGGCCCGGCCGCGCACGCCGAACGGCTCGCCTCGCGCCGGAACCCACGCCGACCGGCTGATCGACCTGCTCGACCGGCGCACCTCCGGCTGAAGTGAACCGGCCATGCGCCACTCACTCGTGCTGCACCCGGCCGGGGAGAGCGTTGCCGCGGGCGACCGGAGCGGCGATCATGATGCGATCGTCCCGGCGCAACGCCGCGTGGGGCCCGACCCGGACGGAGCGGTCGATGGCGGTGCTCGGCGCTGACCCGGCCGGCGCCCTGATCGGCCGTGACCCCGAGCTCGCCCTGCTGCGGGAGTCCTTCGACGCGGCCCGGAGCGGTCGGCCGACCCTGGTCGTGGTCACCGGCGAACCTGGCATCGGCAAGACCCGGCTCGTCGACGAGGCCGGGCCGATCGCCCGGGCGGCCGGGATGCGGGTGCTCCGGGGCGAGGCGGACGCGCTGTGCCGGCGGCCGATGGAGTTGTGGCGCGGTGTGTTTCGCGCTCTCGGCGCCGTTCCCGACACCGATCCCGCGCTGCCGGCCGACGAGCGCCGCTGGGAGTACCTGGAGACCGTGGCCGACGCGCTGACCGCCGCCGGCCCGGCCCTCGTCGTGCTCGACGACCTGCACTGGGCCGACCCGATCGCGATCTGGGTGCTGGAGCGGCTGCCCCGGGCGCTCGGCGACGCGCCCGTGGCGATCGTGGCGACCACTCGCGACCACGAGCCGGACATGCCCGCCCAGGAGGGACTGCGCCGGGTGGCCCGGCAGATCACGCTCGCCGGGCTGGACGTCGAGGGCGTGCGCCGGCTGGCCGCCCGGGAATCCGTGCAACCGATCGACGTTGTCGGCCTGCACGCGCGGACCGGCGGCAATCCGTTGTTCGTCACCGAACTCGTCCGCTCGCCGGACGGCAGCGACGTCATCGGCGAGGTGCTGCGCCGCTCGCTCGACCGGTTCGACCGGCCGACCCGGGAGGCGCTGGCGACCGCCGCCACCGCCGGTCCGGGCACCCCGCTCCCGGTGCTGGCCCGCGCCTGCGCCTGCCCGCCGGGCGAGCTGGCCGAGCGCCTGCGACCGGCGCTGCGCGACGGCGTGCTGGCCGAGGTGTCGCCGGCCGGGGTGCGGTTCCGGCACGTCCTGATCGCCGATGCGGCCGGGCGGCTGGGTGACCCGGTGCAGGCGCACGCCAGGCTGGCGACCGCGTGGCGGACGGTCGACGACGTCACCGGGCGGGCGGCGGCCGCCGGCCATCGACTCCGATCCGGAGCGGACGTCGACGCGGTCGAGCAGGCGTGCGCGGTGGCCGCCGAACTGGTGGACGCCGGGCAGCACGCCCGCGCCGCCGCCCTGCTCCGGTCGGCGCACGAGACCGCGGCCGGTGTCGCGGATGCCGAGTTGCGGGCCGAAGTGGCCGTCGACCTCGCCGAAATCCTGGGCTGGCTCGGTGATCTCGATCCGGCCATCCGTCTCTACCAGGAGGCCGCCGAGCTGGCCGCCGGGTCGTCGGATCCCCGCACCCGGGCCCGGGCCGAGATCGGGGCCAACCTGTGGGCGCAGGCGTTCGTGCCGGACCTGCCCCGGATGCGCCGACTGGAGGACGCGCTCCACGCCCTGCCGGCCGACGAACTGCGGCTGCGAGCCCGGCTGCTCGGCCGGCTCACCATCGTCGGGGGTGCCGACGTCGAGGCCACCGAGCGGGTCGATGCGTGGTCGGCCGAGGCCGTCACGCTGGCCCGGACCATCGGCGACCCGGTTCTGGTCGCCGAGCTGCTGCTCGACCAGATCCGGCCGGCGACCACCCCGCCGGCCCTGACCGCCGCGATGGCCTCGGCGGACGAGGCGATCGGCGTGGCCGAGCGTGCCGGGCGTTCCGACCTGAGCATCTCGGGTCACCAGCGGCGCTCCGGCCTGTTGCTCAACGACGGCGACATCGGCTCCGCCGGGCAGGCTCTCGGTCGCGCCGAGGTGCTGGCCGCGCTGCTGCCGTCGCCCTGGTGGCGGTACATCACGCTGGTGCAGCGCACCACGTTGTTCGCGCTGAGCGGCAGCCTGGTCGCCGCCCGGGCGGCCGTGACCGAGGCGATCCGGGTCGGGAACGGGCGGGTGGAACCGGTTGTCGTGCTCGGCTGTGAGGCGTTGCACCGGCTCATGCTGTTCGACCTGTACGGGCACCCCGACCCGCGGGCGCAGGAGATCCACCGGATCACCATGGACCTGTTGGGGGCGGTGCCGTCTCCGGTCTTCCAGGTGCAGAAGGGTTACGGGGCCCAACTGTTCGGCGATCCGGCCGGTGTGCAGGAGGTATTGCACCGGTTCGGGGCCGAGCCCGAGCGGCTGCTCCGCTCGTGGACCGGGGACCACCTGCTGCGCGAGTTCGCCGACGTGGTGGCGCGGGCCGGCGCGACGGCCCATGCGGCACCGGCCTACCGGGCGCTGCTGCCGTACCGGGGGCTGCTCAACGTCGGCGGCGGGCACAGCGCCGGGCTGCCCGTCGACGACGTCCTGGGCCGGCTCGCCCTTCTCACCGGCGACCTGACGGCCGCCGTCCGGCACGGCCGGGACGCCGTCGCGCTCGCCCGGGCCATGCCGTCCCCGCCGCTGCTCGTGCACTGCCTGGACCACCTGGCCGACGCCGTCGAGCGGGCCGGTGACGGCCGGCCGGACGAGGAACCCGGCGCGCTGCGGGCCGAGGCCGGCGCGGTGGCGGCGACCGCCGACGTCCGTCGGGCGGGGCGCACTCCGGACCGGGTGCCGCCCGCGGGCGCCCGG